>NZ_JAUTAN010000001.1:2503088-2815974 GCF_030818655.1 Nocardioides zeae | reverse complement strand
TCACCACCGCCTCGGGCGCCACCTGGGTGTCGATCCACCACGGGGGCGGCGTCGGCATCGGTCGCTCGATCCACGCCGGGCAGGTGGTCGTCGCCGACGGCACCGAGCTGGCCGCCGAGAAGATCGAGCGCGTGCTCACGAACGACCCCGGCATGGGCGTCGTGCGCCACGTCGACGCGGGCTACTCCCGCGCCGCCGAGGTGGCGGCCGAGCGCGGTGTGCGGGTGCCGATGGAGCCGGTACGGCGCGACTGACGCGCCGGCCGGACCCCGACCCGGACGGACCCGGACCCGGACGGACCCGGACCCGGACGGACCCGGACCCGGACGGACCCGGACCCGGACGGACCTGGACCCGGACGGACCTGGACCCGGGAAAGAAAACGCGGACCGGTGGGGGAGCGGGAGAAGGAAAACGCGGACCAGGTCCCGGTCGGGCTCGGCGTGTCGCGGCTCCGGGTCCGCGTTCTCTTTCCCCGGTCCGGGACCCGGTCCGCGTTTTCCTCGACCAGGCTCGGCTCGTCCGCGTTTTCTTCGCCCCCCCGGGCCGCGCCCCCGGGCCGCGCCCCCGGGCCGCGCCCCCCGGGCCGCGCCCTCAGGCCCGCGGCGAGTCGAGCACGAGCGTGATGGGTCCGTCGTTGACCGACGCGACCTGCATGTCGGCCCCGAACACGCCGCGCTCGACCCGGGCGCCGAGTCGTTCCAGCTCGGCGCAGACCGCGTCGTACAACGGCTCGCTCACCGGACCCGGCGCGGCCGCCGACCACGAGGGGCGTCGTCCCTTGCGGGCGTCGCCGTACAACGTGAACTGGCTGACCACCAGCACCGGGGCGCCCGCGTCGGAGGCGGAGCGCTCGTCGCGCAGGAGGCGCAGCTCCCAGACCTTGCGCGCGATCCAGGCGACGTCGGCGGGTCCGTCGTCGTGGGTGACGCCGAGGTAGACGAGCAGGCCCGGTCCGTCGGTGCGACCGACGACCTCGTCGGCGACGCGGACGGAGGCGGAGAGGGTTCGCTGGACGACGGCACGCACCCGGCCATCATGGCCGGTGGGCGACGATGGGGAGGTGGACACCCCGACCCCCGTCGCCGACCTCGTCGCGCGGCTGCCGCGGGGCAGCTCGACGGTGCGGTACGGCGGCGACCGCTGGGCCGTCACCGTCACCGAGCACGCGGGCGGGCGCAGCCTGAAGGTGTGGGCGGAGCAGCTGGGCGGGACGGCCTTCGTGAGCGCCAACGTCTACCTGGCGGCCGCGGGCGAGGCCTTCCGCCCGTGCGAGATGCCGGCCGAGCGGGTGCTGGCCTTCCTCCGCGGGTGGGAACCGCTGTGAGCGCCCGACCCCAGGATCAGACGTCCGGTCGCGGCGGTGGCGTCCCGGCCGGGGCGCCCTCCTGGGCCTCCGCCAGTGCCGCCGACCAGCTGCTGCGCACGGTGGGGCCGCCCTGCACGGTGGCGAGGCTCGTGCTGTAGCTCGACCACGTCGGCTGCCGTCCGAGCCGGCAGCCGGTCGGCGACCCACCCCCGGCGATGCACTGCTCGCCCTCGCGGGAGACCGCCTCGCCCCGGACCACGGCCTGCTCGGCGGCGGCGACGAGGGCGACGACCGAGGCGTGGGCCGACCGCAGGGAGCCGGGCGCGGTGACGCTCCGCACCCGCTGCTCCAGCGACGCCCAGGGCCCCCGGAGGCGGAACAGGGCCGACCCCACCGACGAGCTCGGGGCGTCGCCCGCCGCGAGCCGCGGGGTCTGGGCGGTGAGCGCGTCGTAGGTGCTGAACACGCCGTTCATCGCGGTGGCGTACGTCGTCACGGCCGCGGCGCCCGCCGCCGATCCCTCCTGCTGGGCGACCTCCGCCTCCCAGGCGGCGATGGTGGAGCGAGCAGCCGCCACGAGCGTGTCGACGTGGGCGTAGGCGGCGCGCGCCGCGGCGCCGAGCTGGTCGTCGCCGCCGGTGGCGTCCGCGAGCTGTGCGCTGACGTCGGTCCAGAGGTCGAGGTTCTCGCCGTCGAGCTCGACGAGACGGCCGACGGGACCGAGCAGCGCGAGGAGGCGGTCGAGCGCGACCGCGGTCTCCGAGTCGTCGTCGAAGCCGGCCCGCGCCGCCTGCGCGTAGACCGCCAGCGCCGCCGCGTCCTCCGCCGCCTCCCGGATCTCCGCGGTCCGCGTCGACAGCTCGAGCCGACCGGCGATCTCCGTGAGGTCCTCGGTGGTCGCACGGACCGCCGCGGTCCCGACGAGGCCGACGAGGTGCTGGGCGGTGGACGTCGGCGGCGCCGCCGGTACGACGCGGGACCGGGCCGCCGCGAGCACGAGGTCGTCCGGTGCGGCGTCGAGCGGGTCGCCCGCCGCCGCCTGGTCGTCGTCGCGTCCGGCCAGCTCGAGGCTGGCCTCGGCCTGCGCGAGCAGGTCGGCGGCGCCCCGCACGGCGGTGGAGAGCTCGCCGAACGTGGCGAGCGTGGCCGGGTCGAGCGTGGCGAACGCGGCCACGGCGGCGATCAGGTCGCGCTGCCGGGTGACGACGTCGAGCTCGGGCTGCGTCGGAGCCGGGTCGAGGGTGCCGGCCTGCGCGACCAGGGCCTCGGCCTCGCCCCGGGCGTCCTCGGCGACCGCGACCGCCTCGGGGAGGCCGGCCAGGTCGGCCGTGGCGGCGACGGTGTCGGAGACCTCGTCGTACAACGTCCGGCTGCTCGCGAGCAGCGCCTCGACGTCGCTGGCGGTGGGGGTCGCGCTCGGCTCCTCGCTGGGCGCGGACTGTTGGGGGCCGTCGTCGTCCCCCAGGGCCAGCACCCCGCCGATCGCGACCACGAGGCAGATGACGGCCACCCCGACGAGGGGCAGCAGCCAGGGGCGGCGCGTCTCGTCGTCGGCCGTGTCCCGACGGGGCGTGGCGACCTCGGTGACCTCGGTGACCTCGGCGGGCTCGTCCACGGGCGGGCTCAGCAGCACGGTCAGCGGCGCGACGTCGGGCTCCGGCTCGGGCTCCGGCTCGGGCTCGGGCTCCCGCTTCGGGTAGAGGTCGGCCGCCGGGGTCACGACCACGGTCGGCTCGGGCTCCGGCTCGCGCTCCGGCCCGGGGTCCGTCGGGGCCAGCGCCGCCTGCCGCTCCGCGATCCGGTCCGCCAGCGTGCGGGGCCGGTGCGGCCGCTCCGCCGCCGGGAAAGGGTCGGGGACGACAGTCGGACGGGCCGCGGGCCTGTCGTCCGCGACCCCTTCGGCGCCGTGTCCGGGCTCGCGCTCGGACTCGCGCTCGGACTCGCGCTCGGGCGCCGCGTCCCGGAACAGGTCGAAGAGGGCACGCTGGAGGTCGTGGCCGGGCTGCGACGAGGTGTCGTCGGGCGGATCGGTCGGCATGCCTCTGTCTCCGGGCCGGCTGGAGAGGGAGGCGCCGGCCTCACTGGTCAGAACGTGCGGAGGGCCACAGCGTTACGTCGTCGCCGTACGACAACGGCCCGGCAGGACCCCCGGGGGTCCCACCGGGCCGCAGCCACGGAACGGCCGGGCTCAGGCGTCGGCCTCCAGCGCGGTGATCGCCTCGTGGATCGAGAGGGCGCGCTGCGCCGACTCGACGTGGAGGTTCTCGACCATCTTGCCGTTGTAGGTGACGACGCCCGAGCCCTTGCCCTCCTCCCAGGCGGCGAGCATGCCGCGGGCGTCCTCGACGGCCTGGGGGCTGGGCGCGAAGGTCTCGTTGGCGCCGGCGACCTGGCCGGGGTGGATGAGCGTCTTGCCGTCGAAGCCCATCTGCGCGCCCTGCGTGCACTCGGCGAGGAACCCCTCGGTGTTCTTCACGTCGTTGTAGACGCCGTCGAGGATGGCGACGCCGGCGGCGCGGGCGGCGAGCACCGACCACGACAGCGCCGTCAGGAGGGGGGCGCGGCCGGGCACGTGCTCGGCGTACAGCTCCTTGACCAGGTCGTTCGTGCCCATGACGAGCACGGCGAGCCGGTCGTCGGCGGCGGCCAGCTCGCGCACGCCGAAGATGGCCTCGGGGGTCTCGACCATCGCCCAGAGCCGCGTGTGGTCGGGAGCGCCGGCCTTCTCGATGGCGGCGACGAGCTGCTTGACCTCCTCGGCGCTGTTGACCTTGGGCACGACGATGCCGGCCGGACCGGCCTGCGCGGCGGCGGCGATGTCGTCGTCGTGCCACTGGGTGCCGAGGCCGTTGACGCGGATGGTGAGGGTGCGTCGGCCGTACGCGCCCGAGCCCACGGCAGCGGCCGCCGCCTCGCGGGCGGCGGGCTTGGCGTCGGGGGCGACGGCGTCCTCGAGGTCGAAGATGACGCCGTCGATCGGCAGGGTCTTCGCCTTCTCCAGCGCCTTCGCGTTGGAGGACGGCATGTAGAGGACGGAGCGGAGCGGGGTGAAGGCGGGCTCGGTCATGTCAGGCTCCCTGCGGCTCGGCGTCGATCGCGTCGTACTGCTTCTTCAGCTCGGGGTCGACCGCCGCCAGCTGCTCGGCGAGGTCGACCATCACGAGGCACTGCTTGAGGGAGGCGTCGTCCTCCATCTTGCCGTCGAGCATGACGGCGCCGGTGCCGTCGCCCATGGCGGCGACGACGCGGCGCGCGTGCCGGATGTCCTCGACGCTGGGGGAGAAGACGCGGTTGGCGATCGCGATCTGCTTGGGGTGCAGCGACCACGTGCCGACGCAGCCGAGCAGGAACGCGTTGCGGAACTGGTCCTCGCAGGCGACGACGTCGGTGATGTCGCCGAACGGCCCGTAGTAGGGGTAGATCCCGTGGGCCGCGCACGCGTCGACCATGCGGGCGACGGTGTAGTGCCAGAGGTCCTGCTGGTACGTCGCGCGCTGCGCCTCGATCTGCGCCGTGCCGTCCTCGCCCTTCGGGGGGTCCTGGCGCACCAGGTAGCCGGGGTGGCCGCCGCCCACGCGGGTGGTCTTCATGCGGCGGTCGGCGGCGAGGTCGGCCGGGCCGAGGGACAGGCCCTGCATGCGCGGCGAGGCGCCGCAGATCTCCTCGACGTTGGCGACGCCGCGGGCGGTCTCGAGGATGGCGTGGACGAGGATCGGCCGCTCGAGGCCGGCCTTGGCCTCGAGCTGGGCGAGCAGGCGGTCCACGTAGTGGATGTCCTCGGCCCCCTGCACCTTCGGGACCATGACGACGTCGAGCTTGTGGCCGATCGCCGGGACCAGCGTGGTCAGGTCGTCGAGCGCCCAGGGGCTGTCGAGGGAGTTGATGCGGGTCCAGAGCTGGGTGGGGCCGAAGTCCACGTCCTGCCCGATCCGCACGAGGCCCTCGCGCGCCTCCACCTTCTTGTCCGCCTTCACGGCGTCCTCGAGGTTGCCCAGGAGCACGTCCACGGTGCCGACCATGTCGGGGACCTTGGCGGCCATCTTGGGGTTGCTCGGGTCGAAGAAGTGGATGGCCCGGCTCGGCCGGGCGGGCACCTCGCGGACCGGGGCCGGGGCCCCGACCGCGAGCGGGGCGAAGAAGTCCTTGGCGCTGCGCATGAGGCCTGAACGTAGCAGCGCTGCGCCCCCGGATCGCCGCCCGGACGGGCAGACTTCAGCGCTGTCGACGGTCCACGTAGGCGACCATCCGGGCGAAGAGCGCCTCGGCCGCCGCCCACTCGGCGTCGACCCGCGGGCCGGGGCGTACGGCGCGGAGCAGCGCCCCCTCGCTGGCGACGGTCGCGGACTCGCCGGCGGCCGTGGCGCAGACGAGCGCGGCGGTCGCGACGTCGGCCGGGCGCAGCGACCAGACGGCCTCGAACTCGCGCCGGTCGTCGGGGACGTCGGTCTGGCCGGGGATCTCCCAGGCGGAGAGGGCGATGCAGAGGTCGTCGGAGTCGCACACGACGGCCCACTCGCTCCGCAGCGGCGAGTCCTCGGGCAGGCCCACGCGCCGGACGGTCCCGGCCTGGGCGGGCGGGTCGGACTCGTCGAAGTCGGCGAACACGATCGTCGTCGCCGCACGCCGGGCCAGGTCGGTCCACCGCGCCTCGGCGCGCTCGTAGAACGCGACGCGCTGGAACGCGCCGTACAGGTGGGGGCGCTGGGCCCGGGCCATGAACTCGTCCTCGATGGCCCACGAGACGGCGATGAGCGTGCCCTTGCTCAGCCGGTGGACGGGGAGCCCGACGTTGACCCCGCGCAGCTCGGCGAAGACCGACGCGGTGGGCGGGCTGGCGGCGAGCTGCACGCGCGAGATCGACTGGTCGAGCCGCAGCCCGGCCCGGCGGTGGGCGAGCACCTGGCGCACCAGCTCGATGTCGGCGGCCTCGTAGCGCCGGTGGCCGCTCGGTAGTCTGCGGGCGACCGGGAAGCCGTGGCGCTGCTCCCACATGCGGAGGGTGGGGACGCTGACGCCGGTGGCCTCGGCGAGCTCACCGATCGCGAGGTCGCCGACGGACGTGGATCCGGCGTCGGTGGATCGGTCGTGGGCCATGGCCCGGATCCTATACCTCAACAATCCGTTTAGGTTTCGTGTTGAGATTTTGTGGTCGGTAGTGGACGCTGTCCTCCATGAACGATCACCGGTGCGTCGGGCACGTGGGCGGCCTGTTCCTCGAGATGGCGGGCCGCGACGGCGCCGTCCCGGCGGTGCTGGTGCGCGACCGCGACGGTCTGGTGCTGCGGGTCGACGACACGGTCGCCTTCGGTCGGGTCCGCGCCGGCCGCGAGGTGCGCGACGCGGCCGCGCTCATGGCGGCACGCGGCGTCGTCGTGCGGGTCGAGTGCCGGGGCCGCGCCCTGGTGACGCTCGGCGTCCCCGCCGCGCCGTGGTGGCAGCGCGCGCTCACCGGCGCGGCCCACGTGCGGCTGCACGCGTGGCCCGCCGTCGTACGGCGTGGTGCGGCCCGCGACCGTCGCCGCCAGGAGCGCACGACGTCGGGTGCGGTGGACGTTACCGCGGGGGTCGCCCAGGCCGCCTGACCTGCGCAGATGCGACGCGGCGCGGACCCGTCCGGGCTCTTGCGGAGACGTTGCGCCGGTTTCACGGGAAAACTGAGACGCGCCCCGCGTCCGCGGGGCATACTTCTTCTCGAACCGCGGTGGTGACCCGAGACGCCACCGCGGTTCTCCCATTCCGCAGTGCCCCGCTGCACGTAGGCCGGGCCGGCGCCCTCGGTGAGCACGGCTCACGAGGTGGAGATGTCCCGCTCGCGCGACCAGGTCGAGATCGTCCAGCTCGCCTTCCCCGGTGCCCAGGCCGACGAGCTCGCCGAGGTCGTCCGGTCGCTCGGCGGCGTCGCTCGCGTCGGGACCGACGAGAAGCGCCGCGCAGCGATCGTCACCTTCGCCCAGCTGCGCGGTCGCGCCACCGTCGAGGACGCCCGCACGCGCTGGGGCCTCGTGCGGGTGGGCCGCGACGGGTTCGGCTTCGACCTCACCGCCGTGGAGCTGGCCGACCGGCTCGGCATCCCGGGGAGCGGGATCGTGGTCGACGCCTTCGAGCCGGGGGACGACCGGCTCGGCGACGGGTGGCGCGCCGTGCTGGTGCTGCCGGCCCACGAGCGGGAGTACCGCCCCCTGGGCAAGGACGTGGCGGGCTCGCACATCGAGGTGCGGGAGGCGCACGGCTGGCACCTCGTCACGTGGGTCCCGGCGGCGGGCGCGACGCCGACGGAGGACCACGTCGTCGGACAGCTCGCGGGGCGCACCGCGCTCGGCGGTCCGGACCGGGGTGTCCTCCTCCTGGTCGACAGCGGCCACACGAACGTCCTCGACGTCGTCCGTGGCGAGATCGACGGTGGTCGGCACTGGCCCGCGGACCTCTGGCCCGTCGTCCACAAGGGCGACCTGGACGACGTCGAGCCGGCGCGCGAGCTGGTCGCGGAGCTCGTCGCGGACCTCGTGCCGCAGCACGCGGACGATGCCTTCGAGGGGTGGGGCGCCGACCCCGTGCGTCGTCGCGCGGCCTTCCGGGGCCACCCCGTCGACCTGCCCGAGGTCGTCGCCGCCCTCGGGCTGCCACCGGAGACCCTCGAGGTGCTCGCGGGGACGTCCACCCTGCCGGCGACGACCCACGAGGCGACGTCCCTCGGCCGGGCGGCCGCCGGCGGGATGCTGGACGCGACCGCCGCCTCCCGGTTCCCGGCCGTCGAAGCGGTCTCGAACATCGCCGGCATCGTCATCGCCGCGGTCGTGCTCCTGCTCGGCCGCGACGCGGTGCCGACCTGGGCCTGGTGGGGCGCGATCGTCATCGGCATCCTCAGCGTGCTGGCGTTCGCGACCCAGGTCTGGGCGTTCCGGCGGCGCCGTTCCCGCGCGCGTTCCTGACGCCCGTCCCCACCCGCCCGAGCGTCCGTTCGGGCAGCGGTTAGCCTGCCGGGGTGAGCACCGCCGACGCCATCTCGCCCGACTCGGACCGCCCCTGGGCCACGCCCGGGGCGTGGCCGGTGGCACCGGGCGTGCACCGCATCCCCCTCCCGCTGCCGAACGACGGGCTGCGGGCCGTCAACGTCTACGCCGTCGAGACGGCGGACGACCGGGGCAGGTCGCTCACCCTCGTCGACGGCGGCTGGGCGATCGAGGAGTCGCGGGAGGCGCTCGAGAAGGCCCTCGCGACGATCGACGCGGGCGTCGGCGACATCCGTCGCTTTCTGGTCACCCACGTGCACCGCGACCACTACTCGCAGGCGGTCGCGCTCCGCCACGTCAACGGCGCCGAGGTCGCGCTGGGCCGTGGCGAGGAGACGTCGCTGCGGCTGGCGACGGAGGGCGACGCCGTACGCCGCGTGATGGCCGCCCACCTCGCCGACGCGGGCTCGGTGCGTGCCGCGGAGGCGTGGCTGGCCGCGCCGACGGACGACGAGGAGGCGCAGAGCTGGGGACTGCCCGACACCTGGATCGAGGGCGACGTGCCGATCGCGGTCGGGGAGCGCCGGTTCGACGCCGTGCACACCCCGGGGCACACGGCGGGGCACTACGTCTTCGCGGACGCAGACGCCGGGCTCCTGTTCGCGGGCGACCACGTCCTGCCCACCATCACGCCCTCCATCGGCTTCGAGCCCGACACGCGGCTCGGTGCGCTCGCCGACTTCATGGGCTCGCTGGCGAAGGTGCGGGCGCTGCCCGACCTGCGGCTGCTCCCCGCCCACGGACCGGTCACGGGGTCGGCCCACGCGCGCGTCGACGAGCTCCTCGACCACCACGAGGCCCGGCTCGGGCAGAGCCTGGAGCCGCTCGAGGCCGGGGGCCCGGGGCTCACCGCCGAGGACGTCGCCGGCCACCTGACCTGGACGCGCCACGAGCGCGCCTGGTCGTCGCTCGACTCGTTCAACGCGGCCCTCGCCGTCATGGAGACGCGGGCCCACCTCGAGGTCCTCGTCGCGCGCGGCCAGGCGGTCGTCGAGCGCGACCGGGGCATCGCGGACACCGTCGGCGCCGCCGCCGGCGCCCTCCCGGGCAGTGACCCGGTGAGCGGGGTGCCGGCGCGCTACCGCCGGGCCTGACCCGCGCCCGAGCCGGGCCTGTGTCGGGCCTGTGTCGGGCCTGTGCCGGGCCTGTGCCGGGCCTGTGCCGGGCCTGTGCCGGGCCTGTGCCGGGCCTGTGCCGGGCCTGTGCCGGGCCCGTGTCGGGCCTGGCCCGCCCGCGGGTGATCGGTCGGGCACGGAACTGTGCCGCTGGTGCGGCCCGGATCGAGCCGGAGGTGTCCCAGCCGCACACTTCTCGGCCTCGGCCTCGGCCGGATGGCCGGCGGCGTGCGCGGCGCCAGACCCGCGTCGTACCGCCGGACGTCATGCGAAGCGGTGCTCGGTGCCCGCGGTTCGCATGACGTCCCGGGGTGTGGGGTGGCCGGGTGATCGGTCGGGCACGGAACTGTGCCGCTGGTGCGGCCCGGATCGAGCCGGAGGTGTCCCAGCCGCACACTTCTCGGCCTCGGCCTCGGCCTCGGCCTCGGCCGGATGGCCGGCGGCGTGCGCGGCGCCAGACCCGCGTCGTACCGCCGGACGTCATGCGAAGCGGTGCTCGGTGCCCGCGGTTCGCATGACGTCCCGGGGTGTGGGGTGGCCGGGCGATCGGTCGGGCGCGGAACAGTGCCGCTGGTGCGGCCCGGATCGAGCCGGAGGTGTCCCAGCCGCACATTTCTCGGCCCGGCCCCGGCCCCGGCCCGGTCCCACCGGTTCCGGGCGGCGCCTGTCTCAGCCTCCCGTCGGCCGCGTCATGGGCACGTGCGGGATGCCGTCCTCGTCGTACCCGGGGCCGCTGACGACGTACCCGTGCGCGCCGTACCACCCCGCGAGCGGCGCCTGCGCGCTCAGCACGGAGACCCGGTCGCCCACGACGTCGAGTGCCGCCTGCATCAGCGGCGTGCCGAGGCCACGCCCCCGAGCGGCCGGCGCCAGCACGACCCGGCCGACACGGGCCACCTCCCCGTCGGGACCCTCCGAGAGCACGCGCAGGTAGCCGAGCAGGTCCTCGCCGTCGAGCAGCAGCACGTGGCGCGTGGCGGGCTCGACGTCGCGCCCGTCGAGGTCGGGGTAGGGGCACGCCTGCTCCACCACGAACACCTCCTGGCGGAGCCGCCAGATGTCGTAGGCCAGCCGCGGGGGGAGCTCGTCGAAGGAGAGGATGCGCACGTCCACGGACCGACCGTCTCACGGGTCGCGGACGGCGCAGCGTAGGGTCGCCCCCACAACGACAGGGGAGCGCCGAGAGCCGAGAGGCCGGGGCGCTGAGAGTGCGGATCCGCCGCAGACCCTCGAACCTGCTCCGGTTAGCACCGGCGAAGGGAGTCACGCCATGCGTCGCATCCTGCCCACCCTCGTGACGGGCGCCCTGGTCCTGCCCGCCCTCGCGGCCTGCTCGACGTTCGGGGAGGAGGAGAGCGCGAGCGGTGGCACCGAGAAGCTGGTGCTCGTCGCCCACGAGTCGTTCAGCCTCCCCGACGAGCTCGTCGCGGAGTTCGAGGCCGAGCACGACGTCGACCTCGAGGTCCGCCAGCCCGGCGACGCCGGCGCGGTCGTCACCGAGATCGCGCTCAACCCCGACGACGCGGGGGCCGACGCGGTCTTCGGCGTCGACAACACGTTCGCCAGCCGGCTCCTCGACGCCGACGCGCTCGAGCCGTTCGGGGGCGACCTGCCGTCCGGCGCCGACGCCTACGCGCTGGCCGGCGAGGACCGCCTCGTGCCCGTCGACTCGGGCAACGTCTGCGTCAACGTCGACACCGCGTGGTTCGCCGAGCGGGGCATCCCCGAGCCGGAGACGCTCGACGACCTCGTCGACCCCACCTACGCCGACCTGTTCGTCACCCCCGGCCCCGTCGACTCCAGCCCGGGCCTCGCCTTCCTGCTGACCACGGTCGCGGCGTACGGCGAGGACGGGTGGCGCGACTACTGGCGGCAGCTCGTCGACAACGGCACCGAGCTGGTGGCGGGCTGGAGCGACGCCTACTACACGTCCTTCACCGCCGGCGGCGAGGGCGGCCAGCGGCCGATCGTCCTGTCCTACGACTCCTCGCCCGCGTTCACGACCACCGAGGACGGGTCCGCGACGACGACCCGCGCGCTGCTCGACACGTGCTTCACGCAGGTGGAGTACGCCGGCGTGCTGCGCGGCGCCGACAACCCCGAGGGCGCCGAGGAACTCGTGTCCTGGCTCCTGTCGGAGGAGGTCCAGGCGGCCCTGCCGGACAACATGTACGTCTACCCGGTGCGCGACGACGTCGAGCTCCCCGCAGCGTGGGCGGAGTTCGCGCCGCGGCCGGACGCGCCTTACACGATGGAGCCCGCCGAGATCGCCGCGAACCGCGAGACCTGGATCGGCGAGTGGCGCGAGGAGACGCAGCGCTGACCCGCGCCCTCCGCCTCCTGGCCCTCGCGGCGCTGCCGCTGGGGGTCGTGGCGGTGTTCTTCGTGCTCCCCGTGGGCGCGATGCTCGTGCGCGGGCTCGCGCCCGACGGGCAGCTGGACCCGGGCGGGCTCCTCGAGGTGCTCGGGCGGGACCGCACCGGGCGCGTCCTGTGGTTCACCCTGTGGTCGGCGGCGCTCGGCACACTGCTGTCGCTGCTGCTGGGCCTGCCGGTCGCCTACGTGCTCTTCCGCCTCGCGGTCCCCGGCGCGCGGGTGCTGCGGGCGCTGACCCTGGTGCCCTTCGTGTTGCCGACCGTCGTCGTGGGCGCGGCCTTCCGGGCGCTGCTCGGCGAGGGCGGGCTGCTGGCGTTCCTCGGCTGGGACGGCACGCCCGCCGCGATCGTCGCCGCGCTCGTCTTCTTCAACGTCTCCGTCGTCGTGCGGGTCGTGGGGGGCGCCTGGGCGGGCCTCGACCCGCGCTCCGAGCAGGCCGCCGCCGCGCTGGGGGCGAGCCCCGTGCGGGTGCTGCTGACGGTGACCCTGCCCGCCCTCCGGTCGGCGCTGGCCTCGGCGGCGGCCGTCGTGTTCTTGTTCTGCTCCACGGCCTTCGGCGTCGTGCTGACGCTCGGCGGGCTCCGCTACGCGACCGTCGAGACCGAGATCTACCTGCTGACCCGGGCGTTCGACCTGCCCGCCGCGGCCTGCCTCTCGCTGGTGCAGGTGGTCACCGTCGTCGCGCTGCTGGCCCTCCTGGGGCGCCTGCGCGGGCGCGCCCACGGAGCCGTGCCCGTCGACCGCGTGCCGCCCCGTCCCCGCCGGCCGCGGCGCGGCGACGTGCCGGCGCTCGTCGTGACCGGCCTCGTCGTGCTCGCGACCGCGCTCCCGATCGCGGGCCTGGCCGCCGCCTCGTTCCGGGTGCGGGGCGCGTGGACGCTCGCGAACTACCGGGCGCTCGACGAGCCGGGGGTCACGACCGCCCTCGACGTACCGGTGCTCACGGCCCTGCGGAACTCCCTCCAGGTCGCCGTCGACGCGACCTGGATGGCGCTGCTGCTGGGCCTGCTCGTCGCGCTCGTGGTGACGCGGCGGGCCCGCACCCGGCCCGAGCGGGTCGTGCGCGGCCTGCTCGACGGCTTCTTCATGCTGCCGCTCGGGGTGTCGGCCGTCGTGCTCGGCTTCGGGCTGCTGGTCACGGTCGCCCGGCCCCCGCTGGCCCTGCGCGACGAGCCGCTGCTCGTGCCTCTCGTGCAGGCGCTGGTCGCGTTGCCGCTCGTCGTGCGCACCCTCGTCCCGGTCCTCGCGGGCATCGACGACCGGCAGCGGCAGGCGGCGGCGTCGCTCGGCGCCTCGCCGGCGCGGACGCTGCTCGTCGTCGACCTCCCCGTGGTGTGGCGGCCGCTGCTGGCGGCCGCGGGGTTCGCGTTCGCGACGTCGCTGGGGGAGTTCGGCGCGACGTCGTTCCTGTCCCGCCCCGACCACCCGACGCTGCCGGTGGTCATCGGCCGGCTCCTCGGGTCGCCGGGCACGACGGGGGCCCAGTCCAACCCGGGGATGGCGATGGCGGCGGCCGTCGTGCTGGCGGCGACGGTGACGGTGGTGGTGCTGGCGGTGGAGCGCCTGCGGGTGCCGAGCGTGGGAGCGGTGTGATGGTGTCGACGACGGACCTGGGGGACGGCCTGCGGCTGCGCGGGGTGACGGTGGCGTACGACGGCGTGCCCGCCCTCGCCGACGCGAGCCTCCACCTGCCGGCGGGCGAGGTGCTGGCCGTGCTCGGTCCCTCCGGCAGTGGCAAGTCGACGCTGCTCCGCGCCGTCGCCGGGCTGGAGCCGCTCGCCGCGGGCTCCGTCGCGTTCGACGGGGCCGACCTGGCCGGCGTCCCGCCGCACCGGCGCGGCTTCGCGCTGATGTTCCAGGACGGGCAGCTCTTCGGCCACCTCAGCGTCGGCCGCAACGTGGCCTACCCGCTGCGGTTGCGGCGCACCCCGCGGGCGACGACGCAGGCGCGGGTCGCCGAGCTGCTGGCGCTGGTGGGGCTGGAGGGGTACGCCGACCGTGCCCCCGGCACCCTCTCCGGCGGCGAGCGGCAGCGGGTCGCGCTGGCCCGCGCGCTGGCCTGCGCGCCCCGGCTGCTGCTCCTCGACGAGCCGCTCTCCGCGCTCGACCGCGCGCTGCGCGAGCGCCTCGCCGGCGACCTGGCCGGCATCCTGCGGGCCGCCGGCACGACGGCGCTGCTCGTCACCCACGACGTCGACGAGGCCTACGCCGTCGCCGACCGCGTCGCCGTCGTCCGCGGGGGACGGGTCGTGCAGGAGGGCACCGTCGCGGAGGTCGACGCCGCCCCGCGGGACGCCGAGGTGGCGCGCCTCCTCGGCTACCCCCACGTCGTCGGGGACCGGGCGGTGCGCCGTACGGCGTTCGCGGTCGCGGCGGGGTCGGCGGGGGCCGGGACGCGGCCGGGGACCGTGCTCCACGCCCGGGCGACGAGTGCTGGACGGCGGCTCCTGGTCGACCTCGACGGGGTCGGACCGGTCGATGTCGTGCCGTCGCCGGAGGCGCCCGAGCCCGAGCCCGGGGAGCGGGTGGAGGTGCGCATCGACCCCGCGGGGACGGCGCCGCTCGGCGGGGGCGGGAGGTAAAGGCGAGGAGGGTGGGCGGCGCGCGCACGTCTACACTGACCGGCGTGTATCGCCGCGCCTACGTCCTCCTCATCGGGGTTGCAGCGACGATGGCGATCCTCACGGTCGTCACCGCGCTGTCGCTCGGACGCAGCGTCGTCGACCCCGAGGGCTTCCTCGGCCCGGGCTGGCTCCGCTTCCCGCTCCTCGTCGGCCTGGCGCTCCTGGCCGACCTCGTGCCGCGCGCCCTGTGGCACTCGCGGATGCGGTTGTCGCAGGTGCCCGACCTGGTGAAGGCCCGCTGGCGGGAGCACTGGACGCGCGAGCGGTTCACCCTCGTGGCGCTGGGCATCGGCTGCTTCTACGTGACCTACGCCTGCTACCGGAACCTCAAGTCGTTCCTGCCGTTCGTGCTCGGCGAGAAGAAGTACGACACCGAGCTGCACGCGCTCGACAAGATCCTCTTCCTCGGCAACGACCCGTCGGCCGTGCTGCACACGATCTTCGGGTTCTCGTGGTTCGAGCAGTCGATCTCGACGATCTACCTGTGGTACCTGCCGCTCGTGCCGGTGCTCGTCGCCGTCTGGACCATCTGGTCGCGCAACATCTCCTTCGGCTACTGGTTCGTGACCTCGCAGGTCATCGCGTGGACGCTCGGCACGGCGACCTACTACATGCTGCCGGCGCTCGGCCCGAAGTTCGCCTTCCCGTGGCTCTACGCCGACCTCGACACCGGGGCCAGCCAGCTCGCGGACTCGCTGTTCTACAGCCGCACCAACGTGCTCTGGGGGGACGGCGACGGGTTGCAGTCGACCGCCGCGTTCGCGAGCCTCCACACGGCGATCACGCTGCTGTGGGCGCTCATGGTGCAGTACACGATCCGGAGCCGGATCGTGCACTGGGTCTTCTGGGCCAACTTCGGCCTCACCATCATCGCGACGCTCTACTTCGGCTGGCACTACGTGGCCGACGACGTCGCCGGAGCCATGATCGCGGTGGTCGCGTTCTACGTGGGCGGGGTCGCGAGCGGGCAGAAGTTCGAGAGACGCGGGTTCTCCAGCCATCCCACGACGACGACGTCGCGGGTGCCGCTGGGACCCGACGGCCGGGACGCCGACGTGCGCGTCGAGACCGACGAGGAGCGGGCGCCGAGCGCGTCGCGGCTCAACCTGTCGCGGCTGTTCCGGCGGTTCCGGCGCCGCGCCGACCGGCCCGCCGCGCCGACCGGCGACTGAGCCGCTCGGAGGGGTTGGTGACCCGCCGGTAGTTTGGCGGGCATGGCCACCGACCTGGGCGTCGCCCGTGACGCCGCTCCCGAGCACACCGTCGCCCCCGACCCGGCCGCGCTGCAGCGGATCCTGGACGGGAAGTACGCCGAGGTCCGTGACCTCGTGCGCCGCAACCTCGTCGAGCACGCCGACCTCCTCGGCGAGGTCGACGACCTCGACCGCGAGGCCTATCGCGACCGCGTCCTCGAGATCGTCCAGCAGGTCGCCTCGACGGGCCAGACCGGCTTCGGCTTCCCCGAGGAGCACGGCGGTGGCGGCGACATCGGGGCGTCCATCGCCGCCTTCGAGACGCTGGCGTTCGGCGACCTGTCGGTCCTCGTCAAGGTCGGCGTGCAGTTCGGTCTCTTCGGCGGCGCGGTGCTGCAGCTCGGCACCCAGCGGCACCACGCGGCGTACCTGCCCGGGATCATCGACGGCAGCATCCTCGGGTCGTTCGCGATGACCGAGTCGGGCCACGGCTCCAACGTGCAGGCGCTGGCGACCACGGCGACGTACGACGTCGGGACCGACGAGTTCGTCGTCGAGACGCCGCACGACGCGGCCCGCAAGGACTACATCGGCAACGCCGCCCGCCACGGCGAGCTCGCCGTCGTGTTCGCCCAGCTGCACATCGGCGGGGAGAGCCAGGGCGTGCACGCCTTCATCGTGCCGATCCGGGTGCGCGACGAGGCGGGGGAGCTCGTGCCGGCGCCCGGCGTGCGGATCGAGGACTGCGGCCACAAGATGGGCCTGCAGGGCGTCGACAACGGACGGCTGTGGTTCGACGGCGTGCGGATCCCGCGGGAGAACCTGCTCGACCGATTCGCGACGGTGTCGCCCGCGGGCGTCTACTCGTCCGAGATCGAGAGCCCGGGACGGCGCTTCTTCACCACCATCGGCACGCTCGTCCAGGGGCGCGTCAGCGTCGGCGGCGCGGGCATCAACGCGGCGAAGGTCGCGATGGTGCTGGCGGTGCGGTACGCCGAGCGGCGGCGCCAGTTCGAGGCGACGGGCGAGCAGGAGGAGCTGCTGCTCGACTACGGGCAGCACCAGCGGCGCCTGCTGCCCCTGCTCGCGTCGACCTACGCGCTCCACGTCGCGCAGGAGGACCTCGCGGCCGAGCTGCACGCCGTCTTCTCGGGCGAGAAGACCGACGAGCGGTCCCGCCGCGCGCTCGAGTCGCACGCCGCGGGGCTCAAGGCCGTCGGCACGTGGCACGCGACCCGCACGATCCAGGAGTGCCGCGAGGCGTGCGGCGGGGCGGGCTACCTGTCCGCCAGCCGCTTCGCCGCCCTCAAGGCCGACACCGACGTCTTCACGACCTTCGAGGGCGACAACCACGTGCTGCTGCAGCTCGTGGCGAAGGGGCTGCTCACCGACTACGCCGGCGACTTCCAGGACGCCGACCAGTTCGAGATGGTGAAGCTCGTCGCGGGCATCGCGCTCGACGAGATCGTCAAGCGGACGCGTGCCCACCAGCTCCTGGACCGGGTGCGCGACCTCCTGCCGAGCGGCGCGGAGGACGAGGACGAGGCCGGTCTGCTCGACACCGACTACCAGCTCGCCATGCTGCGCTACCGCGAGGAGCAGGTCATCTCCTCGGCGGCCCGCCGCCTCAAGCGCGGCGTCGACAGCGGCATGAACCCGGGTGCGGTCTTCTCGCAGGTGCAGCCCCACGTCATCGCCGCGGCCCGCGCCCACATGGACCGCGTCGTGCAGGAGGCTTTCGTCGCCCGCGTCGCCGGGCTCGACGACGGTCCCGAGAAGCGGGCGCTCGGCCTGCTCGTCGACCTCAACGCGCTGCGCATGATCGAGGCCGACCGGGCGTGGTTCATGGAGTCCGGGCGGATGTCCGCGGCCCGCTCGAAGGCGGTCCGCCGCGAGGTCGACGCCCTGTGCCGGCGCATCCGCCCGATCGCCCGCCCGCTGGTCGACGCCTTCGGCGTGCCCGAGGAGGTGCTCGGGGCGCCGGACCTGCTCGGCCCCGTCGTGGTCGCCGGCGAGCCGGCCGCCGCCGGTGACGAGCCCGGCCACCACACGCAGGGCGAGACCGCGGAGCACGTCGCGGAGCAGGTCGCGGAGCCGGCGTGAGCCTGCGCGACGCGGTGAGCCGCCTGCGGGGGCTCGCCGGGGGCTGGGCGGACGACCCCGCGTGGGCGCACGTCTACAGCTACTCCGTCGACCACCCGCGCGTCGGCGTCCCCGGGTGGCGCCTGGCCGTCGGGTCCGACCTCCGGCTGCTGCTCGCGGCGGCCGACGAGACCGGCACCCTGCCCGCCGGCTCGCGCGTGCTCGACGTGCCGTGCGGCTCGGGCGTCGCGCTGCGGGGCGTGCGGCCCGGCCAGGGGATCGAGTACGTCGCGGCCGACCTGGCGCCGGCCATGCTCGCGCGCACGCAGCGCACCGCCGAGCGGCTCGGCGTCGCCGACCAGGTGAGGCTGCTCGAGGCGGACGTGACGGCGCTGCCGTTGCCCGACGACCACGTCGACCGGGTGCTCAGCCTGACGGGGCTGCACTGCTTCCCCGACCCGCACGCGGCGTTCGTCGAGATGACGCGGGTGCTCCGCCCCGGTGGCACCCTCCTCGGCTCGGCGGTGCTCACCGACACCGGACGCCGCTGGGAGGGCGTACGCCGCGTGGGCCGCGCCAGCGGGCTCATCGGGCCGATGTGCTCGTCGGGCGACCTGCGCCGGTGGGCCGAGGACGCGGGGCTCGAGGGGTTCTCGGTGCGGCCGTCCGGAGCGCTGGCGTACTTCCGCGGCGTGCTGGCGGGCGCCGCTGCCTGACGGCCCTGGCTCGCGCGAGGCTGGGTCGGGGGACGCCTCCACCACCGGTTGTAACGCGGTGTCCGAGTGTCCATGGAAGTGTTGTGCAGCGCGCTCGGACGCACCTACACCGCGTTACATCGAGCGATGTCGTACGCCGCCGGCCCGGTCACCATCGCGGCCGACGGTCGATTCGTGGAGCCCGGAGCGGCCGGCTGGATCAACTGGTGCGGTGTTGGTGCTACCTGTGCGGTGGTCGACCGCTTCCATGGACGCTCGGACACCGCGTTACACCCCCCGAGGGGCCGGCCGGAACAGCACGAGGGCGGGACCCCCGCGTGGGGGTCCCGCCCTCGGCGTACCGGAGCCGGCGCTGCTCGGCCGGCGGCGGCTCAGTACTTGCTGCCGTTGTCCTTGAACCGCTGGAACGACGCCGCCACCTCGGCCTGCGCGGCCTCGGCGCCGACCCAGTCAGCGCCCTCGACGGACTTGTTGGGCTCGAGCGCCTTGTAGACCTCGAAGAAGTGCTTGATCTCGAGGAGGTCGAAGTTCGACACGTCGCCGAGGTCCTTGTAGTGGCTGTAGCGCGGGTCGTCCGCGGGCACGCACAGGACCTTGTCGTCGCCGCCGGCCTCGTCGGTCATGCGGAACATGCCGATCGCGCGGGCCTTGATGAGGCAGCCGGGGAAGGTCGGCTGGAGGAGGATGACCATCGCGTCGAGCGGGTCGCCGTCCTGGCCGAGGGTGTCCTCGATGTAGCCGTAGTCGGTCGGGTACTGCGTCGCGGTGAACAGCGTGCGGTCGAGACGGAGGCGGCCACTGTGGTGGTCCACCTCGTACTTGTTCCGCTCGCCCTTGGGGATCTCCACGAGTACGTCGAACTCGAGCACGCTGCTGCCTTCCGCATCGCGACCGCGCCGGCGCGGTCGATCGTGTTGGTGCCGTGACCGGAGGCCACGGTGAGGTCCGTCGGTGCCCTCGCGCAGAATGACGCCGAACCGATCGAAACTGAGGTGATCCTAGGTGGCGAAGGGCACGCGGCGCAGGCGGGGCGTCAAGGTCCCCCTCCTCGTCGTGCTCGTGCTGGTCCTCCTGGGAGGCGCCGGCGCCGGGGCGTGGAGGCTCGGACTGGCCGACCGGTGGCTGGGCGACCCCGACGACCGGACGGGTGACCCGGCGGCGGTGGCCGCGCCCGAGGGCCTCGACCTGCCCCCGGTCGAGGAGCCCGACCCGCTCCTGGCGGAGGTCGACGCCACCGCCGGCGCCCTCGATCCCGAAGCCCTCCGGGCCGCCCTGTCCCCGCAGCTCGCCGACGACGACCTGGGTCCGCGGGTGGGGGTGGCGGTGGCGCCGCTGAGCGGCGCCGACCCCTGGACGGCGGGCGTGCCGCAGGTCGTCCCGGCCTCGACCACCAAGGTCCTCACCTCGGTCGCGGCCCTCAAGACCCTCGGCCCCGACCACACCTTCACCACCGAGGTCGTCGACGCCGGCCCCGCCGCGCCGACCGACGGCGCCGCCGACGGCGCCACCGACGGCGCCACCGACGGCGCCACCGACGGCGCCACCGACGGCGCCACCGACGCGGTGCACCGCATCGTGCTCGTCGGCGGCGGCGACCCGCTCCTCACCCGCGAGCCGGTGCCGACGGAGCGGCCCTCGCGCTACGGGTTCGGACCGTCGCTGCGCGCGCTCGCCACCGCCACGGCCGCGGCGCTCACGGAGGCGGGGCAGACGCAGGTGCAGCTGTCCTACGACGCGAGCCTGTTCACCGGTCCCGGCATCAACCCCGTCTGGCCCGCGTCCTACGTCCCCGACGACGTCGTCGCGCCGATCGTGGCGCTGACGTCCGACCGGGGGTACGACGACGAGGGCGACCCGCTCGCCGACCCCGCAGCCGCGACGGCCGCCTGGTTCGCGGGTGCGCTGGCGGGGGCGGGCATCACGGTCGTCGGCGAGCCGTCGACCGGCCTGGCGGGCAACAGCCCGCGCCTGGCCGCCGTGGAGAGCGCGCCGCTCGGCGAGATCGTCGAGCACCTGCTCGCCGTGAGCGACAACGAGACCACCGAGGTGCTCGCCCACCACGTCGGGCTCGAGGTCGAGGGGTCCGGGTCGTTCGAGGGCGGTGCGGCGGGGGTACGCCGCGTGCTCGCCGACCTCGGCGTGGACCTGGGGCCCGACGTCCTCACCGACGGCAGCGGCCTGTCGCGGGAGAACCTGCTCGCGCCGAGCACGCTCATCGCGGTGCTGGCCGTCGCGTCCTCGCCCGACCACCCCGAGCTGCGCCACGTGCTCAGCGGCCTGCCGGTCGCGGGCTTCTCCGGCTCGCTCACCAACCGGTTCACGACGGCCGACCCGGCCGGGCTCGGCTCCGTCCGCGCCAAGACGGGCACCCTGACGGGCGTCCAGGGCCTCGCGGGGGTCGTCCAGGACGCCACGGGCGAGCCCCTCCTGTTCGTCGTCGTCGCCGACGGGGTGGACCCGGCAGCCGCGCTCGACGCCCGCGAGGCGATCGACCGCACGGCCGCCGCGCTGGCGGCCTGCGTGTGCACGACGACGGCGTCCACCGGGACGCCCACCGAGCCGCCGACCGACGACCCGACCGACGACCCGACCGACGACCCGACCGACGACCCGACCGGCACACCGGGGGCCGGCGACGGCGCCGCGACCGCCACCGGCCGCGACGTACTGTCACCGGCATGACCTCCTCCCCGGGCGCGGCCATCGACTGGGACCTCGCCGCCCGTCTCGGCTCGCGGCTCGCACCCCCGGCCCCCGACGTCCCCGCGGCCCAGGTCGCGGAGACCGTGACGGCGCTGCGGTCCGACGCGGCGCGCTCCACGGAGCTGGTGGCCGACTTCACGGGGCTCGTCGCGCCGCCCCACGCGGCGCCGGTGCTGGTGGTGGACCGACCCCGCTGGATCGAGGCCAACACCCAGAGCTTCGCCGTCATGATGGAGCCGTTCCTGGCGCGGCTGGCCGAGCGGAGCGCGGAGGGCGCCCTCCAGCCGCCCGCCGTGGTGCGCCGAGCCACGACCGCCGTGGGCTCCCGGGTGACGGGCGCGGAGCTGGGGGTGCTGCTGGGCTTCCTCTCCGGCAAGGTCCTCGGGCAGTTCGATCCCTTCGCGCCCGCCGACGTCGCGCCCGACGGTCGCCTGCTGCTCGTCGCGCCCAACGTCTGGCAGGTGGCCGAGGACATCGGCGCCCGCCACGCCGACTTCCGCCTCTGGGTCTGCCTGCACGAGGAGACCCACCGGGTGCAGTTCACCGCGGTGCCCTGGCTGCGCGAGCACCTGCGCGCCCAGGTGGACGCGCTCGCGGGCACCCTCGACCCGACGTCGGTGCTCGAGGACGGGCTGTCCCGTGTCGTCGACGCCGTCCGCAACGGCGCCCGCGGGTCGCTCGTCGACCTGCTGGGCTCGCCGGAGCAGCGCGCGATCATCGACCGGGTCACCGGCGTCATGTCGCTGCTGGAGGGCCACGCGGACGTCGTCATGGACGGCGTCGGCCCGTCCGTGATCCCCTCGGTGCGGCGCATCCGCAAGGCCTTCGAGCAGCGGCGCGACGGGCTCGGGTTCCTCGACCGGCTCGTGCGGCGGATGATCGGCCTCGACGCGAAGATGGCGCAGTACCGCGACGGCGCCGCCTTCGTCCGCCACGTCGTCGACCGCGTCGGCATGGAGGACTTCAACGCCGTCTGGGCGACGCCCGACCACCTGCCGTCCAAGGCCGAGATCGCCGACCCCGCCGCCTGGGTCGCGCGCGTGCGCGGGTGACGCTCCCGCCGGCGGTGGCGGCGGTGCGCTCCGCCGTACGCCGCGTGCTCGAGGCCGAGCGGCCGCCGACGGTGGTCGTCGCGTGCAGCGGGGGCGCCGACTCCCTGGCGCTGCTGGCGGCCACCGTGTTCGTCGCCCGCACCGCGCGCGACGCGACCGGCACCCACGTCGTCGGCACCGTCGTCGACCACGGCCTGCAGGAGGGCTCGGCCGAGCACACCGCGCGCGTCGTGGAGCAGATGGCGGCGCTGGGTGCCGACGAGACGTTCTCGGCGACGGTCAGCGTCGGGTCCGCCGGGCTCGGGGTGGAGGCGGCGGCGCGGGAGGCGCGGTACGCCGTGCTCGGCCAGGTCGCCGCGACCGTCGAGGCTCCGGTGGTCCTGCTCGGGCACACGCTGGACGACCAGGCGGAGACGGTGCTGCTGGGTCTGGCCCGCGGCTCGGGCGGGCGCTCCATCGCGGGGATGCGCCGCGGCTTCGACGTGTTCCGGCGCCCGCTGCTCGACGTGACCCGCGCCGAGGCGGAGGCGGCCTGCGTCGCCGAGGGCATCGCCTGGTGGACCGACCCCCACAACAGCGACCCGCGCTTCCTGCGGGCCCGGGTGCGCACCGAGGTGCTGCCGGTGCTCGCCGAGGTGCTGAACCCGCGGGTGCGCCACAACCTCGCGCGCACCGCGGACCTCCTCCAGGACGACCTGGTGGCGCTCGAGGAGGTCGCCGACGCGGCGTACGACGACGTCGTGAGCGGACGCGACCTCGCCACGGAGGTCGACCTCACGGGCCTGGCGACCCTCCCGCGGGCCATCGCCGGCCGGGTGCTGCGGCGCGCGGCGCTGGCGGCGGGGGCGCGGGACGCGGAGCTGTTCGCCGTGCACGTCGACGCGCTCGCCCGGCTCGCCGACGCCCCCGGGGGAGCGGCGGTGCAGCTCCCGGGCCACGTCACGGCGGAGCGCCGGGGGAGCGTCGTGCGGTTCCGTCCGACGGCCTGAGGCGGGCGCGGGCCGCCGCGCGGCGCACCGGCGACCTGTGGCAGGCTGACCTCTCGTGGACGCCTCCTCCGTCGAGAACGACCTGGTCAACATCCTCTTCACCGAGGAGGAGATCCTCGCGAAGCTCGAGGAGATGGCCCGCCGCATCGAGGCCGACTACGAGGGCAAGGAGCTCCTCGTCGTCGGCGTGCTCCGCGGCGCGATCATGGTGATGGCCGACCTCTCCCGCGCCCTCGAGCGCCACGTGGAGACCGACTGGATGGCCGTGTCGTCCTACGGGTCGGGCACCAAGTCGAGCGGTGTCGTGCGGATCCTCAAGGACCTCGACACCGACATCTCCGGCAAGCACGTGCTCGTCGTCGACGAGATCATCGACACGGGCCTCACGCTGAGCTGGCTGATCTCCAACCTGTCGAGCCGCGCCCCGGCGAGCGTCGAGATCGCGACCCTGCTCCGCAAGCCGGAGGCGCTGGCGATGCCCGTGACGCCGAAGTACGTCGGGTGGGACATCCCCAACGAGTTCGTCGTGGGCTACGGGCTCGACTACCAGGAGCGGTACCGCAACCTCCGCTGCATCGGGACCCTCGCGCCCCACGTCTACTCCTGATCCCACGCTCAGCCGGTCCTTGGGAACTGCTGCCAGAATCGGGCGGCAGGGCGGACAGACCGCGCGGGCGCGGTAGTTTCGTCCCCTGAGTCCTGGGCCGGTCGCGACGGCCGCCCGTCATCACGTCGTGGAAGAAGCCTGTGAAGCGTTTGTTCAAGGGGCCTTGGCTCTGGATCGTCCTCGCCGTGGTGGCGGTGCTGCTCTCGCTGCAGTTCCTGGTGTCCGGTGACGGTGCCGACGAGATCGACACCTCCCGCCTGGAGAAGTACATCGCGGACGGCCAGGTCAAGGACATCACGTTCATCGACGGCGACCAACGCATCGAGGCCACCCTCGACGACGACGTGAAGCGCGAGGGCGGCAGGGACGTCGTCGCCTACTACGTGCAGGGCCAGCAGGACACGATCCTCGCCGCCGTGGACCAGCAGGTGCAGGACGGCACGATCGAGAAGTCGAACTCGGAGAACCCGCAGCCCGGCCTGCTGAGCTCCCTGCTCGTCAGCCTCCTGCCGTTCATCATCATCCTCGCCCTCTTCATCTTCCTGATGAACCAGGTGCAGGGCGGCGGCGGCCGCGGCGTCATGCAGTTCGGCAAGTCCAAGGCGAAGCTCATCACCAAGGACATGCCCAAGACGACGTTCGCCGACGTCGCCGGGTGCGACGAGGCGATCGAGGAGCTCGGCGAGATCAAGGAGTTCCTCGCCGAGCCCGCGAAGTTCCAGGCCGTCGGCGCGAAGATCCCCAAGGGCGTCCTGCTCTACGGCCCGCCCGGCACCGGCAAGACGCTGCTCGCCCGCGCGGTGGCCGGCGAGGCCGGCGTGCCGTTCTACTCGATCTCCGGCTCCGACTTCGTCGAGATGTTCGTCGGCGTCGGCGCGAGCCGCGTCCGCGACCTGTTCGAGCAGGCCAAGGAGAACGCCCCGGCCATCGTCTTCATCGACGAGATCGACGCCGTGGGCCGGCACCGTGGCGCCGGCATGGGCGGCGGCCACGACGAGCGCGAGCAGACCCTCAACCAGCTGCTCGTCGAGATGGACGGCTTCGACGTGCGCGGCGGCGTCATCCTCATCGCCGCGACGAACCGGCCCGACGTGCTCGACCCGGCGCTGCTGCGCCCGGGCCGCTTCGACCGCCAGATCCAGGTGGACGCCCCCGACCTGACCGGCCGTCACAAGATCCTGCAGGTCCACTCGCGCGGCAAGCCGCTGGCCGAGGGCATCGACCTCATGTCGGTGGCCCGCCGCACGCCCGGCTTCAGCGGTGCCGACCTCGCCAACGTCCTCAACGAGGCCGCGCTCCTCACGGCGCGCTCCAACGACAAGCTCATCACCAACCACGCGCTCGACGAGGCCATCGACCGCGTGATCGCCGGCCCCCAGCGCCGTACCCGCCTGATGAACGAGCACGAGAAGCTGGTGACGGCCTACCACGAGGGCGGCCACGCGCTCGTGGCGGCGGCGCTCCCCGGCACCGACCCGGTGCACAAGGTGACGATCCTGCCGCGCGGTCGCGCGCTGGGTTACACGATGGTGCTGCCCGACGAGGACAAGTACTCCCAGACCCGCTCCGAGATGCTCGACAAGCTGGCCTACATGCTGGGCGGCCGGGCGGCGGAGGAGCTGATCTTCCACGACCCGACGACGGGTGCCGGCAACGACATCGAGAAGGCCACGAGCCTGGCCCGCGCGATGGTGACGCAGTACGGCATGACGGAGCGCCTCGGCGCCATCAAGCTCGGAGACTCCGGCGGCGAGCCGTTCCTGGGCCGCGACATGGGCCACCAGCGCAACTACTCGGAGGATGTCGCCGCGATCGTCGACGAGGAGACGAAGAAGTTCCTCGCCGCGGCCCACCAGGAGGCGTTCGACATCCTCGAGGAGAACCGCGACGTCCTCGACGCGCTGGTGCTCGCCCTGCTCGAGCGGGAGACCCTCGACAAGGCCGAGATCGCCGCCGTGTTCGAGCCGCTGCGCCGCCGCCCCGTGCGCCCGGCGTGGACCGGTTCCCCGACGCGCAACCCCTCCGCGATCCCGCCGGTCGAGATCCCCGCCGCGGTGCGCCAGCGCGCGGCCGAGGGTGCGGTGCCGCTCGACAAGGGCGAGGGGGGCGCCATCATCACGCCCCCGGGTCCGGGCGGCGACGTGCACGGCGGTGCCCCGGGTGCGCCCGGCACCCCGCCCCGGGCCGCCCGCCCCGGGTGCGCCGTGATCAGCCCGGTGTCCCACCCCGACCCGGCCGAGCGTCCCGACTACGACCACGACCGCGCCGAGGCCGCCATCCGCGAGCTGTTGTTCGCTATCGGCGAGGACCCCGACCGCGAGGGCCTGCAGCAGACGCCGGCCCGCGTGGCGCGGGCCTACGCGGAGCTCACCGCCGGGCTGCGTCAGCAGCCGGAGGACGTGCTGACCACGACGTTCGACATCGGGCACGACGAGATGGTCCTCGTGCGCGACATCGAGCTCTGGAGCATGTGCGAGCACCACCTCGTCCCCTTCACGGGCGTGGCGCACGTGGGCTACATCCCGTCGGCGAGCGGCAAGATCACGGGTCTCTCGAAGCTGGCCCGCCTGGTCGACGTCTACGCGAAGCGCCCGCAGGTGCAGGAGCGGCTCACGACGCAGGTGGCCGACGCCCTCATGCGGATCCTCGAGCCGCGCGGCTGCATCGTCGTCATCGAGGCCGAGCACCTCTGCATGACGATGCGCGGGGTGCGCAAGGCGGGCGCGCGCACGCTGACCTCGGCGGTCCGGGGCCAGATGCACGACCCGACCACGCGGTCGGAGGCCATGGCGCTGATCCACAGCCCGCGCCGCTGAGGAGCCGGTCCGTGCGTCCGCTCCTCATGGGCGTCGTCAACGTCACGCCCGACTCCTTCTCCGACGGTGGCCGCTGGGCCGATCCCGAGCGCGCGGTCGCGCACGGTCTCGCGCTGGTGGCCGACGGCGCCGACCTCCTCGACATCGGGGGCGAGTCGACCCGCCCGGGCGCGACCCGACCGCTGCTGGCCGAGGAGCTCGACCGCGTCGTCCCCGTCATCCGCGAGCTCGCCGTCGCCGGCGTCACCGTCTCGGTGGACACCATGCGCGCGGAGGTCGCCGAGGCGGCCCTCGCCGCCGGCGCCACCGTCGTCAACGACGTCTCGGGCGGCCTGGCCGACCCCCGCGTGCTCGCCGTGACCGCGGAGGCGGGTGCGACGTACGTGGCCATGCACTGGCGCGCGCACGCCGACCGCATGACCGACTTCGCGGACTACCCGCGGGGCGTGGTGACGGAGGTGGCCGAGGAGCTGGCGGTACGCCGCGACGCCGCCCTCGCCGCCGGCATCGCGCCCGAGCGGCTGGTGCTCGACCCCGGCCTGGGCTTCGCGAAGGGCGCGCACCACAACTGGGAGCTGCTCGCGGGGCTCGGGCGGCTCGACGGGCTGGGCCACCGCCTGCTCGTCGGCGCGAGCCGGAAGACCTTCCTCGGCCGGCTGCTGGCGGGACCCGAGGGGCCGCGTCCGGTGGACGGACGCGAGCACGCGACCGCCGCGCTGACCCTCATGCTGGCGGAGGCCGGGGTGTGGTGCGTGCGCGTGCACGACGTGCGCGCGAGCCGCGACGTGCTCGCGGTGCGCGAGGCGTGGCGCGGGGCAGCGGACGGGGCAGCGGGTCCCGACGCGAGCACGACGGGGGAGGAGCAGGCGTGACCGACGAGCTGGCCGTGCGGGGCATCGAGTGCTGGGCGCACCACGGCGTCTTCCCCGACGAGCGGCGCGAGGGCCAGCGGTTCGTGGTGGACCTCGTGCTGGGGCTCGACACGGCTCCCGCGGCGGCGTCCGACGACTTGCACGACACGGTCGACTACGGAAGTCTCACCATGGCGGTGAAGGCCGCCGTGGAGTCCGATCCCGTCGATCTGGTCGAGACGGTGGTCCAGCGCATCGCTGACGTGGTGCTGTTGGAACGTCGTGTTGAATGGGTCCGGGTGACCCTCCACAAGCCTGACGCACCCATCCCCACGACGTTCACCGACGTGGCGCTGACGATCGAACGGAAACGAGGCCCAAGGTGACCGAGACTCCGAACCCTCACATCATCGACGCGGACACCCTGACCGGGGAGATGCGACCCATCCGCCGCACGGTGGTCTCGTTGGGGTCCAACCTCGGCGACCGGTTCGCGAACCTGCAGGGTGCGGTGGACGCGCTGGCGGACACCCCCGAGGTGTGGATCACCAACGTCTCCGCGGTCTACGAGTCCGAGCCGCTGGGTGCGCCCGCGGGCTCCGACACCTTCTTGAACGCGGTCGTCCTCTTCGACACGACCCTCTCCGCCGCGCGTCTCATCGACCGCATGCAGGCCATCGAGGACGCCTTCGGCCGCGAGCGCGACGGCGTCGTCAACGCGCCCCGCACGCTCGACGTCGACCTCATCGTCGTCGGCGACCGGCGCAGCAACGAGCCGTGGCTGCAGCTGCCCCACCCGCGTGCTGCGGAGCGGGCGTTCGTCCTGCAGCCGTGGTACGACCTCGAGCCCGACGCCGAGATCCCCGACCACGGTCGCGTCGCCGACCTGCTCGGCGCGACCGGTGACCAGGGGCTCCAGCGGCGTGACGACCTCGTCCTCGCCAACCCCGCCTGACGGAGGCGACGCCCCCGGGGGCACCGGAGGCCCCGGGGGCACCGGGGGCACCGGGGGCACCGGGGAGCCCGACGGCTCGCGGCTCGGACCCGTCTCGCCGGCGGCGCTGACGGCCTTCCTCGTCGTCGGTCTCGTCGGCGGATGGTTGCTCCGTCGGCTGGGTCGATCGCTGGGCGTGGAGGTCCCGCCGGTGAGCTGGACGCAGGTGCTGCTCCTCGTGCTGGTGGCCGCGATCCTGGCGGGCACCGCCTGGTTCACGCGTCGCACCGTGGAGCGCGCCCGCGCCGACCTGCTCGCCCACCAGGCCGTCAACCGGCTGGTGCTGGCGCGCGCGTGCGCGCTGGTGGGGGCCCTGCTGGTGGGCGGCTACGTGGGGCACGCGGTCAGCTGGCTCGGCTCCCCGTCGTACGTCGCGGGGGAGCGCCTCACCCGCAGCCTCGTGGCCGCGGTGGCCGCCGGGGCCGTGCTGGCCGCGTCGTTGCTGCTCGAACGGGCGTGTCGCGTCCCCGCGGAGCCGCCTGCTCCCTAGGGTGGCGACCATGGCTTCCCCCAACGCTCGTCGCCGGCAGCGCAGCACGCGCCTCGTCGTGGCCGTCGCCCTCATCGTTGCCGCTGGCGTGCTGCTGGCCGCCGTCGTGCCCACGGGCTCCTTCCTCGCCGTCGCCGTCGCGGGTGCCGTCGCCGTGCTCCTGGGCGCGGCCGCGCTGCGCATCGCCCACTCCGAGCTGATGGCGTCGCGCCGCGACGCCGCGGCGGACCGGGCGTCGCAGGCGAAGGAGTACGCCGACCTCGCGGCCCGGCGCTCCACGGAGAACGCCGAGTTCATCGCCTCCGTCGAGGGCCGCATCGCCGACCGCGACGACGCCATCTCGGCGCGCGAGAAGGCGATCAGCGACCTCGAGCAGGCGGTCGAGCTCGCGCAGGCGAAGGTCGTCGAGCTGACCCGTCGGGCCGACGCCGAGGCGAAGCGTGCGGACGCCGCCGTGGCGGAGCGCGACGAGCTGCGGCGCAAGCTGCAGGCCGCCGAGGACCGTGCCGCCGAGGCCATCGTGCGCCTCGCGGAGCTCGAGCAGGAGCTCGACGTCGTGCGCGCCGACCTCCTGGCGTGGGAGGGCTCCCACGTCGACCTGCGCAAGCACGCCTGAGACCCTCCTGAGGGCGGCCGCCGGGCACGCGGTGCCCGTGCGGCACAATCGCACGGGTGATCCCGGACGACAGTCGATTCGAGTCGGACCCCGACGAGCTCCTGCCCGGTGACCCACCCCTGCCCGACGGCTGGCTGGTCGACACGGTCGACCCCGCCGTGGACGCCGACGTCGACCGGCTCGTCGAGCTCCTCCGTGGCCACGAGACCGCGGGCCGCGGCTGGGCCGGCGCCGACCGCGACGGCGTGCTCGTCGAGATCTCCGACCTGGGCACGCGCACCCGCGAGAACGTGGTGGTCCGCGACGCCGACGGCGTGATCCAGGCGTGGGGGAGCGTCCACGACCGCGCGGCGGGCCGCATGCTCTACGTCCACGTCGTCGCCCGCGACATCGACCACCGGGTCGCCGGGGCCCTGCTCCCGCGTGCTCTTCGCGTGGGCCGAGGGCCAGGCCCGCGAGGTGGGAGCCGCTCGCGGGCTCGCGGTCCAGCAGATCGACACCGGCGCGTTCGCCGACGACCCGCGCCAGCACGCCTGGCTGGCCGGGGCGGGCTTCGACCGGGTGCGGTCGTGGTGGCAGATGAGCCGCCCCGTGACGCCGGCGGAGGCCGGGCTGGTGCCCGACCCCGAGCGCTGGGAGAAGAACGGCGTGCTGTTCCGGGCCGTCGGCAGCGCCGACGACGGGATGCCCGACGAGGCCGACCTCCGCGCCGTGCACGAGGTGCTCGAAGGTGCCTTCACCGACCACTTCAACTCGCGCGAGGAGACCTTCGCGGAGTTCGTCCACCGGCTGCGCCAGGACCCGGGGCACCGGTGGGACCACTGGTGGCTGGCCGAGATCGTCGACGCGGGTGCTCCGGTGGCGGCCGGTGCGCTGGTCGCGACCGAGAGCATCTCCGACGACGGGCCGAACGGGTCCTACGTGGACTACCTCGGCGTGCTCTCCAACGCCCGCGGCCGGGGCGTGGCGAAGGGCCTCCTCCACACGGTCATCGCCGACGCCGCGGCGCGGGACCGCGACCGGGTCGGGCTGGAGGTCGACGCCGACTCGCCCACGGGTGCCGACGGGCTCTACACGTCGATGGGGTGGACCACGGCGTACATGACGCAGTCCTGGCACAAGGACGTCCCGGTGGCGACGCCGGGCGCGGACGCCTGACGGCCGTGCTGCCCCGATCCGCCATGACCCTCACCAGCCTCGGCATGCCGGCCCTGCCACCGCCCAGCGAGCCGACGTGGAAGCAGGCCTGGGACGCGGCGCTCTACGGCTCGGCGCAGGGTTACCTGCGTTCCCACCCGCCGACGCTGCTGCAGGCCCGCGAGGACGTGCTCGACCTCCTCGTCACCGAGGACCCCGCCGAGCTCGTCCTCCTGGGCTCGGTCGGCGCGCTGACGCCCGCGATCGCGCGGGCGCTGCCCCGGGCGGAGATCCGCTTCGACCTGCAGGCCGGCTACGCCGGCACCGTGCTCGCGGGCGACTGGCTCGCCCACGTGCCGACCCACGTGGTGCAGGTCGACGGCGACGGCTACCCGCGCATGGTCCACGTCGACCCGATCACCGGCCGGGAACGGCTCGGTGCCCGGCTCGCCGAGACCGGGGTGCCCCAGCAGGTGGGTCGCTGGCTCCAGGAGTGGTGGCCGGTCGCCGACCGCGGCACCGGGGCGAGGGCCGAGGTCGGTACGGCGCGGGACGCGGCCTGGCGCGACGTCGTGCGCAACCTGGGTCCGGGTGGCCGGGCGATCGCGCTCGAGCCCGGCCACGTCCGGTCGACGCGGCCCGACCGCGGCAGCCTGCGGTCGCTGGGCCCGGTGGGCACCGAGGCGGCCGTGATCGTGCCCGACGGCTCGCGGGACATCGTGGCCGACGTGGCCCTCGACGCCGTCGCCGACGCCACCGGATCCCTGCTCGTCGACGACGACGGCCCCACCCGCGTGGTGCACGTGGCCTGAGCGCGTCGAGTTGGGTTGAACGGCGCGGCGTGGGCGTCGAGATGGGTCGAACGGCGCGGCGTAGGCGTCGAGATGCGCGACGAGAGTGCGCGCGGCGGCCGAACCGGGGAAGGAAAACGCGGACTGGACAGGAAAACGCGGACCGGACCCGGCTGGGAACAGGAAAACGCGGACTCCCCGGCGCACCTGGTCCGCGTTCTCCTCGCCCGGGCCAGCACTCCGACCGGCACGTGCTGGACCCTCCGCCGTTTGCCCTGGCCCGTGCTGGTCGACCGGGTGGCCCCGGACGGGTCTCGCACCGGTCTCGGAAATGTGCAGCTGGGGCGAGCCGGAGGCGATCAGCGCTGCACCAACGTCCCATTTCGCAAGGCTGATCGGGGCCCCGCCCGAGCCACCGGACGATCCAACGCACCCGGTGGGCTGGATCCTCTGCGGACCCGGCCCGCCCGACCCCTGGAAAGGCCCGGTTGCTCATCGGGCAATGGAGTTCACCCAGCCTCGGCCAGGATCAGGAAAACGCGGACCGAACGGGCGGCAGCCCCCGCCGGAATGTCGCGGCCACCGGTCCGCGTTTTCTTCCGCCCCGTCCGGCGCTCGTCCGCGTTTTCTTCCCCCAGGGGGCCGATGCGGCCCGACCGTTCGACCCACCTCGACGCAGCCGCCGCGCCGTACGACCCATCTCGACGCGGCTGCCGCGCCGTACGACCCATCTCGACGCCAGGTGAGACAGGTCACGCCGGCATCCAATTCTCACGCCTGGAATCACGGGCGTAACGTTCCCGTTGCACCACCGTGACCGCCCCCGCGGTCACGGGAGTTCGAGACAACGTCCGGTACCCACACCGGCCCCGCGAGGGGTGGTCGGCGGGACGGGAACGAAAGGTTCGGACCATGTCGTCTGGCATGCCCTGCCCACGCCGCGTGGGCGTCATCGGCGCCGGCCGTGTCGGCGCCGTCATCGCGGCCGCCCTCGCGCACGCCGGCCACGAGGTCGTCGCCGCCTCCGGCGAGTCCGACGCCTCCCGCGACCGCGCCGCGGACCTCCTCCCCGGAGTCCCCCTCCTCAAGCCCTCGGCCGTCGCACGCGCCGCGGACCTCCTGCTGCTCACCGTGCCCGACGACATGCTCGGGAACGTCGTGGAGGTGCTCGCCGCGAGCGGTGCGATCCGTCCCGGCCAGGTCGTCCTCCACACCTCGGGCCGCCACGGCCTGGCGGCACTCGAGCCGGCCCGCCTCGCCGGCGCCCCAGTTGTCGCGCTCCACCCGGCGATGACCTTCACCGGCACCGCGACGGACCTGCCCCGCGTCGCGGCGTGCGCGTACGGCGCGACCGCGGCCCCCGCCGACCGTCCCGTCGTCGAGCAGCTCGTGGCCGACCTCGGGGGTCGCGTCGTCTGGGTGCCGGAGGAGCGGCGCGCGCTCTACCACGCCGCGCTCGCCCACGGCGCCAACCACCTCGTCACGCTGGTCGCGGAGGCGCGCGAGATCCTCGCCGCGAGCGCGGACGGCGTCACCGACCCCGCCGACGTGCTCCGTCCCCTGCTCGAGGCCGCCCTCGACAACGCGCTCCGCTCCGGGGACGCGGCCCTGACCGGCCCGGTCGTCCGCGGCGACGTCGGCACGGTGGCGACCCACCTCGACGAGATCGGTCGGGAGGCCCCGCAGGCCCTGGCCTCCTACCGCACGCTGGCGCGCGCGACCGTCGGGCGCGCCGCCACCGACGGGCGCCTGCTCCCGATCCGCGCCGCGCGCCTCCTGCAGGAGATCGACGGCGCCACCCACGACGCCGCCCAGCCCGGTCCGGAGAGCATCCGTTGAGCACCCTCACCAGCCCGGCGCTCGCGCCGACGCGGTCGGCCCTGCGCGCCGAGATCGCCGCCGTGCGCGCCCAGCGGGGCGGGGCAGGGCGGGTCGCGCTCGTCCCCACCATGGGCGCGCTGCACGTCGGCCACGCGTCCCTCATGCGCGAGGCCCGCGACCATGTCGGTGCCGACGGCGTCGTCGTCGCCTCCGTGTTCGTCAACCCGCTCCAGTTCGGGCAGGGCGAGGACCTCGACCGCTACCCGCGCACCCTCGACGCCGACCTCGCCGTCTGCGGTGCCGAGGGCGTCGACGTCGTGTTCGCCCCGGCGGTCGACGAGGTCTACCCCGGCGGTGACCCCCAGGTGACCGTGGAGCCCGGTCCCCTCGCGACCCTCCTCGAGGGCGCCAGCCGCCCCGGCCACTTCCGCGGCGTGCTGACGGTCGTCGCCAAGCTGTTCGGCCTCGTGCAGCCCGACGTCGCGGTCTTCGGCCAGAAGGACTTCCAGCAGCTCACCCTGGTGCGCCGCATGGTGGCCGACCTGTGCCTGCCGGTCGAGGTCGTCGGCGCCGAGACCGTCCGCGAGCCCGACGGTCTCGCGCTCAGCTCCCGCAACCGCTACCTCGACCCCGAGCAGCGCCGCACGGCCGTCGTGCTGTCCCGCGCCCTCGCCGCGGCGCGCGAGCACGCGACGTACGGCGCGGAGGCCGCCCGCGAGGCCGGCGTCGCCGCGATCGCGGGGACGCCCGGCGTGGAGCTGGACTACCTCGTCGTCACGGAGGCGGACCTCGCTGCCGTGGACGGCACCCGGGAGGACGTCCGTGAGGGGCGCGTCCTCGTGGCGGCCCGCCTGGGCGCGACCCGGCTCCTCGACAACCTGCCGATCACGATCCACCCGACGCCCCCGAGCGAGGAGAGCCGCTGATGCTCCGCACCATGATGAAGAGCAAGATCCACCGCGCCACCGTGACGCAGGCCGACCTGCACTACGTGGGCTCCGTGACGGTGGACGAGGACCTCCTCGACGCCGCCGACCTGCTGCCCGGCGAGCTCGTGCACATCGTCGACATCACCAACGGCGCGCGCCTGGAGACCTACACGATCGCGGGCGAGCGGGGCTCGGGCGTCATCGGCATCAACGGTGCCGCCGCCCGTCTCGTGCAGCCGGGCGACCTGGTCATCCTCATCGCCTACGCCCAGCTGACGACGGCGGAGGCGAAGGAGCTCAAGCCCCACGTCGTGTTCGTCGACGCCGACAACAAGGTGCTCGCCACGGGCTTCGACCCGGCCGAGGCGATCGCCGGGTCGGGTCTCGTCCGCGGCGACACCCTCGCCGCCCGCTGAGCCCGCACCGCACACTGTCCCGGTGACCGCGTCCCGCCCGCCCGGCCCCGCCGCCCCGCCGCCCCACCTGCCCCGCCGCCTCAGCGCGGCCGCACCGGGGTGGACGGCGCGCGCCGACGTGGTGGTCGTGGGCTCCGGCATCGCGGGCCTGACCGCGGCGCTCCGCGCCCACGCCGCCGGCGTCGGCTCGGTGCTCGTCGTGACGAAGGACGTGCTGAGCGCGGGCTCGACGCAGTGGGCGCAGGGCGGGATCGCGGCGGCCCTCGGCCCGGGTGACACCCCGCACGAGCACGAGGTCGACACGCTCGTGGCCGGTGCGGGCGCGTGCGACCCGGAGGCGGTGCGCGCGCTCGTCACGGAGGGACCGGCGGCGGTGCGCGAGCTCATCGCCCTGGGCGCGGTCTTCGACCAGGGCACCGACGGCGAGCTCTCCCTGACCCGCGAGGGCGGCCACCACCGGGACCGCATCGCCCACGCGGGCGGCGACGCGACCGGGGCCGAGATCCAGCGCGCGCTCGTCGCGGCGATCGAGGCGGCGCCGGAGATCGAGGTCGTCCACCACGCGCACGCGGTCGACCTGCTGCTGGGCGAGCCCGACGCGGAGGGCCGCCGTCCGGTCGCGGGCCTGACGCTGCACGTGATGGGCGAGGGCCAGCGCGACGGTGTCGGGGCGGTGCACGCGCGTGCCGTGGTGCTCGCCTCCGGCGGGCTCGGGCAGGTCTTCAGCCAGACGACGAACCCGGCGGTGTCGACGGGCGACGGCCTCGCGCTGGCGCTGCGGGCCGGCGCGGTCGTGCGGGACCTCGAGTTCGTGCAGTTCCATCCGACGGTCATGTACCTCGGCCCCGACTCCCGCGGCCAGCAGCCCCTCATCTCGGAGGCGGTGCGCGGCGAGGGTGCGTTCCTCGTGGACGACGCGGGGGAGCGCTTCATGCTCGGCGAGCACGAGCTCGCCGACCTCGCGCCGCGCGACGTGGTCGCGAAGGCGATCACGCGCCGGATGCACGCCACGGGCCGGCCCCACGTGTGGCTCGACGCGCGCCACCTCGGCCGGGCGTTCTGGGAGCGCCGCTTCCCGACCATCCTCGCCACGTGCGAGCGGCACGGTGTCGATCCCGCCGTGGACCTCGTGCCGGTGGCGCCCGCCTGCCACTACGCCTCGGGCGGCATCGCCACCGACCTGTGGGGACGCAGCAGCGTGCCGGGGCTCTACGCCACGGGCGAGGTCGCCTGCTCCGGGGTGCACGGCGCCAACCGCCTGGCGTCCAACTCGCTGCTGGAGGGGCTCGTCTTCTCGCGCCGCATCGCCGAGGTGCTGCCGGGCGACCTCGAGGGGCTCCCGGCGGTCGCACCGGCCGGAGCCCGCGACGTACCCGCCGGCCTCGCCGACCCCGACCACCGCAAGGACCTGCAGGAGACGATGACCGCCCAGGTCGGCGTGCTGCGCACGGCCGACGGGCTCGCGGCCGCGACGGCCCACCTCGCCGACCTCGCCGCGGGTGGTCGCGACGACGTGCCCGCCGAGCTGGCCGCGTGGGAGACCACCAACCTCGTGACCGTCGCCGCGGCGCTGACGGCGGCGGCGACGCTGCGGCAGGAGACCCGCGGGTCGCACTGGCGCGACGACCACCCGACCCGCGACGACGAGCGCTGGTCGGGCCACGTGGACGTCACGCTCGACGACGACGGTGCCGTCGCCGTGCTCTTCCGCCCGACCCCGCCGAGCGACGCTCCCGCGTCCCTGGCGCCCGACGTCCCCGCGACCAGCCCCTCCCAGCCGACCCCGGAGATCGTGTGACCACGCAGCTGACCACCACGCCGTACGACGCGCTCCCGGCCCCGCTGCTCGCGGAGGTGGAGGCGGCGGGTCTCGACCCGCGGGCCACGTACGCCGCGGTCGTCGCCGCCCTCGTCGAGGACGTGCCCGACGGCGACGTGACGAGCCTGGCCACGATCCCCGTCGACGCGCGCGGCACCGCCGACTTCGGCGCACGGGAGCCGGGCACCGTCGCGGGCCTGGTGCTGGCCGAGCTCGCGTTCCGGGCCGTGCTCGGCGACGACGTCGCGGTGACCGGTCGCGTGCCGGACGGCACCACCGTCACGGCCGGCGACGCCGTCATGAGCGTCGCGGGCCCGACGCGGGGGCTGCTGACGGCGGAGCGGGTGGCGCTCAACTACGCGTGCCACCTCTCGGGCGTCGCCACGGCGACGGCCGCGTGGGTGGCGGCGCTGGAGGGCACGAGCGCCCGGGTGCTCGACACCCGCAAGACGCTGCCGGGCCTGCGGGCCCTGCAGAAGTACGCGGTGCGCTGCGGCGGCGCGGCGTCAACCACCGGTTCAGCCTGTCCGACGTGGCGATGGTGAAGGACAACCACGTCGTCGCGGCGGGCGGCGTGGTGCGGGCGTTCGAGGCGGTGCGCGCGACGTACCCCGACCTCCACGTCGTCGTCGAGGTGACCGACCTCGAGCAGCTGCGCGAGCTGCTCGTGGCCGGCTGCACGTGGGTGCTCCTCGACAACATGGACGCGGCGACGATGACCGCGGCGGTGGCCCTCAACGCGGAGCTGACGCAGGGGCGGGCGACGCTGGAGGCGTCGGGCGGCCTGACGATCGAGCGGGCGCGCGAGGTGGCCGCGACGGGGGTCGACTACATCTCGGTGGGCGCGCTGACGCACTCGGTCAAGGTCTTCGACCTCGGTCTCGACCTCCGGGGCTGAGCGGTGGCCACGTCGCAGCCGTCGGCCCCGCGGAGCCGCCTGCTCTGCGTCGACATCGGCAACACCCGCACGGTCCTCGGCCTCTTCGACGGGGCGACGCCGGTGACGGACTGGCGCGTCGCGACCGACGAGCGCCGCACCGCCGACGAGTGGGCGGCGCTGCTCGTCTCCCTCGTGGGGACCCGTGGCGTCGGCGGCCTCGCGGTGCTGGAGGGTGTCGCGATCGCCTCGACGGTGCCGGGGGTGCTGCAGGAGTGGCGCGAGATGCTCGAGCGGCACCTGCCCGACATCCCGCACGTGGTGGTCGGACCGGGCATCCGCACCGGCATCCCGGTGCTCGTCGACAACCCGCGCGAGGTCGGCGCCGACCGCATCGTCAACGCGCTCGCGGCGGCCACGCACCACGCGGAGCCCGGTCGCCCGGTCATCGTGGTCGACCTCGGCACCGCCACGACGGTGGACGTCGTGAACGACAAGGGCCAGTACGTCGGCGGGCTCATCGCCCCCGGGATCGAGGTGTCGGCCGAGGCGCTCGACCGACGCACCGCGCAGCTGCGCCGCGTCGAGCTGGTGCGGCCCCGGTCGGTGATCGCCCGGAACACGGTCGAGGCGATCCAGGCCGGGCTCTACTTCGGCGTGCTCGCCCAGGTCGAGGGCCTCGTGGCGCGGGTGGCGGCCGAGATCGGCCGCACGGTGGAGGAGACCACGGTGGTGGCGACCGGATATCTCGCTCCGGTGATCAGTGCAGAATGCGCGGGAATCGACCGGCACGACCCCTGGCTCACCCTCCGCGGTCTCGAGCTGGTATTCCGCCGGAACGCGGGCTGATATTCGCGGGTCGCTTTTATCGCGATCACCGGACGTGATTCGAGTCGGCGGGGTGCCGTGCATTTCCCGGACACGGTCTGCAATAGTCTGCGCAGAGATATCCCTCCCGATATTCGGCGATCGCAGCGACCTGCGGAAAGTGAAGGCGTCAATGGCACAGAAGGTCCACATCGTCCTCGTCGACGACATCGACGGTTCCGAGGCCTCCGAGACGGTCACCTTCGGTCTCGACGGTGTCACCTACGAGATCGACCTCAACGACGAGCACGCCGCTGCGCTGCGGGACGCGGTCGCGCCGTACGTCGGCCACGCGCGCCGCGCCGGCGGCCAGCGTCGCCAGCGCTCGTCCTCGTCGTCGCGTTCCGGGGCGGCCGCCGCGACGGACGGGCCGAGCACCAAGGAGATCCGCGAGTGGGCGCGCGAGAACGGCTGGGACGTGCCCGACCGCGGTCGCGTCTCCTCCGAGATCCGCGAGGCGTACGACGCGGCGCACTGAGCGCACGCACCTGACGGTGACCACGGGGGTCTGTTCGCTCTGAGCAGACCCCCGTGGAGTCGTCGGGGGGAACACGTAGGCTGGGCGAAGAGTTGATCTGCGGTGTACGGCGAACTACGAGAGCGGTTGGCCGGCCCACCTTGCGGCGTCCACGGCGCCGCGAAATGAGAAGGATCGAGGCGCACATGTTCGAGCGGTTCACTGACCGAGCCCGTCGGGTGGTCGTGCTGGCCCAGGAAGAGGCCCGCATGCTCTCCCACAACTACATCGGCACCGAGCACATCCTGCTCGGCCTGATCCACGAGGGTGAGGGCGTCGCGGCGAAGGCCCTGGAGAGCCTCGACATCTCCCTGGAGGCGGTCCGCGCCCAGGTCGAGGAGATCATCGGCCAGGGCCAGCAGGCGCCCAGCGGGCACATCCCGTTCACCCCCCGAGCCAAGAAGGTGCTCGAGCTGTCGCTGCGCGAGGCGCTGCAGCTCGGTCACTCCTACATCGGCACGGAGCACATCCTGCTCGGCCTGATCCGCGAGGGCGAGGGTGTCGCCGCGCAGGTCCTGCAGAAGCTCGGCGCCGACCTCAACCGCGTGCGGCAGCAGGTCATCCAGCTGCTGAGCGGGTTCCAGGGCAAGGAGAGCTCCGGCGCGGCCGCCGCCACCGGCGGCAGCGGCAACGAGGCCCCCTCCTCCTCCCTCGTGCTCGACCAGTTCGGGCGCAACCTCACCCAGGCGGCCCGCGAGGGCAAGCTCGACCCGGTGATCGGTCGTGGCACCGAGATCGAGCGGGTCATGCAGATCCTCTCGCGGCGCACGAAGAACAACCCGGTCCTCATCGGCGAGCCCGGCGTCGGCAAGACGACGGTCGTCGAGGGCCTGGCGCAGGACATCGTCAAGGGCAACGTGCCGGAGACGCTCAAGGACAAGCACATCTACACGCTCGACCTGGGCGCGCTCGTCGCTGGCTCGCGCTACCGCGGTGACTTCGAGGAGCGCCTGAAGAAGGTGCTCAAGGAGATCCGCACCCGCGGCGACATCGTGCTGTTCATCGACGAGATCCACACGCTCGTCGGCGCCGGTGCGGCCGAGGGCGCGATCGACGCCGCCAGCATCCTCAAGCCGATGCTGGCCCGCGGCGAGCTGCAGACCATCGGTGCGACGACGCTGGACGAGTACCGGAAGTACCTGGAGAAGGACGCCGCGCTCGAGCGCCGGTTCCAGCCGATCCAGGTGGCCGAGCCCTCGATCGCCCACACGATCGAGATGCTCAAGGGCCTGCGCGACCGCTACGAGGCGCACCACCGCGTCACCATCACCGACGAGGCCCTGGTCTCGGCGGCGACGCTGGCGGACCGCTACATCTCCGACCGGTTCCTGCCCGACAAGGCCATCGACCTCATCGACGAGGCCGGCTCGCGCCTGCGCATCAAGCGCATGACGGCGCCCGCCGACCTGAAGGAGTACGACGAGAAGATCGCCGACGTCCGGGTCCGCAAGGAGGCCGCGATCGACGGCCAGGACTTCGAGGCCGCCGCTGCGCTCCGCGACGAGGAGAAGCAGCTCATCCTGAAGAAGGCCGACCGCGAGAAGCAGTGGCGCGCCGGCGACATGGACGAGGTCGCGGAGGTCGACGAGGAGCTGATCGCCGAGGTGCTGGCGGTCGCGACGGGCATCCCGATCGTCAAGCTCAGCGAGGAGGAGTCCAGCCGTCTGCTCAAGATGGAGGACGAGCTCCACAAGCGCGTCATCGGCCAGGAGGAGGCCGTCAAGGCCCTCTCGCGGGCGATCCGTCGCACGCGTGCCGGTCTGAAGGACCCGAAGCGTCCCGGTGGTTCGTTCATCTTCGCCGGTCCGTCCGGTGTCGGTAAGACGTGGCTGTCGAAGACGCTGGCGGAGTTCCTCTTCGGCGACGAGGACGCGCTCATCCAGCTCGACATGAGCGAGTTCGGCGAGAAGCACACCGTGTCGCGGCTCTTCGGTTCCCCGCCCGGATACGTGGGTTACGAGGAGGGCGGCCAGCTCACCGAGAAGGTGCGCCGGAAGCCGTTCTCCGTCGTGCTCTTCGACGAGGTCGAGAAGGCGCACCCGGATATCTTCAACTCGCTCCTGCAGATCCTCGAGGAGGGTCGACTCACCGATTCCCAGGGTCGGGTCGTCGACTTCAAGAACACGGTCATCATCATGACGACCAACCTCGGTACGCGGGACATCGCGAAGGGCGTCAACCTCGGTTTCGCGCAGACCGGTGACGCGGCGGGTTCCTACGACCGGATGAAGTCGAAGGTGTCGGAGGAGCTGAAGCAGCACTTCCGTCCGGAGTTCCTCAACCGTGTCGACGAGATCATCGTGTTCCCGCCCCTGAACCAGGAGCAGATCATCGCGATGGTCGACAACATGATCGCCAACGTCGACAAGCGCCTGAAGGACCGGGACATGTCGATCGAGCTCACGCAGACCGCGAAGGACCTGCTCGCCAAGCGGGGCTTCGATCCGGTGCTCGGCGCGCGTCCGCTGCGGCGCACGATCCAGCGCGAGGTCGAGGACGTGCTGGCCGAGAAGATGCTGTTCGGCGAGGTCGGCCCCGGCCAGATCGTGCTGATCGACGTCGAGGGCGAGGGTCCGACGGCGACCTTCACCTTCCAGGGCCAGAAGGTCGGCACCCTGCCCGACGTGCCTCCGTTCGAGACGGCGGACATGGGCAAGGTGGACCCGACGGCGGAGACCGAGGGTCCGGTGGACATCGAGAAGCGCCCCGAGGAGTGACCCGCTCCTGAACGACCGGACGGCCCGCACGCGACGCGCGTGCGGGCCGTTCGTCGTTGGTGGCCGAGCCCCTCGCCGTACGTCATGCGAATCGCCGGTCGGCGCCACCGCTCCGCATGACGTCGCGGAGGGGAGGGGGGTGACATCTCTCGCCGGGCCGTAGTCCCTGACGTTGTGCATGCGACACGCCGTCGTACCGGTGCGGCACGGTGCAAGACGTCAGGGACTACGACCGACGGACGAGACCGCGCATGACGTCCCGGGAGGGGGACGGGTTCAGGGGAGGGCGTACGACGCGGGGCCGACCCGCGCCAGCAGGCCGTCCTCGACGAGGCTCGCGAGGCACCGGTCCCGCTGCTCCGAGATGGCCCACGCCGCCTCCAATGTCGACAAGGCGACCGGGCCGTCGGCGTCGCGCACCACGCCCAGGAGGCGTCCGCGGCACTGCCGGTCGGTGCCGGCATAGGTCTGGGCGACGCGGGCGGGGCCGTCGTAGGCCGGGCGGCCCGCGGCCACCCACGCGCAGCGGTCGAGCACCGGGCACCGGTCGCAGGCGGGCGACGCCACCGAGCAGACGAGAGCGCCGAGCTCCATGAGACCCACGTTCCAGGTGGCGGCGTCGGCGGGTGCGTCGGGCAGCAGCGAGGCGGCCAGCGCGCGCTCGGCCGTGGTGACGGAGCGCGGCGGCAGCTCCTGGCCGGCGGCGACGCGGGCGATCACGCGCCGTACGTTCGTGTCGAGCACGACGTGCCGCTGCCCGTAGGCGAACGACGCGATGGCCGCGGCCGTGTAGTCGCCGATCCCGGGGAGGGCGAGGAGGTCGGCGTAGGCACGGGGCACCTCGCCGCCGTGCTGCGCCACGATCGCCGTCGCCGCGGCGTGGAGCCGCAGCGCCCGCCGGGGGTAGCCCAGCCGCCCCCAGGCGCGTACGGCCTCTCCGGTGCTTGCCGCGGCCAGCGCCGCCGGGGTCGGCCAGGTCGCGAGCCACGCGGCGTGCACGGGCAGCACCCGGGCGACGGGGGTCTGCTGCAGCATGAACTCCGAGACCATGACCGACCAGGGGCTGGCGTCGACGCCGCGCCAGGGCAGGTCGCGGGCGTGCTCGTCGTACCAGCCGAGGACCGCGTCGTGCAGCCCGGGCACGTCGTCGACGGCGGGGATCTCCGGTGTGGCGCGCACGTCGGTGGAGACTACGGTGCGCCTGCGACGGGGCACCCGGCGCGGTGGCTAGCGTGGGACGCGTGTCTGCCGTGTCCCGCCCCCGAGGGCCCCTGTCGCCCCGTGTCTACTGGCGGCGCCGGATCGTGCTGGCGGCGGTCGCCGCGCTCCTCGTGGTGCTCGTCGGTCGTCTCCTGGGGGCCGGCTCGGACGGCGACGGGGACGAGGCCCGTCCGGCGGCGAGCGACGCGAGCACCACCACGGACCAGCCGTCCTCGGCCGCGTCGGCGCCCCCGCCCACCACGACCACCGAGGCGCCCCCGCCGGCCACCCCCGAGGGGCGCTGCGCGGCGGACGACGTCGCCGTGCGGGCCAAGGTCGAGCGGGCGGTCGCGGGGCAGCCCGTCGCGGTCACGCTCCTCTTCTCGAGCAAGGAGACGCCGGCCTGCTACTGGACGGCCTCGCCGACGACCACGGTCGTCAAGATCACCAGCGGGAGCGACGACATCTGGTCGACCCAGCACTGCCCCGACGCCCTGCCCGAGCAGGAGCTGGTGCTCCGGACCGACGCGGAGGCGGCGGCCGAGCTGGAGTGGCCGGCCTGGCGCTCGGGGCCGGGCTGCGAGCTGGAGCAGTGGTCGCTGCCCGGCGCCTACCACGTCGAGTCGGCGGCGCTCGCCGGCGAGCCGACGGACGTGCAGTTCGAGCTGGAGACGCCGCAGCCCGAGGTCATCGAGCGCACCATCACGCCGACGGCGGACCCGACCGCCCCGAGCGGCTCGGCCTCCGCCTCCGGTACGACGGGGACGGCGCGGCCCGCCGCCACGACGGCCCCGACGGACTGACGCGGGGCCGACGGGGGTCGCTCAGACGTACCGCTCGAGGATGCTCGACTCGGCCAGGCGGGAGAGGCCCTCGCGCACGTTGCGGGCGCGGAGCTCCCCGACGCCCTCCACGGCCTGCAGGTCGTCGATGCCGGCCGACAGCAGCTTCTGCAGGGTGCCGAAGTGCTCGATGAGACGGTCGACGACGGCGCCGGGCAGGCGCGGCACCTTGGCGAGCAGACGGTAGCCCCGGGGCGCGACGGCACCGTCGAGGTGCTCGCTCGTGCCGAGGCCGAGCGCCTTGGCGACGGAGGCCGGGTCGACCAGCTCGGTCGCCGACAGGGTCTCGAGCCGCTCGAGCAGCTTCTCCGGGGTGGGGGAGCGACGGCCCGACGGCAGGTAGTCGCGCACCACGAGCTCGCGCTCGGCGTCGACGCCGGAGACCAGCTCCTCGAGCTGCAGCGACAGCAGGCGGCCGTCGGTGCCGAGCTCGAGCACGTAGTCCTCGATCTCGCGGGCGATCCGCGTGACCATCTCCATGCGCTGCGCGACGACGGCGACGTCGCGGACCGTCACGAGGTCCTCGATCTCCAGCGCGGACAGCGTGGTCGCGACCTCGTCGAGCCGCAGCTTGTAGCGCTCCAGCGTCGCGATGGCCTGGTTGGCGCGGGACAGGATCTGGCCGGAGTCCTCGAGCACGTGGCGGCTCTCGCCGACGTACGCCGCGATGATCTGCATCGACTGCGACACCGAGATGACCGGGAACCCGGTCTGGCGGGCGACCCGGTCGGCGGTACGGTGCCGGGTGCCCGTCTCGAACGAGGGGATGGTGTGGTCGGGCATGAGGTGCACGGCGGCGCGGTGGATCTTCGTCAGGCCGCTGTCGACGATGATGCCGCCGTCCATCTTGGCCAGCTCGCGCAGGCCCGTGGCGGTGAACGGCACGTCGAGCTCGAAGCCGCCGGTGGAGATGGACTCCACGAGGGCGTCCCGGCCGAGCACGATGAGGGCGCCGGTGCGCCCGCGGAGGATGCGTTCGAGACCGTCGCGCAGCGCGGTGCCCGGCGCGGTGAGCGCCAGCACCTCCCGCATGCGCAGCATGTCGTCGCCGCGTTCGATCCCTGCCACGTCGCTCCCGTCCTCGGTCACCAGCGCGCCAGAGTCTAGGAGATGGGACCTCGCCACCACCCCTCCTTTGGTAGCGCGCCGTCCGACCAGCGACCACTTCGGCGCCTGAGAATTCGCCGAACCAGGTGACTTCCGGCCGCGGACGTGGCTGACTGGGACCCTGAGGACGGAGCAGAGGGGGCGCAGCATGTGGGTCGTGGTGATCGCAACGGTCGTGGGAGCGACCGTCGGTGCCTGCTCGGGACTGGTGGTGCTCGTGGCCCTGCTGCGCCGGCAGGAGGCCCGGGAGCACGGCGCGGCCGACGAGCCGACGACGCCGATGGCGGTGCGGCCCCTCGCGACCACCAGCTCCGCGGAGGCGGAGCCCGGTCCGCAGCGCACCCGGCCGCTGCCGACGTCGGTGCGTCCCCTGCCGATGCGCCCGGTGGCCGCCCCGGTCGCGACGCCCGCTCCGGCCCCGTCGGCCCTGGTCGCCGCCCGCCCGGCGCCCCGTCCCGGGCCGCCGCCGGTCCCGGGGCCCCGACGTGATCCCCGCGCGGCGCCGGTCGCGCCGACGACCACGGCCGCGCGCTCGGTGCTCTCCGGGGACGAGATCGCCCTGGTGTCGACCTCGGGACTGCTGTTCCGCGTGCCCTCCGGAGCGGTCCTCGGGCGCTCGCGGGGGTGCCGGGTGCGGCTCTCCGACGCGCGGGTCTCGCGCCAGCACGCGGTGCTCTACAAGGCGCGCGGCGGCTGGTGGATCGGCGACCTGGGCAGCACCAACGGCACGTGCGTGGACGGCGTGCTCGTCCAGGGCGCCACGCCCGTCACGGAGGGGTCCACGGTGCTGGTCGGCGGCAACGGCGGCGTGGTCCTCATGGCCCTGCGCGCCGTCGAGGCGAGCCACGTCGGCTCGCCGACCGCCGCCTGAGGGCTCCACCCGACCCTCAGCCCGAGCCTCAGCCCGAGCCCCGCACGACCCCCGTCCGGCGCTCAGGCCGCGGCGTACGGCAGCCGCACCCGCACCGTGGTGCCGGCGCCCGGCGTGCTCCGCATCTCGACGGTGCCGCCGTGCCCCTGGGTGATGCTCCGCACCAGGGACAGGCCGATGCCGACGCCGGGGGTGCAGGCGTCCACCGCTGCGCGCGTGCGGTAGAGCCGCTCGAAGACCATCGGCAGCTCGTCGGGCTCGATGCCGGTGCCGGTGTCCTCGACGGTGACGGTGGTGCGTCCGTCGAGGTCGCGGCAGGTGACGCGGACGCTGCCGCCCTCGGGGGTGAACTTGAGGGCGTTGGACACGAGGTTGTCGACGACCTGGCGGAGGCGGTGTGCCCGCCCGCTCACGGCCCGGGCACCGGGGTCGGCCGTGACGTGGAGGTCGACGCCGCGGTCCTCCGCCAGCGCGCGTGCGTGCGCGACCGCCGCGAGGACGACCTCGGACATGTCGACGAGGCCCGCGGACGGCCCCTCGGCCCCCGCGGAGGCGACGGTGAGCAGGTCGTTGACGAGGCGGAGCTCGCGGTAGGCGTTCTGGTGGACGATCTCGAGCATGCTGCGCGCGGACGGCGGCAGCGGGTCCGCGCTGTCGAGCACGAGCTCCAGGTAGCCGATGATCGAGGTCAGGGGCGTGCGCATCTCGTGCGACACCGTGGCCACGAGGTCCTCGCGGACCTGGTCGACCTGCGTCTGCACGCGGTTGCGCTCGGTGAGGTCGCGGATCGAGGCCGACAGCAGCACCTCGTCCTCCGTGACGAGCGGGGCCAGGGAGATGGCCACCGGGATCTCGGAGCCGTCACGGTGCCGGGCGTAGAGCTCCTGGCCGGAGCCCATCGGCCGGAAGCGGGGGTTGGCCGCGAAGCGCTGCCGCATCCGGCGGTGGGTCTCGTGGTAGCGGGTCGGCACCAGCACCTCGATGGGCTCGCCGACGAGCTCGTCGGCGGTCCAGCCGAACACGGCCTGTGCCTGCTCGCTCGCCAGCACGATCGTGCCGGCCGCGTCCGTGATGACCAGCGGGTCGGGGGCCGCGTCCACGAGCTGCCGGAAGCGCTCCTCCGAGCGCTTGCGCTCCGTGATGTCGCGGACCGTCGCGCACGTCCACGTGCTCGACCCCTCGACGATGGTGGCGAGCGAGATCTCGGCGGGGAACTCGGTGCCGTCCTTGCGGTAGCCGCGCAGCTCGAGCAGGTTCATCCGCAGACCGGCGTACCCCCGGCGCAGGCGCGGGTGCCGCGCGCGGTAGCGGGGCGGCATGAGGATCTCGATGGCACGACCGACGAGCTCGTCCTCGCTCCAGCCGAACACCTCGGCCGCGCGCGGGTTGGTGAGCACGATGCGGCCCTCGGGGTCGGCCACGACGACGGCGTCGGGCATCGCCTCGACGATCCCGGCGTGCAGGCTCGGTGCGACGAGGCCGTCCGCCCCGATCCGCGCCATCGCCACCATGTGTGTGCTCCTGCTGTGGTGGGGGCATCCGAGTCCGCCCCGCGTGCGACCAGTCTGCGCAGGTCAGGGCCTCTGGACCCAGCACTTGAGCCAGTCTTGCGGAGGTCTGGTCGAGAGACCGGTCAGAAGACGTCGACGTGCACGTGGTCGCGGTGCTCCAGGATCGCCGCCGTGGCCTCGTCGACCCCGCCGGTGTCGATGTCGTAGTCGCGCCAGCCCTCGTCGGAGCGGCGGGCCGTCCAGATCTTCCCGTCGTAGATCACCGTCGCGACGTCGAGCCGCTCGGCGTGCGCCACCAGGTACTGCGCCATCGACCAGCCGAGGCGCTGGGACTCCTCCGTCACGGGACGGGTGAAGACGTCGACGGCGCGGCCGTCGTAGTGCGCCGACCCGTCGGAGTGCCCGGAGTCGACACCGCCGGGCGCGAATCCGCCGACGGACAGGTCGCCGTACGCCGCCTCCAGCTCCGCGAGCACCGTCGCGGCCCGCGGCGTCAGCCCCGCCTCGTCCAGCTCGTCGGACGCCTCGGTGCGCACGTCGGCGTCCCACGTGCAGGTGAAGGCGGCCTCCGACCAGCCGGTGAGGGCCGAGGCCAGCACGCGGGCGTCGGCCTCGTGGTCGGCGTACGCCGCGGGGAACGCCGAGCGCTGCACGGCCTGCGCGGCCTCGGTGACCGGGAGCTCGGCGTACCCCGACACCTCGACGAGCCCGTCGTAGAACCGCCCGATCGCGTAGTACGGATCGAGGATCTGCTCGCGCGTGCCCCAGCCCTGGGAGGGGCGCTGCTGGAAGAGCCCGACGGAGTCCCGGTCGCCGTAGGCGATGTTCTCGATCCGGGACTCCTGGTACGCCGTGGCGAGGGCGATCGTCGCGGCGCGCGCGGGCAGCCCGCGGCGCACGGCGACCGCCACGATGAGCGACGCGTTCTCGGCCTGCTCCCGGTTGAGCTCGACCCGGGCGCCGTCCACCTCGGCCACGCAGCCCTCGGGGGGCGGCAGGAAGCCCTCGACGCTGCGGTAGACCCAGTGGCCGGCCAGCACCACGACGCCGCCGACGAGCACGACGACCACCAGGCCGACGAGCAGGCGCGACCTCACCGCTCGGCCCCCCTCGAGCGCACGGCAGCGATCAGTCGTTGGCGTGGAGCGCGGCGTTGAGCGCGACGCCCTCGCTCTTCCACGGCACGGCCTCGAGGGCGCCCGACACGGAGTTGCGCCGGAACAGCACGTTGGAGGCGCCCGACAGCTCGGCCGCCTTCACGCTGCGGGGCTCGGCCCCCGGCTCGACGACGAGCACCTTGGCGCCCGCCGTCACGTAGGTGCCCGCCTCGACGACGCAGTCGTCGCCGAGGGAGATGCCGATGCCGGCGTTGGCGCCCAGGAGGCAGCGGCGGCCGATGGAGATGACCTGCTTGCCGCCGCCCGAGAGGGTGCCCATGATCGAGGCGCCGCCGCCGACGTCGGAGCCGTCGCCGACGACGACGCCCGCCGAGATGCGGCCCTCGACCATCGAGGCGCCGAGCGTGCCGGCGTTGAAGTTGACGAAGCCCTCGTGCATGACGGTCGTGCCGGGCGCGAGGTGGGCGCCGAGGCGCACGCGGTCGGCATCGGCGATGCGGACGCCGGTGGGCAGCACGTAGTCCGTCATCCGCGGGAACTTGTCCACGCCGTAGACGCTGACGTACTGGCCCGCGGCCCGCAGCCGCGCCCGGGTGAGCTCGAAGCCCTCGACCGCGCAGGGGCCGGCCGAGGTCCACACCACGTTGGCCAGCAGCCCGAACTGGCCGTCGAGGGAGATGCTGTGGGGCGTCACGAGGCGGCTCGACAGCAGGTGCAGACGCAGCCAGACGTCCTCCGTCGAGGTGGGCGCGGCCTGCAGGTCGGCGATCTCGACCCGGCGGACCTCGCGCGTCACGCCGCGCAGCTCGTCGACGCCGGCCAGGGCGTCGAGCTCCACGCCCGCCAGCTCGTCGGCGGCGTCGGCGTGGGGGGCCGGCCCCAGCGACGGGGCGGGAAACCAGACGTCGAGCACGGTGCCGTCGGCGGCGACCGTGGCGAGGCCGACGCCCCAGGCGGAGGTCGGGGCGGCGGTCGGGGCCGGGCGTGCGGCGTCGTCGGGCAGGGCGGCGGCGTCGGTGGTGGTCACGTCGCACCATGCTACGGACCGCCGCCGACAGCTCCGAGGTGAGTCCGGCTACCGTCTGGGTCCATGGAACCCGATTCGCGAGCCCGGCGAGAGGCACTGCGACTGGTACGCCGCGGCGCCGCCGCCTCCGTCCTCGGCGGCCTCGCCTGGGCGGGGTGGGAGGTCGCCCGCCGCGCCGTCCCCGCCGAGGCCGTCCGCGACCGCCTGGGCGACCTGGCCGCGCGAGCACGGGGCGGAGCCTTCAGCACCGAGCTCCACCTGGACATGGGCGAGCCGACGTGGGAGACCCGCGACCTCGACGACGACGTGCGGGCCCTGACCGACGCGATCCTGTCGCAGACGGAGGGACTACGGCGCGCTCGCCCTCCGCGCCCAGCTCGCGCGCTCCGTCACCGCGGACGCCCCGCACGACCCGCGGCAGCCCATCGACTTCGCGACCTTCGAGATCCCGGAGGACGTGCCCCTCGCCGTACCGGCGGATGCGGAGTTCCCCGTGCGGGCCCGGTTCGTGGGGCCGGACGGGGAGGCGTACGTCGTGGCGCTCCGGGTCGACGAGGGCCGTCTGGCCTACGTGCGCCTCGCCGGGATCGACGGCGGCGCGGTCGACGGCGTGGCGCCGGTGCGGTCGTGGCCGTCGCCCGACCAGGTGACGTTCTGGATCGACACCATCAAGGGCCCCGAGCCGGTCCTGCGCTGAGGCGTCGTTGCCGCAACTTTCCCCGGTCGACCGGGGAACACGCCGCTTTGACCATCAATATTGATGGTCAAAGTGACACTTTCCCCGGTCGACCGGGGAAAGTGACGCCGAGCCGTCACGCCGCCCGGACGACCCGGTACCTGACGAACGCGGGGACGGCGAGGGCGGCGACCACGACGCCGACGACGGTCAGCACGCCTCCGCCGGCCGCGGCGACCGAGGCCCCGACGACGGCGGCGGCGCCGCCGTGGGCGACGTCGGCGAGGCGGGGCCCGCCGGCGACGACGACGATGAACACGCCCTGGAGCCGGCCCCGCACCTGGTCGGACGCCGCCGCGAGCAGCATCGTCTGCCGGAAGGCGGCCGAGGCCATGTCGGCGGCGCCGCCGACGGCGAGCATGAGCACGGCCACCGCCAGCCAGAAGCCGGCGGAGCCGTCGGCCGCCCCGGCCGCGAGGCCGAACCCCGTGATGGCGAGCCCCCACACCACGATGCTCAGCACGACGGCGAGGCCCTGCCGCTCGATGCGCGTCACCCAGCCCGACAGGACGCCGCCGATGACGGCACCCGCGGGGATGGCGGCGAAGAGCAGCGCGAAGGCGAGCCCGCCCTCGTCCGGCCCGCCGAAGGAGACGTGCGCGATCTCGGGGAACAGGGCGCGCGGCATCCCGAACAGCATCGCGATGACGTCGACGACGAAGCTCATGAGGAGCACCGGCTGCCCCGCCAGGTAGGTGAGGCCCTCGATGACGGACCTCAGTCCCGGCGTACCGGTCACGCCCTCCACCGGCAGCGACGGCAGGCTGATCACGGCCGCGAGCGTCGCGAGGAGGCAGACCGTGTCGGCGAGGTAGAGCCAGGCGAAGCCCGTGAACGGGATGAGCACGCCGGCGACCAGCGGCCCGGCGATCGCGCCGGCCTGCATCACGGTCATGTTGAGAGAGGCCGCCGCCGGGAGCAGGGAGGAGTCGACCAGCTTCGGGAGGATCGCCGTCCGGGTCGGCTGGTTGATCGCGAAGAACGCCTGCTGCACCGAGAACAGCCCGAGCAGCACCCACACGTCGTTCCAGCCCGCCGCGGCCTGCACCCAGAAGAGCGCGCTCGTCGCGATGAGGCCGGACGTGGTGACGAGCAGCAGGAGCCGCCGGTCCATGTGGTCGGCGAGCGCGCCGCCCCACAGCCCGAAGACGATGAGCGGGACCAGCCCGAAGACGCCGGTGAGGCCGACGTACGCCGACGACCCCGTCATCGCGTAGATCTGCGCCGGCACGGCCACGACCGTCAGCTGCGCACCGACCACCGTGACGATGTTGGCGATCCAGAGGCGCCGGAACGCCGGGACCGCGAGGGGACGGGTGTCGGCGAGGAGGCCGCGGATCTGCACGGCGCAGCACGCTACGCCCGTCGTGGGCGCCCACCTATTCTCCCTGCTGTGACCTCCACGACGACCCCCGCTCCCGCGCGGCGCACCCGGGTCGCCCTCGCCCTCGGCAGCGGGGGCGCCCGGGGCTACGCACACCTCGGGGCCCTCCGGGAGCTGCGGGCCCGCGGGCACGAGGTGGTGACCATCGCCGGTACGTCGATGGGCGCGGTCGTCGGCGCCCTCGCCGCCGCCGGCCGGGACGACGACTTCGCCACCTGGGCGACGGGCCTGCGGCAGCGCGACGTGCTCCGGCTCATGGACTTCAAGCTCTCCGCGCCGGGCGCGGTGGCGGCGGACCGGCTGCTCAACGAGATCGGCGAGCTCTTCGGCGACGCCGACATCGAGGACCTGCCGGTCCCGTTCACCGCGGTCGCCACCGACCTGGGCTCGCAGCGGGAGGTCTGGTTCCAGCGCGGCCCCCTCCTCCCGGCGGTGCGGGCCTCGATCGCGATCCCGGGCTTCTTCACCCCGGTCATGATCAACGGCCGGCTGCTGGTCGACGGCGGCCTGCTCAACCCGGTGCCGATCGATCCCACCACCGCCGTCCCGGCGGACCTCACGGTGGCCGTCTCCCTCCTCGGTCGACGGGAGCGGCCGGGACGCCAGGCGCCGTCGCAGGAGTCCGCCGCACCCCAGCGGCGCGAGGAGTGGCGGGACCGGCTGCGCCGCACCATCGCGAGCATCACGGGTCGTGACGAGCACGCCGTCGACGCGGGCCAGAACGACGGGCACCCGGGCGAGCCCGTGGAGCCGGTGGAGCCGGTGGAGCCGGCGGCGCTCGAGGCGGTCGCCGCGGCCGAGCCCCCGGTCGGCGGGATCGACCCGCTGCCGAAGGACCTGCGGCTGACCGACGTCACCGCCCAGGCCTTCGAGGCGATGCAGGGGCTCGTGCACCGCTACCGCCAGGCGGCGTTCCCCGCCGACGTGACGGTCGACGTCCCGGTCGACGCCTGCCGCACCCTCGACTTCCACCGCGCGGCCGAGATGATCGAGCTCGGCCAGCGCCTGACCGCCGAGGCGCTCGACCGGGCGGGGATCAGCTGAGGCCGCCGGCCTAGGGGTCCCGCGGCCCCCGCGGGCCGTCGTCCTCCCGGTCCTCGCGGTCCTCCCGCTCGTCCTTGTCGTCCTTGTCGTCGCGCCCACCGGGACCGCGGCCGGGGCCGTCCTCCTCGTCGTCCCCGTCCTCCTCGTCCGAGGTCGGCGACGAGGTGGGCGGCGCGGGACGCGTGGTGGACGGAGTCGTCGGCTCGGTCGTCGGCTCGGTCGTCGGCTCCGTGGTCGGCTCCGTGGTCGGCTCCGTGGTCGGCTCGTCGCCCGCCCCGGCGACCACCGCCGCGCGCAGCGCCTCGGCGGCGGCCAGCACCTGCTCGGCCTCGGCGTCGCCGATGTCCCCCGCGTCCCGGGCCGCCTCGGTGCGCTCGACCAGCTCGTCGATGCGCTGCAGCACCAGCTCGTCGTCGGAGCCGGTGACGCTCGCGTCGATCGCCTCCAGCGCGTCGACCAGCTCGGTGCGGCTGTCGTCGGCGCCGCCGCAGGCCGTCAGGACCACGAGGGCCGCGCCGGCGAGCACGCGGCCGAGCCACGACGTACGGGGTCTCATCGGGTCGCCTCCTCGACCGCGTCGTGCAGGGCCGTCAACGGGTCCTGGAGGTCGGCGGGCGCGTCGGCCGGCACCGCCGGCACGTCGGGCGCCGAGCCCCCGCCGTCCCCGTCGCCCGTGCCGAGCGCGAGCGCCGTGCCGCCGACGAGCCCGAGCACCACGACGACGCCGACGGCGGCGAGGAGGGGGGCGCGGCGGCGCCGTACGTCGCGGTCCCGGGTCGGGAGGACCGCGGTGCTCGACGGGGCCGGGCCCCCGGGGTGCGGTGGCAGCGGGGGAGCGAGCGGGGCCACCGACGGCACGTCCGCCACCGGGAGCACCGCCGTCGCGCTCGCCTCGGTCGATCCGTCGGCCAGGGCGCGCAGCCGCGCCCCGGCGGTCGCCGCGTCCGGACGCTCGGCCGGCTCCCGCGCCGTGAGGTCCCGCAGGAGCGCGGGCCAGCCGGCGGGCAGGTTCGGCGGCAGCGTCGGTCCGCCGGTGAGGCGCGCCATCGCCACCTCGATCTGCGTGCCGGTGAAGGGCGGTTCGCCGGTGAGTGCCTCGAGGAGCAGGAGCCCCAGCGAGTACAGGTCCGTCGCCGTCGTCACCGTCTCCCCGGCGACCTGCTCGGGGGCGAGGTAGACGGGCGAGCCGATCACGGTCCCCGTGCGGGTGTGCCGGGTGGTCGCCTCCGCAAGGCGGGCGATGCCGAAGTCGGCGAGCCGCACGTGCCCGCTGTCCTCCACGAGCACGTTGCCCGGCTTGACGTCGCGGTGGACGATCCCGGCCGCGTGGGCGTGGGCGAGGGCCTCCGCGACCTCGGCTCCCAGCCGGGCCACGCGGTCCGGGGGGAGCGGACCCTCCCGCAGCACCGCCGCGAGGTCGGAACCGGGCACGAGCTCCATGACGATGTGGGGCCGGCCGTCGACGGTGCCGGCGTCGAGCACCGTCACGAGGCGCGGGTGGTGCAGGCGGGCCAGGAGACGGGCCTCGGCGACGAACCGCTCGTGCGCCCGCTCGTCGTCCTCGACGTCGCTCAGCACCTTGACGGCGACGGGACGCTCCAGCAGCAGGTCGCGCCCCTCGAGCACCACGGCCATGCCGCCGCGCCCCAGGACGCGGACGAGCTCGTAGCGACCGTCGATCACGTCGCCGGGTGCGGGGAGCCTGGGAGCCACGGGCCCCACTCTAGGAGGGCACCGGTACGCCGCGGTGCCGTCAGACCGCGACAGCCGCCACCACCGTGTCGATCGCGCGCTGAGGAACGGATTCGCGGGGGGCGAGCGGGCGGCGTACCATCCCGCGCAGAGGCGCTGGAGCCGTCATCAGCGGCGAGCCTCCGGAAGAACGGGGAGCGCGCTCCCTCAGTAGAACCGGACGGGTGGGCCCGTCACAGCCCACGAACGAAGCGGTCGCCGCCTCCCGGCAACGGGGGTGGCGGCAAGCGAGGTGGTACCGCGGCGCCCCGGCGTCGTCCTCGTGGCACGAGCAGCAGCCACGCACGACGACCGACCGAACCGACCACCAGGAGCTCCCGCGATGGCCTACCCCCAGGTCTCCACCAGCGGCGCCGACCGCGTCCCGACGTCCCCCCGCTTCCCGGAGATCGAGAAGCAGGTGCTGGCCTACTGGGAGTCCGACGACACGTTCGCGGCGAGCGTCGGGCAGCGCAGCGCGGGCGACCACGGCGAGAACGAGTACGTGTTCTACGACGGCCCGCCGTTCGCCAACGGCCTCCCGCACTACGGCCACCTGCTGACGGGGTACGTGAAGGACATCGTGCCGCGCTACCAGACGATGCGCGGCAAGCGCGTCGAGCGCCGCTTCGGCTGGGACACCCACGGCCTCCCCGCGGAGCTGGAGGCGATGCGCCTCAACGGGATCAAGACGACCGACGAGATCCTCGAGCTGGGCATCGAGAAGTTCAACGCCGCCTGCCGGGCGTCGGTGCTCAAGTACACGGGCGAGTGGCAGGACTACGTCACGCGCCAGGCCCGCTGGGTCGACTTCGAGAACGACTACCGCACGCTCAATCCCGAGTACATGGAGTCGGTCATCTGGGCGTTCAAGACGCTCCACGACAAGGGCCTCGTCTACGAGGGCTTCCGCGTGCTGCCCTACTGCTGGAACGACGAGACCCCGCTGTCCAACCACGAGCTGCGGATGGACGACGACGTCTACCAGATGCGGCAGGACCCGGCCGTCACCGTCGGCGTGCGCCTGCACGGCCACGGCCCCGACGGCGGCGACGACCCGCTGGCCGGTGCGCTCGCGCTCGTCTGGACGACGACCCCGTGGACGCTGCCGTCCAACCTGGCGGTCATGGTGGGCGAGGACATCGACTACGTGGTGGTCGAGTCCTCCTTCACCGGTACGCCGGAGCGTTACGTCCTCGCGGAGGCACGGCTCGCGTCGTACGCGCGGGAGCTGGAGGACGACGCCAGCGAGAGCATCGAGGACCAGGTGGTCGCGCGCTACACGGGCGCCGAGCTGGTCGGGCGCGTCTACACGCCGCCGTTCTCCTACTACGCGGGCCACGCGAACGCGTTCCGCGTCGTCGCCGCCGAGTTCGTCACGACCACCGACGGCACGGGCCTCGTCCACACCGCCGGCGCCTTCGGTGAGGACGACAAGGTCGTCACCGACCGCGAGGGCATCGAGGCCGTCATGCCCGTCGGCAAGGACGGCCGGTTCACCGCGCCGGTGACCGAGTACGCCGGCGTGCAGGTCTTCGACGCCAACCAGCCGATCATCGAGCACCTCAAGAACGCGACGTACGCCCTCGACCACGTCGCCGGCCGCGACGCCACCGACACGGGCTCGGTCTCGTTCGGCACGGTGCTGCTGCGCCGCGAGACCTACGACCACTCCTACCCGCACTGCTGGCGCTGCCGGCAGCCGCTCATCTACAAGGGCGTCTCGTCGTGGTTCGTCGAGGTCACGAAGTTCAAGGACCGGATGCTCGAGCTCAACCAGCAGATCCGCTGGGTGCCCGACCACATCCAGGACGGCCAGTTCGGCAAGTGGCTGGAGAACGCCCGTGACTGGTCGATCACGCGCAACCGGTTCTGGGGCTCCCCGGTGCCGGTGTGGAAGAGCGACGACGAGGCCTACCCGCGGATCGACGTCTACGGCTCGTTCGAGGAGATCGAGCGCGACTTCGGCCGGCTGCCGCGCAACGCGGAGGGCGAGCCCGACCTGCACCGGCCGTTCGTCGACGACCTCGTGCGGCCGAACCCGGACGACCCGCGCCCCGACGGCGAGAAGAGCACGATGCGGCGCGTCACCGACGTGCTCGACGTGTGGTTCGACTCCGGCTCGATGAGCTTCGCGCAGGTGCACTACCCGTTCGAGAACAAGGAGTGGTTCGACGGCACGGCGTCGCTGCAGGGCCACTTCCCGGCGGACTTCATCGTCGAGTACATCGGCCAGACCCGCGGCTGGTTCTACACGCTGCACATCCTGGCCACCGCGCTGTTCGACAAGCCGGCGTTCTCCACCTGCATCAGCCACGGCATCGTGCTGGGCAGCGACGGCAACAAGATGAGCAAGTCGCTGCGCAACTACCCCGACGTGTCCGAGGTCTTCGACCGCGACGGCGCCGACGCGATGCGCTGGTTCCTCATGGCGAGCCCGATCCTGCGCGGCGGCAACCTGGTGGTCACCGAGCAGGGCATCCGCGACTGCGTGCGCCAGGTGATGATCCCGCTCTGGAACAGCTGGTACTTCTTCAGCCTCTACGCGAACGCCGAGTCCTACGAGGCGCAGCGGAGCACGGCCTCGACCGACCCGCTGGACCGCTACGTGCTGGCCAAGCTGCGCCAGTACGTCGACACGATGACCACCCAGCTCGACGCGCTGGCCATCGCCGACGCGTGCGAGACGACGCGCGGGTTCCTCGACGTGCTGACGAACTGGTACATCCGCCGCTCGCGCGAGCGCTTCTGGTCGACGGGCGACGACGTCGACCGGGCCGCGTTCGACACGCTCTTCACGGTGCTCGAGACGGTCTGCCGGGTGACGGCGCCGCTGCTGCCGCTCACCACGGAGGAGGTGTGGCGCGGGCTGACCGGCGGTCGCTCGGTGCACCTCACCGACTGGCCCACGCTCGACGAGCTCCCGGCGGACGACGCGCTCGTCAGCGCGATGGACCTCGTGCGCGAGGTCTGCTCGGCCGGCTCGGCGCTCCGCAAGGGCGCCAGGCTGCGCAACCGGCTCCCGCTCGCCGGGCTGACGGTCGTGGTCGACGACCCGGCGGCGCTCGCCGACGTGCTCCCCGGCTTCGGCGACCTCGTGGCCGACGAGCTCAACCTCAAGGGCGTGCGGCTCGTCGCCGCCGATGCCGAGGAGGCCGCGGCGTACGGCGTCTCCGAGCGTCTCGTCGTCAACGCCCGGGCCGCGGGTCCCCGCCTCGGCAAGGACGTGCAGCGCGCCATCAAGGGCTCGAAGTCGGGCGACTGGTCGGTGGCCGAGGACGGCACCGTCACGGCGGGCGGCCTGGCGCTGGTCGACGGCGAGTTCACGCTCGAGACGGTCGCGTCCGGCGGCGAGGGCGAGGCCATCGGCGTGCTGCCGGGCGGCGGCTTCGTCGTGCTCGACACGACGGTGACGCCGGAGCTGGCCGCGGAGGGCGTGGCGCGCGACGTCGTGCGCGCCGTGCAGCAGGCCCGCAAGGACGCCGGGCTCGACGTCTCCGACCGCATCGTGCTGGTGCTCGGCGGCGACGAGGACGTGCTCGCCGCGCTCCGCACCCACGAGGCGCTGGTGGCGGGGGAGACGCTCGCGTCGTCGTACACCGTCGGGACGGGCGTGCTCCCCGCCGGCGCCCACGTCGCCGACGTGACGGTCGGCGAGGGGCAGTCGGTCAGCGTGGCGCTCGCCAAAGCCTGACGCTCTCCCACCCACCCACCCACCCACCCGCGTCGTGGTGTGAGGCCTGCGGAATCCGTGGGTCTCGCACCACGACCGCGGGGCGGGCGAGTTAGGCTTGCCTAAGTCGAACCTCGAGGAGCCTGCATGCCCACCCGCCTGACCGTGACCGGTCGCGCCGCCCTGACCGACCACCTGGTGCGCGTCACGTTCGAGGGCGACCTCGCCGCCTTCGCGGACAGCACGGACACCGACCGCTACGTGAAGCTGATCTTCGCGCCGGAGGGCACGGAGCTGACGGAGACCACCGACCTGCGCCGGCTGCAGGCGACCCTGCCGCCGGAGCAGGTGCCGGTGGTGCGCACCTACACGGTGCGGCAGCTCGACGTCGCCCGCGGCACGCTCGCGATCGACTTCGTCGTGCACGGCGACGAGGGCGTCGCCGGCCCGTGGGCGGCCTCGGTCGAGCCGGGCGCGGTGCTCTTCGTCAACGGGCCGGGCGGCGCCTACGCCCCCGACCCGGAGGCGGACGCCCACCTGCTCGTCGGCGACGAGTCCGCGCTGCCCGCGATCGCGGCCGCCGTCGAGGCGCTGCCGGCGGACGCACGCGGGCACGTGCTCGTCGAGGTGGCGGGTCCGGGCGACGAGCTGCCGCTCGCCGTTCCGGCCGGGGTCGAGCTGCGCTGGCTGCACCGGGGGGCGTCGTCCTTCGCGACGGACCTGGTGGGCGAGTGGTCGCCGATCGTCGAGGCCGTGCGCGCGCTCGCCGCCGACGGCTGGCCCGCCGGCCGCGTCCAGGTGTTCGTGCACGGCGAGGGCGACGCGGTCATGCACCAGGTCCGTCCCCTGCTCAAGGCCCAGGGGGTGGCGCGCGGCGACCTGTCGGTCTCGGCGTACTGGCGCCGCGGCCGCACCGAGGAGGGCTTCCGCGTCTGGAAGCAGGACCTCGCGAAGGCGGAGGCGGCGGGCGCCTGAGTCGCGCCGAGCTGTCACGTACGCCGCGGCGAACGCTGCGTACGTGACAACTCGGCGCCGACCGCCCCCGACCGCCTGCTTGGATGGAGCCATGTCGCACCCGAGGCTGGACCTGGACGCGGACGTCGTCACGCTGACCGCGCAGCTCGTCGACATCGCGTCGGTGAGCCTCGACGAGAAGGCGATCGCCGACGCGGTCGAGGCGGCCCTGAGCCCGCTGCCGCACCTCACCGTCACCCGGCGGGGCCACACCGTCGTCGCCCGCACCGACCTCGGCCGCGCCGAGCGCGTGGTCATCGCCGGGCACCTCGACACCGTCCCGCTCAACGACAACCTGCCCCACCGCCGCGAGCAGACGCCGGACGGCGAGCTGCTCCACGGCCTCGGCACGTGCGACATGAAGGGTGGCGACGCCGTCATCCTCAAGCTCGCCGGCGAGCTCGCCGAGCCCAACCGCGACGTCACCTTCATCCTCTACGAGGCCGAGGAGATCGAGGCCGAGCACAACGGCTTGCGCAAGCTCAGCCTGTCCGACCCCGACCTGCTCGCCGCCGACTTCGCGATCCTCATGGAGCCCTCGAACGCGGCGGTCGAGGCCGGCTGCCAGGGCACGCTGCGCCTCGAGGTCCGCACCCACGGCGAGCGCGCCCACTCCGCCCGCAGCTGGCGCGGCGTCAACGCGATCCACGCCGCCGGCGACGTGCTGGCCCGGCTCGCGGCGTACGAGGCCCGGCGCCCGGTCATCGACGGCCTCGAGTACCACGAGGGCCTCAACGCCGTCTTCATCTCCGGCGGCGTCGCCGGCAACGTGGTGCCCGACGCGTGCGTCGTCACCGTCAACCACCGCTTCGCCCCCGACCGCACCGAGGCGGAGGCCGAGGCCTTCGTGCGGGAGTTCTTCGCGGGGTACGACGTCGAGCTCGTCGACTCCGCCCCCGGTGCCCTGCCCGGTCTCGGCGTCCCGGCGGCGGCCGCGTTCGTCGAGGCCGTCGGCGGCCGGGTCGCGCCGAAGTTCGGCTGGACCGACGTCGCCCGCTTCAGCGCCCTCGGCATCCCGGCGGTCAACTTCGGGCCGGGCGACCCCATGTACGCCCACAAGCAGGACGAGTTCGTCCCCGCCGCCGACATCGTGCGCTGCGAGCAGCAGCTGCGGTCGTGGCTGGGCGCGCCCGCCACCCGGTACGACGAGGAGCGGCCATGAGCGAGCAGCGCGAGACCGGCCTGGGGGAGGGCACCGACCCGGCTGCGGCGGAGACCGCGCGGGCACCCATGCCCACGGGCCCGGAGCGGGTGCCGCAGGCGTCGGTGCCGTTGCGCGAGCGCATCAAGCGCCGCGGGCCCATGCTCCTGCGCCGCGGCCAGGTCGACCTCACGACCACCGACCAGCGGCTGCTCGACTCCGCCGGCGAGGCCGACTGGGTGCACACCGACCCCTGGCGCGTCATGCGGATCCAGGCCGAGTTCGTCGAGGGCTTCGGGGCGCTGGCCGAGCTCGGCCCCGCGATCGGTGTCTTCGGCTCGGCGCGCACCGCGGTCGACCACCCGCAGTACGCCCAGGCCGAGGAGGTCGGCCGGCTCCTCGCCCAGGCTGGCTTCGCCGTCATCACCGGCGGCGGTCCCGGTGCGATGGAGGCGGCCAACAAGGGCGCGTCCGAGGCCGGCGGCGTCAGCGTGGGGCTCGGCATCGAGCTGCCCTTCGAGACGGGCCTCAACGCGTGGGTCGACAAGGGCATCAACTTCCGCTACTTCTTCGCCCGCAAGACGATGTTCGTGAAGTACTCGAGCGGTTTCGTCGTGCTCCCCGGCGGTGTCGGCACGCTCGACGAGCTGTTCGAGGCGCTCACCCTGGTGCAGACCCAGAAGGTCACCCGCTTCCCGGTGGTGCTGCTCGGCACGGCGTACTGGCAGGGGCTCATCGACTGGATGCGCGACGTGCTGCTCGCCGACGGGAAGATCCGCGAGTCCGACCTCGACCACCTCCACCTGACCGACGACCCGGCGGACGCGGTGCGCCACGTCCTCGACCGGCTCGAGGCGGACGGGATCGCCCGCCCGTCCGGCTCCTACCCCGAGTGACGGGGGACGGCTGATGGTCTGGATCTTCGCGGTGCTCGCGGTCGCAGCGATGGCGGGCGTGGCGGCCGTGGCCGCCGGCCACGGCACCCCGATGGCGCCCGAGCACGGTGACCGCCCGGACACGGGCGTGCCCCCGACGGGCCGGCTCACCGCCGACGACCTGCGTGCCGCCCGCTTCCCCGTGGTGCTGCGGGGCTACCGCCAGGCCGACGTCGACGCGCTCCTCGAGCGGCTCGCCGCGCAGCAGGAGGGCCTCGACCTCTACCGCCCGCCCGCCCCCACCGCCACCGACGCCCCGGCCGACGCCGACGTCCCGGATGGCGGTGCGCCCGACCGTGAGGCACACTGACCCGCCGTGATCCCCGTCCCGAGCTCGCTCGCCGTCTACGCGCTCACCGCGTTCTGCGCCGTGGTCGTCGTGGTCACCCGCTGGATCCTCGGGAGCGGCCGCTCCACGGGCCACGGCGTCTCGCCGCTGGTGCTCGGCGCGCACACGGGCGCCGGCCTGCTGGCGACCGTCGTGTGGACGGTCTTCATCCTCGTCCCTGCGGACGGCAAGGCGTGGCACTCGGCCCTGGGTGCCGTGGGGCTGGGCGCCTGGTGGGTCACCGGCTGGTTCGGGGTGCTCCTGCTCGGCCGCTGGCTCCCGAGCCGCGGGCGGCACTCCGACGCCCGTGACCGGCGCTGGTTCCTCGGTCTCCTGCTGGCCGTCGTCGGCCACGTCGGCGTGCTCGTCTCCGGCGTGGTCTTCACGCTGGGCTACCTCTTCGGCGCCGTCTGACCCTGCCGTCTGACCCTGCCCAAACCGGCCCCGGCGGGCTGTGTCCTGTGCCACCATGCGGTATGAAGCCGCCGCGCTGCTCTCGGGTCCCGTTCCTCTCCCTCCTCGTCGGCCTCCTCGCCGTCGCGCTGCTCGTCGGGTCCCCGGTGGCCCAGGCCGAGCCCCGCGTGGTCGCGCTGCCACCGGCGCTCGACGCCGCGGCCGCCCCGGCGGCGAAGCCCTACACGCAGTCCGCCAAGTGGGTCTACGGCCGCACCGCCCAGGGCCGCGACCTCGTCGCCTACCGGGTGGGCAACTACGACGCGACGTTCACCGCGGTGGTCGTCGTCGGCATGCACGGCAACGAGCAGGGCGTGAACGGCATCGCGACCGGGCTGCGCGAGCTCGCGGCCGCCGGCCGCTTCACGGCGGTCGACCTCTGGATCGTGCCGGCCTACAACCCGGACGGGCTGGTGGCCAAGCGCCGCCAGAACTCGCGCGGCGTCGACCTCAACCGCAACTTCCCCCACAACTGGCGGCGCCTGAGCGGCAACTACCACTCGGGCAACCAGGCCGCCTCCGAGGTCGAGACCCACAGCTTCATGAAGGTGCTGGACCGCGCGCAGCCCGACCTCCTGCTCAGCTTCCACCAGCCGCTCAACGGCGTGGACATCGACACCAAGTACCCCAGCTGGTCCCGCTACGTCGCCGAGGGCCTCAACCTGCCGCTGAAGAACTTCAACTGCGGCGGCGTCTGCTCCGGCACGATGACGGGCTGGTACAACGCCCGGTACCCCGGCATCGCGATGACCGTGGAGTACGGCGCGCGGCCCGACGCGACCTACATGCGCACCTACGCCCCGCGTCGCGTGGCGGCCCTCTTCCAGCGTGCGGGCGGCGCGTCCTGAGGTCTCGCGTCGGCGACGGGGGACGATAGGGGATAATGGCGGGCAGCACGTCGCGGGGAATGCGCTGGCATCCCCCCGCTCGAACTTGACGAGAGAAGAGGTGCACGGATGGCGGCGATGAAGCCGAGGACCGGCGACGGTCCGCTCGAGGTCACCAAGGAAGGTCGCGGCATCGTGATGCGCGTTCCCCTCGAGGGCGGTGGCCGCCTCGTCGTGGAGCTCAACGCCGAGGAGGCCGGCAACCTCGGTGACGCCCTCAAGGCCGTCGTCTCCTGACACGTGTCGCCTGACGCCCCGACCGCCGCCGTCCACGCCGTGCTCGGCCTCCCGCTGAGCGGGCTGCCTCCGCAGCCCGCCCCGCCGGAGGTCGAGCGACGCGGCTCCCTCGCCGATGTCGGGGACGACCCCGACCGCGGTGCGGTGCTCGCCGTCGCGGTGCTCCCTCCGCCCACCAGCGAGGACGCTGGCGGGGCGGGGGAGGGTGCCGACGACGGGCCGGGCGACGGGCCGGGCGACGGGTCGGACGCGGGGCCCGACCTCGTGGTCGGTCCCGGCGGAGCCGAGGTCGCCGAGCGGTGGGACGTCGACCTGCACGCCGAGCTGGCGGCCCACCGGGCGACCGGCCGGGCGGGCGAGGTCACGCGCGTCCCGCTGCTCGGGCCCGGGGACGACGAGGTGCGGCTCCTGCTCCTCGTCGGCGTCGGTGCCGGCCGGGTCGAGGACCTGCGCCGCGCCGGGGCGGCGACCGCCCGTGCCTGCGCGGGCCGTGCGGCCGTGACGAGTGCCGTCGCGGCCGTCGCCGAGACCGACGACGCGCTCGCGGCGTACGTCGTGGGGGCCACCCTGGGTGCCTTCTCCTTCCGCTGGTCCGAGCGTGACGACGAGCGGAGCCCGCTCGGCGTGCTCGTGCTCGCGGGACTGCCCGACGACGACGCGGTCGCCGCCGTCGTCGAGCGCGCCGTCGCGGTCGCCCGTGCCGGCTGGACGTCGCGGCTCCTCGCGACCGTCCCCTCCAACGTGAAGTCCCCGCGCTGGCTCGCGGACCAGGCCGAGGCACTGGGCGCGCAGCACGGCCTCGAGGTCGAGGTGACCGAGGTCGACGAGCTGCGGCGGCGGGGTTTCGGCGGCATCGTCGCCGTCGGACGCGCCTCGGCGACCCCGCCGGTGCTGATCCGCCTCGACTACACGCCGCCGGGGCTCTCCCGCGCGGCCCTGCGGCGCACGCCGCGGGTGGTGCTGGTCGGCAAGGGCATCACCTTCGACACCGGCGGTCTGTCGATCAAGCCCGCCGAGGGCATGCGCACCATGAAGCGCGACATGACCGGCGGCGCCGTCGTCATCGCGACGCTTGCCGCCCTGGCGGCCGTCGGCTGCCCGGTGCGGGTGACCGGCCTCGTCGCGACCGCGGAGAACGCGGTCGGTGGCGACGCGCTGCGCCCCGGGGACGTGCTGCGCCACTACGGCGGGCGCACGACCGAGGTCACCAACACCGACGCCGAGGGCCGGCTCGTGCTGGCCGACGCGCTGGCCTACGCGGTGGACCGGCTCGACCCCGCCGTGCTCGTCGACGTCGCGACCCTGACGGGCGCGGGCAAGGTGGCGCTCGGGCTCCGCACCGGCGGTCTCTTCGCCACCTCCGACCCGCTCGCCGAGGCACTGCTCGCCTCCGGCGGTCGCGCGGGGGAGCCGCTGTGGCGCCTCCCGCTGGCCGACGTCTACGAGGAGAAGCTCGCCTCGACGATCGCGGACGCCGACAACGCCCCCGGCGGTCCGGGCGCCATCACGGCGGCGCTCTTCCTGCGCCACTTCGTGGGCGACGTCCCCTGGGCGCACCTCGACATCGCGTCGGTCGGCGACGCGGCGAAGGACGCCGACGAGTGGACCTCCGGTCCGACCGGCTTCGGCCCGCGCCTGCTGCTCGACTGGCTCGCGGGCCGGGACGGCCGGGTCAACGGGTTCTGACGCCCGCCCGCCGACCGGGGGTGGTCGGCGGGGTCAGCCGATCTTCTTCGCGGCGAGCAGCCCGTCACCGACGGGCAGGAGCACGGGCACGAGCTCCTCGGACGCCGCCACCGCGCGGCCCAGGTCGCGGATGGCGATGGTGGTCTCGTCGCGCTTGGCCGGGTCGGCGACCCGGTCGTGCCACAGCGCGTTGTCGAACACGACGACCCCGCCCGGGCGCAGCAGGCGCAGCGCCGCCGTCAGGTACGCCGCGTACTCGAGCTTGTCGCCGTCGCAGAGCACGAGGTCGTAGTGCCCGTCGGTGAGCCGCGGCAGCACGTCGAGGGCGGCGCCGGGGATCGCGCGCACCCGCTGCGAGGGGATGCCCGCCTCGGCGAAGGTCTCCTTGGCGAGCCGCTGGTGCTCCGCCTCGACGTCGACGCTCGTCAGCACGCCGTCGGCGCGCATGCCGCGCAGCAGCCAGAGGCCCGAGACGCCGGTGCCCGTCCCGATCTCGACGACCGCGCGCGCGTCGAGCACGGCGGCCAGGAAGCGCAGCGCGGCACCCGCACCGGGGCTGACGGGGACGACGCCGACCTCCTCCGCCCGGGCACGCGCGCCGAGCAGCACCTCGTCCTCGGCGACGAGCTCCTCGGAGTAGGTCCAGCTCGCGGCGGTGATGGGGGTGGTGATGACGGCCTCCTGGGTGCGCTGCGGGCGGGGAACGCCCTGACCTCGAACTCTATGCTCTCCGGGCCCCGCTCCGCGCGGCCCCGCACCGCGACGTACCGGGTCGGCGGCGATCGGGGAACCGATCCGGCGCCGCGGGAACTATCGGGCGGAATCACAGGTTGTTCTCAGTACGCGTCACTAGATTGCTGCGCATCGCGCACCTGCCTGCGAGCTGCGGGTGTGGGATGGGCGTCGGCGGGGTAGAGCCCCGCCGGTCGCAGCTGCGGGGCCGCCGGTCCCGGGTACGACGAGTGGTGCGACGAGAGACGGAGTGGTTCGGTGAGCGAGGGTGGCCCTGTGAGTGGCCGAGGCGAGAGTCCCGCGGGCAGCGGGGGAGCGGCGAGCACGTCCTGGGAGGACGTGGTCACGCGCCACTCCGACCGGGTGTTCCGGCTCGCCTACCGCCTGACCGGCAACCGACCCGACGCCGAGGACCTGACGCAGGAGGTCTTCGTCCGGGTGTTCCGCAGCCTCGACGGCTTCACCGAGACCGAGACCGGCTCCTTCGAGGGCTGGCTGCACCGCATCACCACGAACCTGTTCCTCGACCAGGCCCGCCGCAAGCAGCGCCTACGCTTCGACGCGCTCTCCACGGAGCGCGCGGAGGCCATGGCGGCCAGCGCTCCCGGCCCGGCCGCCGCCGTCGGCGACCGCACGTTCGACGACGACGTCGAGGGCGCGCTCGCGCAGCTCTCGCCGGAGTTCCGCGTGGCCGTCGTGCTGTGCGACGTCGAGGGCATGACCTACGACGAGATCGCCGACATCCTCGGCGTCAAGATCGGCACGGTGCGCTCCCGCATCCACCGCGGCCGCGCCCAGCTCCGGCAGGCGCTGGCCCACCGTGCGCCGGCGGCCGGCCGCACGCGGTACGCCGGTCCGCGCACCGGCCCCATCCCCGCGGTCCGCACGGCCGCCCAGGGCGCGGCCGAGGCCGCGCGCCGCGTCACGACCGGCACCGCCGAGGGCCTGGTGGGCCGTCGCATGGCCCCCGCTGGTCCGAGGTGAGCCGATGACGATCCTGGGTCACCTCGGCGGCACCAAGATCAGCGACCTGCTCGACGACCGGCTGGCCGAGCGGGACGCCGAGCTCGCGTGGGCGCACGTCGACGACTGCGAGGTCTGCCAGCAGCACCTCGAGACCGAGGCGTGGGTCAAGAACGCGCTCTCCGCGCTCCCCGAGCCGCGGTGCGGCCTCTCCGACTCGTTCCGGGGACGGCTGTGCGACGACGAGCTGATCGCGTCCTACGCGCAGGCCGGCTCCTGGGTGCTCCCCACCACGGCGGCCGACCAGCGCCGTCACCGCTGGACCCTCGCGGCCGTCGGCGGTGGCGCCGTCGGTGCCGCGATGCTCGGCGTCGTCGCCCTCGGCGCCACGTCCCCGGCCCCGGCGCCGACCAACCGGCCCACCGTCTCGAGCATCACCGCCATCTCCGACGTGTTCGGTTCCACCGCCACGCCGTCCCGCTCCGCCTCCCGGCCCGCCGAGGCCGAGGGTGACGGAGCCCGCCGGTGACGGGACGCGACGCCGAGGGGCAGCCGCGCGAGCACCACGACGAGCACCAGCCGGAGCCGACGCGCCCCCTCGCGTCGTACCCGGCCCCGGGGGCCGACGCGAGCCCGCGCCACGACACGGCCCCCCGCGACGACGACACGCAGGACTTCCCCACCCTCGGCCGTGACCCGAGCGGTGGGCCGAAGCACGCGGCCGACACCGGCTCCGGACTGCTCCCGGCGGCGCCGGCGGGTACGTCGCGGGCCCGGCGCACCGGCGTGCCGGGCTGGCTCGTCCCCACCGTCGTCCTCCTGGCGCTGGTCGTCGGAGCGGGCGGCGGCGCGCTCGGCGGGATGGCCTACCAGGCGTCCCGCGAGGACGACGCCGGCTCCGGCGGGGGCTCGCAGGTCAGCGGCGCCGAGGGGCTCGACGTCGAGACCGCCCCGCCCCTCGACGAGGACAACACGTCGGTGGCGGCGGTCGCCTCGCAGCTGCTCCCCAGCACGCTGCAGGTGTTCGCCCTGTCCGAGGGCGGCGACGACGCCACGGGCTCGGGCTTCGTCTTCGACGGCGAGGGCCACATCATCACCAACAACCACGTCATCGAGGGCGCGGTGGACGGCGGCACCGTCGAGGTGCAGGCCACCGACGGCCGCAAGTTCGAGGTGGAGGTGGTCGGGCGCAGCCCGGTCTACGACATCGCCGTGCTCCGCGCCGACGAGGCGCGGGAGATGGCGCCGGTGTCCTTCGGCTCCGCCGACGACCTCGTCGTCGGTGAGGGCGTCGTCGCGATCGGCTCGCCGCTGGGCCTCGCCGCGACCGTGACCGCCGGCATCGTCAGCGCGAAGAACCGTCCCGTGACCACGGGCAACGCCGACGACGGCGCGTCCTACATCAACGCCGTCCAGACCGACGCGGCCATCAACCCCGGCAACTCGGGCGGGCCCCTGGTCGACCTCGCCGGCCAGGTCGTGGGCGTGAACTCGGCGATCGCGACCACCGGCGGCATCAGCGGCTCCGGCGGCAGCATCGGCGTCGGCTTCGCGATCCCCTCCGAGCAGGTGCTCCGCACGGCCGGCCAGATCATCGCGGACGGGGAGGCGACGTACCCCGTCATCGGCGCCCAGGTGCAGGTCGGCGGCGAGGGGGCCGGCGAGGGTGCGCTCGTGGACGAGGTCAACGAGGGCAGCCCGGCGGAGGACGCCGGGCTGGTCGAGGGCGACCTCGTGACCGCCGTGAACGGCCAGGTCGTCACCGGTGGTGCGGAGCTCATCGTCGCGCTGCGCAGCTACGCGCCCGGCGACGAGGTCGAGCTCACCGTGCTGCGCGACGGCGACGAGCGCACCGTCGAGATCGTGCTCGGCGAGCAGACCGGCTGACCCTCCTCCACAGGTCGGCGGTGGGTGGGGGCGTCGACGCCCCGTCGGTGGCAGAGTAGGACCCATGGCCTCGCCCCGCTTCCTCACGCTCGCCGACGTCGCCGAGGTGCTCAACACCTCGAGCGCGCAGGTCTACGCGCTGGTCCGACGCGGCGACCTGCCGGCGATCAAGATCGGCGGCCGGGGCCAGTGGCGGGTGGAGGACGAGCAGCTGGAGGCCTACATCCAGCGGATGTACGCGGAGACGCGCCAGTTCGTCGACGCCCACCCCTACGTGGAGGAGACCACGGACGCGGACGCACGCGCGTGAGGCCGGCGGGGGTGCGTAGGCCGGATCGCTTCAGGTCCGGCCGCGCCCTGCCGATCACCTCCCACGTGCCCCTCCCGCTCTCGGCCTCCTCCCGCCGGTCCTCCCTCCCGTCCGTCCCGTCCGTCCCGCGTGGCTCCGTCCGTCGGATCGCCGCCGTCGCCGGCCTGCTCGTCACGAGCCTGCTCGCTGTCGGCGTCGACCCCTCGGGGGCGGCTCCCGCCGTCGCCGGAGCCGGCGTCGCGGCCGCCACGGTCACGCCGTCGTTCGTCGTCACGTCGCCGACGGCGAGCACGCGCCGCCTGACTTCCGTGGGGACGACGACGAAGTCGGCCACCGTCACCTTCACCGTCGACACCACGCGTCCGCAGCAGACCTGGTGGGGCACGGGCGCGGCCCTGACGGACGCGTCCGTCAGCCTGCTGGCCGGCAACGCCGACGCGCAGCGCCTGCTCTTCGACCCGACCCGCGCCGACGGCGCCCGCCTCGATGCCCTGCGCCTGCCCCTCAGCTCGACCGACTTCTCGCCCACGTCGTGGACCTGGTCGTGGGACGGCACCGCCGCGAGCCCCGCCCCGGAGGCCCTGCGGGCGATCTCCACGATCACCCAGGGCATCCTCCCGCTCCGTCCCGACCTGCGCGTCGTGGCCGCCGGCTGGAGCGCGCCCGCCGCGATGAAGACGAGCGGCTCCCTGCGGGGCGGCGGCCTGCGCAGCGACAGCACGGCGGCGTACGGCGCGTTCCTCGTCTCCCAGGCCCAGGAGCTGCAGCGGCGCGGGGTGCCGCTGCGGGCCCTGACCCTGGGCAACGAGCCCGCGCACTCGTCGGACTACGCGACGATGACGATGGAGGTCGGGCAGATGGCCGCGCTGGGCCAGCAGGTCCGGCCGCAGCTGCCGAGCGACGTCGCCCTGTGGGCCGGTGACCACAACTGGGAGCACCGCTGGGCCTACGACCAGATCGTCGCCGCGGCCCCGGGATCGTTCGACGGCTCGGCGTACCACTGCTACGGCGGCACGCCGTCGCAGATGAACGGCCCCACGCCGTTCCGGATCATCACCGAGTGCACGGGCACCACCGACACCTGGGCCAGCAGCTTCGCCTGGCAGCTGCGCAACCTGGTGGCCGTCCCCGTGGCCAACGGCTCCTCGGGCCTGCTGATGTGGAACCTCGCCCTCGACGCGGCGAACGGCCCGATCGACACGGCGTCGCGCTACGGCTGCCGCAGCTGCCGCGGGCTCCTCACGATCGACGGCACGCGCGTCAGCGCCGGGCCGGAGTTCTACCTGCTCGCCCACCTGACCCGCGCGGCACAGCCCGGGGCCCGGGTCCTGCCCGTCTCGTCGTCGGCGTCCGGCACCGCCGTGGCGGCCTTCCGCAACCCCGACGGCACGACGGGCGTCGTCGGCGTCAACCACACGACGAGCACCCAGGTGGTGGCCGTGAAGGTCGGGTCGACCACGCGCCGCTACTCCGTCGGGGCGGGCGAGCTCTTCACCTACCGCACGCCGTAGGAACGGGCCTCGCGACCGAGCGCTCGCTCTGTGATGTCCGTCTCATGGCGGCCGTTCGAACGCTCCAATCACGGCGTATCCGTGTCCACCGTCCAGAAAATCGTGGACGGGGGCCTTGCGGTGCACGCCACGGGCCCTAGCCTTCCCCGAGGTCGCGCCGTCGCGCGTCCGGAGCGAGGTACAGGCACGTCTCGTCACCGCTGGACGGAGAAGGACACGCATGAGTCAGTCACGCTTGGGGATCGTCGCCGAGTCGGCGCCCGGGGAGGCACGGGTCGCGGGCACGCCCGCGACCGTGAAGCAGCTGGTCGGTCTCGGCTACGAGGTCGTCGTCGAGTCGGGGGCCGGTGAGGCCGCCTCCTTCACCGACGAGGCGTACGCCGCGGCCGGCGCCCAGGTCGTCAGCGGCGACGCGGCCTGGGGCAGCGCCGTCGTGCTGAAGATCAACGCGCCCACCGACACGGAGCTCGCGCGGCTGGCGGACGGCGCGACGCTCATCTCCCTGCTGAGCCCGGCCCTGCGGCCCGAGCTGGTCGAGAAGCTCGGGCGCGGCGCGCTCGGCAAGGACATCACCGCGCTCGCCATGGACGCGGTCCCGCGCATCTCGCGCGCCCAGTCGATGGACGTGCTGTCGTCGATGGCCAACATCGCGGGCTACCGCGCCGTCATCGAGGCCGCCCACGAGTTCGGACGCTTCTTCACCGGCCAGGTCACGGCGGCGGGCAAGGTGCCGCCGGCGAAGGTGCTCGTCGCGGGCGCCGGCGTCGCCGGCCTCGCGGCCATCGGGGCCGCCTCCTCGCTCGGCGCCATCGTGCGCGCGACCGACCCGCGGCCCGAGGTCGCCGACCAGGTCAAGTCGATCGGTGGCGAGTACCTCGAGGTCGTCGTGCCCGAGGAGGCCAAGGAGGTCTCCTCCGACGGCTACGCCAAGGCCACGAGCGACGCCTACAACGCGCGCGCCGCGGAGATCTACTCCGAGCAGGCGGCGGACGTCGACATCGTCATCACCACGGCGCTCATCCCGGGACGCGCGGCACCGCGGCTGCTGACCGCGGCCGACGTGGCGTCGATGAAGCCCGGGTCCGTGATCGTCGACATGGCCGCGGCCCAGGGCGGCAACGTCGAGGGCTCGGTGGCCGGCGAGCGGGTCGTCACCGACAACGGCGTGGTCATCCTCGGCTACACCGACCTCGCGGGCCGCCTGCCCACGCAGGCCTCGCAGCTGTTCGGCACCAACCTCGTCAACCTGCTCAAGCTGCTGACCCCGGAGAAGGACGGCACCCTGGTGCTCGACTTCGACGACGTCGTGCAGCGGGGCGTGGCGGTCGTGCGTGCCGGCGAGACGACGTGGCCCCCGCCGCCCGTCCAGGTGTCGGCCGCGCCGGCCGCGGCCGCCCCGGCGGCTCCCGCCGCCCCGGTCGTGGAGAAGGCGCCGCCGTCCCCGGCCCGGAAGTACGGCCTCATCGGCCTGGGCATCGCGCTGCTGTTCCTCGTGAACGCGACCGCACCCCAGCCGATCCCGCAGCACTTCACCGTGCTCGTGCTCTCGATCGTCATCGGCTACTACGTGATCGGCAAGGTCGCGCACGCGCTCCACACGCCGCTCATGTCGGTGACGAACGCGATCTCCGGGATCATCGTCGTCGGTGCCCTCGTGCAGATCACGTCCCACGACACGGTCGTCCAGGTGCTCTCGGCCGTCGCGATCCTGCTGGCCAGCATCAACATCTTCGGCGGATTCGCCGTGACCCGTCGCATGCTTGCGATGTTCTCGAAGGACTGAGGGAACGTGACCGACAACCTGCTGGACATCTCCGTCGCGGCGTACATCGTCGCGGCCCTGCTCTTCATCCTCAGCCTGGCCGGGCTCAGCAAGCACGAGACGGCGCGGGCGGGCGTGGGCTACGGCATCGCCGGCATGACGATCGCCCTCGTCGCCACCATCGCCCTCGCCGTCGACGGTGCCGAGACGCTCGGGGTGGTGCTCCTCGTCGGGGCCGTCCTCGTCGGCGCTGCGATCGGCCTCTGGCGGGCCCGCATCGTCGAGATGACGGGCATGCCCGAGCTCATCGCGCTGCTGCACTCGTTCGTCGGCCTCGCCGCCGTGCTCGTGGGCTGGAACGGCCACCTGGAGCACCCGCCGTACGTCGGTGCCCTCGAGGACATCCACCGCGCCGAGGTCTTCATCGGCGTGTTCATCGGTGCGGTCACCTTCACGGGCTCGATCGTGGCGTACCTGAAGCTCAGCGCGAAGATCAAGTCCGCCCCGCTCGTGCTGCCGGGCAAGAACGCGATCAACCTCGGGGCGCTCGCGGCGTTCGTGGGGCTCACGGTCTGGTACGTCCTGGACAACCAGCTGTGGCTGCTCGTCGTGGTCACGGTCGTCGCGCTCGCGCTGGGCTGGCACCTCGTCGCCTCCATCGGCGGCGGCGACATGCCGGTGGTCGTCTCGATGCTCAACAGCTACTCGGGCTGGGCGGCGGCCGCGGCGGGCTTCCTGCTCTCCAACGACCTGCTCATCGTGACCGGTGCGCTCGTGGGCTCCTCGGGTGCCTACCTGAGCTACATCATGTGCAAGGCGATGAACCGCTCGTTCATCTCCGTCATCGCGGGCGGCTTCGGCATCGAGGCGGCGTCGTCGGGCGACACCGACTACGGCGAGCACCGCGAGATCGACGCGGCGGGCGTGGCCGAGCTGCTCAAGACCGCGACGAGCGTCATCATCACGCCGGGCTACGGCATGGCGGTCGCGCAGGCGCAGTACCCGGTCGCCGACCTCACCAAGAAGCTCCGCGAGCGCGGCGTCGAGGTGCGCTTCGGCATCCACCCCGTGGCGGGCCGCCTGCCCGGGCACATGAACGTGCTGCTGGCCGAGGCCAAGGTGCCCTACGACATCGTGCTGGAGATGGACGAGATCAACGACGACTTCCCGTCGACGTCGGTCGTGCTCGTCATCGGCGCCAACGACACCGTCAACCCGGCCGCCAGCGAGGACCCGACGAGCCCCATCGCCGGCATGCCCGTGCTGACGGTCTGGGAGGCGGAGGACGTCATCGTGTTCAAGCGCTCGATGGCGGTGGGCTACGCGGGCGTGCAGAACCCGCTGTTCTTCCGCGACAACACGCAGATGCTCTTCGGTGACGCGAAGGACCGCGTGGAGGACATCCTCAGGGCGCTCTGAGCCGTTCCCAGGCCTTCGAGTCGTGGCCCCAGCGCACCGGAAAACGGTGCGCTGGGGCCACGACTGCGTCCGGGGTGGGTCGGGACCAGCACCCGGGGGCACCAGACGTGCCATGTCCGAGCTGACGGGGCCACCCGACGTACGGCGCGCGTGCGGGCGGACCGGACCCGCGGCGACGACGTCGGTCGGGCCGCGCCGGGGCTCGCAACTGTGCGGTTGGTGCGGGCCGCATCGAAGCGGGCGTGGCCCAGCCGCACATTTCTGGCCATCGGGCTCCCGGTCCGGGCGTGAGCGGCGACCGTTCCCGCGCCGTACCCCGGGACGTCATGCGGAGTGGTGCGCGGGGCCTCCGGTTCGCATGACGTCCGGGGTGGTCGAGGGCCACTGCCCCGTCCCCCGCCCCACCTCCGGTGCCCCCCTGGAAGCACGAAGAACGACTCCGGAGGACGGGAATTGTCGGGCGAGCTCGCACGTTGGTCAGGGTGCGTCGGTCCGAGATCATGCCCCCGGGCCTCACCATTTGCCGCTACGAGCGGCCGTTCGCCGAGAGGCGGCTGACGGGCCGGCGAGCAAGATCACGCGGCCACCCGCCGGGTAAGCCCCAGGCGGGTGGCCGCGTGCTGCATGCAGGCACCTCCCCCGGAACGCGCAACCACCCGCCCGGTGACCCGGACGGGTGGTCGCGTGAGTGATGCGGGGCGGATCAGGGGGCGGGGTACCCGGTGGGGTCCTCGCCCAGGTCCACGATCGCGGCCACGGGGCCGCCGCCGTCGGGGCCCTGGTGCGCCGCCGACACGGAGACGAACACGGCCGGGTCGCCGGTGACCGAGGCGGTCACGCCGCCGACGGCGCTCTTGATCTGGCGGTGCCAGTGCACGTCGGAGTCGTCGAGCATCGCGTTGCGGCGTCCCCGGACCTCGCCGTCCTGCGACACCTCGCACTTGAGGAACACGTTGACGAGGCGGCCGCCCAGGTCGGACGTGTGCGGACGCTCCGGCAGGTCGAGACCGGCGTCCTTGATGGCGGCCCAGATGCCGTCGGTGTCGAGGGCGTCGTTCATGACGGAGTGGCCGATGCGGTAGCGACCACCGACGCCGCGGGCGTTGCCCACGACGACGATCTGCGCCTGGTCGAGCTCGACGCCCGACGAGCAGGACGCGACGGACGAGAAGAGGTCGCGGTTGTGCATGACGTCGGCGTCGGTCGGCTGCTCGATCTCGCCGAGCGCGACGGCGATGCCGAGCGCGGTGCAGCCGTTGGACAGGTCCATCGACTCGTGGGTGTGCTCGGTCCAGACCGTCTTGCCGCGGCTCTTCGCATCGCGGATGGTGTGGATGGTGAGCAGCGGCGTCTTGGTCTGCACGTAATGCACGTCGGCCGGGTCGGTGATGCCGGCGCGCTCCATGGCGACGCGGACGCCCGCGGCGACCTTGTCGACCATCGCGACGCGACCGATGTCCTCGGGCAGCAGCTCCTCGCTCATGGCGAAGCCGACGGTGAGGCGCAGGTCGTCGGTCTTCTCGACCGAGCCCTCGGGGACGGTCGCGAAGATCGTGGCGTGGGGCGAGATGACGCCGTCCGTGCCGCCGGACCAGACGATCGGGACCTGCTTGACCTCGGACTCGGGGCGCGAGCCCTTCTCCAGCAGCACCTCGCGGAAGGCACGGTCGGCGATGATGCGGGTGTAGTCGTTCACGCCGCCGTTGCCCTCGGTCTTGCCGATGACGGCGATGACGCGGTCGGCCTCGATGGTGCCGGCGTCGATCAGCTCGGCGAGTCCGGATGCGTCCGAGACGTTCTTGATGGGGACCTTGCGGACCTCGATGGCGTCGGGCACGACGGTTACCTCTCTCTTCGGTGGCCCCGGCCGCGTCGCGGCCGGGGGTCGGTGCGGGTCAGACGGTGGCGGGAGCCGGCTCCGGCACGATGACGGTGCCGACGAGCTCGGCACCGTCCTCGCTGCCGCCGGCTCCCTGGACGTGCTCCGCGACGGCGGCGACGGCGTCGCGGATGCGGTCGAGCGACGTGATGATCGAGCAGCCGCCCTGCTCGGCGAACCGCAGCGCGGCCTCGACCTTGGGGCCCATGCTGCCGGACGCGAAGTGACCCTCCGCGGCGATGTCCCGCATCTCGCCCACGGTCACGCGGCCGAGCGGGCGGGCGTCGGGGGTGCCCCAGCCGATGACGGCGTTGTCGACGTCGGTGGCGATGACGAGCACGTCGGCGTGCACGAGCCGGCCCAGCAGGGCCGCCCCGAGGTCCTTGTCGATGACGGCCTCGACGCCGGTGAGCGCGCCGTCCTCGCCACGCACGACCGGGATGCCGCCACCGCCGGCGGCGACCACGACGAAACCGGCCTCGACGAGCGCGAGCACGGCGGGGGCGTCGACGATCTCGCGGGGCTGCGGCGACGGCACGACGCGACGCCAGCCCTTCTCGCCGCGGTCCTGCCAGTGCTGGCCCTCGGCGACGAAGCGCTGCGCCTCGGCCTCGGGCAGGAAGCGGCCGACCGGCTTGCTGGGCTGCAGGAAGTCGGGGTCGTCGGCGTCGACGACGGTGCGGGTCACGAGGGCGGCCGCGCGGCGCTCGATGCCCTCGGCGGTGAGCGCGGCGTCGAGGCAGGTCGTCAGCGTGTAGCCGAGGGTGCCCTGGGTCTGTGCGCCGCACCAGTCGAGCGGCACCATCGGGACGACGTGGGCGGTGAGCTCGTTCTTCACGAGGAGGTTGCCGACCTGGGGGCCGTTGCCGTGGGTGACGACGACGTCGGTGCCCGTGGCGACCAGCTCGGCGATCCGCGCGGCGGCCGTGCCGATGGCCTCCCGCTGGGCCTCCACCGTGGCCGTGCCGTCCGGTGCCGTCATGGCGTTGCCGCCGAGTGCGATGAGCGCGCGCACGTGGTTCTCCATCCGTGTGATCTGGCTCTCGCCGTCTGCAACGAATCTAGGCGTGTCGAGAGCGCGGGGGTACGGCGAGGGATGCCCGAGGTGGACGGCCCTCGTTGGCAGACGTTGCTGTCGGTGTCGGGGGGCGGTGCCGACGACGGATCAGGCCGGTGCGAGGCCGAGGTCGCGGCGGAGCGCGTCGCGCACCGTGGTGGGGGTGCGGCCCAGCAGGACCCCGAGCGCGAGCGGGCTGCCGACGAGGCCGTGCGCGTCGTAGTGGTCGAACATCGCGACGAGGTCGTCGACGTCCGGGCGGGTGCCGTCGGGGTCGACGGCGGCGCGCCAGTCGGCGACGGGCTGGCGCTCGGCCACGACGAGCCGGCCCGACAGCTCCGCGACCACGGCAGCGAGGTCGGCGCTGGTGAGCACCTCGGGGCCGGCGAGCTCGAAGGTGCCGTAGGTCGTGGCCGGGTCCTCGAGGACCGCCACCACGGCACCCGCCACGTCGGCCAGGTCGACGGGCGTGAAGGGCCGGGCGACGTCGTACGGGACCCGGTAGGTGCCGCTCGCGACCGCGGCGTCCCAGAAGGGGAGCACGTTCTGGGCGTAGCTGGCGGGCTGGAGCACGGTCCACCGCAGGGAGCTGGAGCGCACCGTGAGCTCGGAGGTGGCCTTGCGCAGGTGGTGCGGCATCGCCGGCACGTGGGGCTGCAGGACCGAGTGGAAGACGAAGCGCCGTACGCCGGCCCGTTCGGCGGCGGCCACGACGTCCGCCGTCAGCGCGTCCTCGGCGGGGTGCATGTTGGGCGGCACGTGGTGCACCGCGTCGACGTCGGCGAGCGCGGCGGCGATCGCGTCGGGGCCGGCGTCCAGGTCGACCAGGCGGGCCGCGGCGCCCTGCTCGCGCAGGGACGCCGCGGCCTCGGGCCGGCGGACCAGGGCCACCGGCTCGTGGCCGGCCTCGAGGAGGCCGGCCACGACGGCGGCGCCGGTCTTGCCGGACGCACCGGTGACCGCCACGCGCAGGGTGGGGCGGGGGTCGGTCATCGGCTCAGACGAAGTCGTACGGCGAGCTCGTGGCCCCGCCGGACAACCGGGCGTAGCCGGGACCGCGGTCGAAGAACGGCGCGTCGGCGTCGCGCTCCGAGCGCACCTTCTCCCGCAGCGCGGTGGTCGCGTCGACGTCGACCTCCGGGGCCGCGGTGCCGTCGGGGTCGACCTCGCCGGCGAACACGACGCCGTAGTCGGCCTCGGCGGCAGCGACCGACACCTTGCGCCACCAGACGTCGCGCGCCACGTGGGCCGGGTCGCGGTCGAGCGGGTCGCCCCAGCCGCCGCCACCCGTCGTGCGGATGCGGATGACCTCGCCGGCCTTCACCTCGACGGCATCGACGAGGGCGTCGACCTCGCGCTCGTTGGGGCCGTCCGGGTCGATGGTGACCCGGAACGGGGCGCCGGCCTTGCCGCCCTTGACGCCCCAGCACGACAGGATCGAGCGGTCGGCGATCGACATGAAGTGCGCGTCCGCGAGCATGCGGATCTGCTTCTCGTAGCCCAGGCCGCCGCGGAACTGGCCCGCGCCGCCCGAGTCGAGCGCGAGGCCGAGGCTCTCGACGCGGAACGGGAAGCGCGACTCCGTGAACTCGGTCGGCAGGTTCCGCGAGTCGGGCACGACGTGGATCGTGTCCTCGCCGTCGGCGTAGTAGCGGCCGCCCGAGCCGCCGCCCAGCACCTCGCGCATGAGGTAGGGGTTGCCCTCGAGGTCGTTGCCGTAGACACCCGTGTAGCGGATGGTCTCCTGGTCGGCGGGCATCTTCCCGTCGACGGCCTTGGCGACCACGCCGGCGAGCACGCCGAGGAGGCGCAGGATGACGAACGTGCGGGCGTTGGTCGGCGCCGGGAACTCGGGCGTCAGCAGGGTGCCCTTCGGCGGGAAGCGCATCTCGATGAGGGGCGTGATGCCCTCGTTGACGTCGAGCTCCGCCATCCGCTCCGGGGTGTCCGCCAGGTTGCGGAGGATGGGCGCGATCCACTTCTTGAGGAACGAGCCGTCGGCGTAGTCGCCGCAGTGGTTGATCGGGCCCTTGGCCTGCGGCGCCGTGCCGGTGAAGTCGATGATGAGGCGGGGGCCGTTGTCGGGCCCGCCCGTCTCCTCCTTCGTCAGCGTGATGCGCTGCGTGTGCAGGCGCGGGTCGTCGACGCCGTCCTGCTCCGCGTAGTCCTCCCACACGAACGTGCCCGTCGGGATCTTGGAGAGGATCTCGCGGCGGAACGTCTGCGTGGTCTTGTCGAGGATCGCGTCGAACGCGGCGAACACCTGGTCGCGGCCGTAGCGCTCGAACAGGTCCGTCAGGCGACGGGCGCCGAGCAGGCAGGCCGAGCACTCGGCGTCGAGGTCGGCGGCCAGCGAGTCGGGCATCCGCGAGTTGCGGGTCATGATCTTGAGCGCCGCCTCGTTGGGCACGCCGCCGTCCCACAGCTTGATCGGGGGGACCATGAGGCCCTCCTCGAACACGCTGGTCGCGGTGCTCGGCATGGAGCCGGGCACCGAGCCGCCGATGTCGTCGTGGTGGCCGAAGGCCTGCACGAACGCGACGACATCGGGGCCGTCGCCCGAGTCGTGGAAGACGGGCGCCGTGATGCACAGGTCGGGGAGGTGGCCGATGCCGCCCTCCGACATGTAGACGTCGTTGTGGAAGAAGACGTCGCCGGGCTTCATCGTCTCGACCGGGTAGTCGCGGATGACCGGCTGCACGAGCGCCGAGTAGGAGCGCCCCGTCAGCTTGCGGGCGTGCTTGTCGTGGATGCCCGCGCGGTAGTCGTGCGCGTCGCGGATCATCGGCGACCGGCTGGTGCGGCCGATGGAGGTCTCGACCTCCTGCTCGACGGAGGCCAGGTAGCCCTCGACGATCTCGACGACGACGGGGTCGACGTCGACGCCGTCCGTGAGCCGGTACGGCGCGTCGCCACCGGGGGCGCGCACGCCCACCACGGTCGCGGTGTCGCTCTCGGGGGTGCTGAGGACGTCGCTGGTCACGAGAGGTTCTCCTTGCGGGTGATGAGGAGGTTGCCGAAGCGGTCGACCTCGGCGACGAAGCCGGGGTGCAGCGGGACGGTGGAGCTGAACTCCTCCACGATCGCCGGGCCGGTCACGACGTCGCCGGCACCGAGGCTGGCGCGGGCGACGACGGGCGCGTCGTACCACTGGTCGAAGTAGACGCGGCGGGTGCCGGTGACGGCGCCCTCGGAGCCGGTGCCGTCGGCGATCTCGCGCAGCTCGGGCTTGCGGATCGGGCCGATGCCCGAGACGCGCAGGTTGACCCACTCGACGGGCTGGGTGGCGTCGCCGCGGAAGTCGTAGCCGTAGAGCTTGCGGTGCTCGGCGTGGAAGGCGTCGGCGACGGCCTCGACGAGGCTGTCGTCCACCGGGCCGTCCGGCACGGGGACCCGCACCTCGAAGGCCTGGCCGACGTAGCGCAGGTCGGCGGTGCGCTGGAACTGGCGCTCGGCGGGCTCGAAGCCCTCGCGGGCCAGCGCCTCGTCGGCGTCGCGGGCGAGCTCGTCGAGCAGGCCCGACACGCGCTCGCGGTCGAGGTCGTCGTGCTTCGTGATCGCCGTGCGCACGTAGTCGTTGCGCACGTCCACGGTGAGCAGGCCGTAGGCGGAGGTGTTGCCCGGGTTGAGCGGCACGATGACGCCCTGCAGGCCGAGGATGTCGACGAGGCGGCACGCCAGCAGCGAGCCGGAGCCACCGAAGGTGACCATGCGGAAGTCGCGGGCGTCGAGTCCCCGCTTGACCGTCACCTGGCGCAGCGCGTTGGCCTGGTTCCAGGCCGAGATCTCGAGGATGCCGTCCGCGGCCTCCTCCACGCCCAGGCCGAGCTTGCCCGCGATGTCCTCGATGCCGGCGCGCGCGGCGTCGACGTCGAGGGGGATCTCGCCACCGAGCAGGTGGGGAGGGATCCGGCCGAGCAGCACGTGGGCGTCGGTGATCGTGGGCTCCTGGCCGCCCTTGCGGTAGCAGAGCGGGCCTGGGTCGGCACCGGCCGACTGGGGGCCGACCTTGAGCATGCCCTCGGGGCTGATCCAGGCGATGGAGCCGCCGCCGGCACCCACGGTGACGACGTCGATCATGGGGATCTTGCTGGGGTACGGCCCGACGGTGCCCTCGGTGGTGAGCGCCGGGTGGCCGTCGATGACGACGGTGACGTCCGTGGACGTACCGCCGCCGTCGCAGGTCAGCACGCTATCGAAGCCCGCGCGCTGCGCGATGACCGCGGCGCCCAGGGCACCGGCCGCCGGGCCGGAGAGGACCGTGGTGATCGGCTGCCGCACGACCTCCTCGGCGGAGAGCACGCCGCCGTTGGACTTCATCACGTAGAAGGGCACCTCGCGGTGCTCGGTCTCGTCGCTGCTCTCGGCGCCGGCGATGAACGAGTTGAGGCGCTCGGTGATGTTGTTGACGTAGGCCCGGATGTTGGGCTTCACCGCGGCGTCGACGAGCGTGGTGACGCTGCGCTCGTACTCGCGGTACTCCCGCAGCACCTGCGAGGACAGCGAGTAGTCGGCCTCGGGGTACTCGCGCTGCAGGATCGCGAGCGCCGCCTCCTCGTGCTCCGGGTTGGCGTAGGAGTTGAGGAACGAGACGCCGATGGTGGTGACGCCCCGGGCGCGGAAGTAGCGGGCCGCGGCGACGACGTCGGCCTCGACCAGCGGGCGCACCTCGGAGCCGTCGACCGCGAGGCGGCCGCCGACCGTGCGCACCAGGTCGACCGGCACGATCCGGTCGGGCTTGACCCAGAAGTACGAATTGCCGTAGCCGTCCGGCACGGACTGGCGGGCGATCTCGAGCAGGTGGCCGTAGCCCTCGGTCGTGATGAACCCGAGGTTCTCGACCTTCTCCTCGAGCAGTTTGTTGGTCGCCACGGTGGTGCCGTGGCTGACGGCCGTCACGGCGTCGCCCTCGAGGCCGAGCAGGCCGAGGACCTTGTCGATGCCGTTGAGGAACCCGTCGGCGGGGTTCGCCGGGGTCGAGGGCGTCTTCGTCGTGACGAGCTCGCCGGTCTCCTCGTCGACGGCGACGACGTCGGTGAAGGTCCCACCGGTGTCGATGCCGATGCGGATGCGACGCGTGGCGCTCATGCAGCCTCCAGGTTCGTTGGTGCGTTCGGAGCATTGAACCGCGCCGCTCGTGACCGGGGCTTCGTCAAAGTTGGCCGTAAAACGGTCGATTCTTCGTCAGGTGCCCACTCTGTTCGTTACATCTGCCAATCCACCCCGCCGGGTCGTGGTGCGACGCCTGCGGAAATCCGTGGGCTCACACCACGACCCGAGGGAGGAGGGGCGGGGTTGGCACAACCCGCCAAGCCGCGGCGGTGCGCTTCGGCACCCCTCCGCCCTGCCGTACGGCGCGGTGCGTGCCTAGGCTGGCCCCTCTGGTCGTCCGGGAGGGCGGCCGGCGGCCCGAGCGGCCCGAGCGGAGGAGGCGGCACGTGCAGGGACCCGAGTCCGTGGCGGCACTGGTCGACGACCTCGCGCGGGTGGGGTACCTCGCGGACGAGGGCACGGCGACCGCCGCGTGGCTGGCCTGGCGCACCTCCCGCCCGCTGCTGCTCGAGGGCGAGCCGGGGGTCGGCAAGACCTCGCTGGCGACGGCGCTCGCGCAGGTGCTCGGACGCGACCTCGTGCGGTTGCAGTGCTACGAGGGCATCGACGCCTCGGCGGCGCTCTACGACTGGGACCACCCGCGCCAGCTCCTCCACGTCCGCGCGCTCGAGGCGGCCGGCGGTGTCGACGCCGACGCGCTCGAGCACGACCTGTGGAGCCGACGGTTCCTCCTGCCGCGTCCGCTGCTGCGCTCGCTGGAGGCGCCGAGCGTGCTGCTGGTCGACGAGCTCGACCGCGCCGACGACGAGTTCGAGGCCTTCCTGCTGGAGCTGCTGAGCGACTTCGCGGTGACGATCCCGGAGTACGGCACCGTCACCGCCGAGGTGCCGCCCCTCGTCGTCGTCACCAGCAACCGCACCCGCGAGGTGCACGACGCGCTCAAGCGCCGCTGCTACTACCACTGGGTCGAGCACCCCGACCTCGAGCGGGAGACCGAGATCGTGCGCCGCTCGGTGCCCGAGGCCGACGCGGCCCTGGCCGCGGGTGTCGCCCGGGTCGTCGCCCGGCTCCGCGACGAGGACCTGCTCAAGGCCCCGGGCGTGGCCGAGTCGATCGACTGGGCGCGCACCCTGGCGGCCCTCGGTGCCACCACCGTCGAGCCCGCCGCCGCGGCGCGCACGCTCGGCGCCGTGCTCAAGTACCGCGAGGACCAGCAGCGCGTCGCCGCCCACCTCGCCGAGCTCCTCGCGGAGCCGGCGTGAGCCTGGCGCCCGCCGCCGGCCCCGCCGCCGGCCCCGACCTGACCGTCGAGCTGACCGGCCTGGCCGACGCCCTGCGCCGCGCGGGCGTCGACGTCCCGGTCGGCGGTGCGCGGGCGGCCGTCGTCGCGCTCGCCGCGCTCGCGGCGACGGAGGACGGCGAGCCGAGCCGGGGCGCGACGTACTGGGCCGCGCGGCTCACCCTCTGCGCCCGCCCCGACGACCTGACGGTGTTCGACGAGGTCTTCGCGCTGTGGTTCGACCGGGCGGAGTGGGCCGGCGACGTACGCCGCGGGGTCACCCTCCCGACCTACCGGGACGTCCCCGTGCCCGGTGACCAGGCGGACGCCGGCGACGTGGAGGTCGCCAGCGCGCCCCCGACGGCCAGCCGGCTGGAGGTGCTGCGCCAGCGCGACGTGGCCGCGCTCGACGCGGGGGACCGCGCCTTGGTCGCCCACCTGCTGGAGCGGATGGCCCACCGGCCGGCGTACCGCCGGTCGCGGCGTACCCGTCCCGGTCACCACGGCCGGGTCGACCTGCGCCGGGTCGTGCGCGAGGCGGTCCGCACCGGCGGCGACCCCGTGCACTGGCCGCGCCGGCAGCGGCGGCCGCGTCCCCGCCGTACGGTCGTGCTCCTCGACGTCTCCGGGTCGATGCGGCGCTACGCCGAGACCTACCTGCTCTTCGCCCACGCGCTCGTGCGGAGCCAGCCGGACGCGGAGGTGTTCTCGCTCGGCACCCGGCTGACGTGCCTGACCCGCGCGTTCCGTTCGTCCGACCCGCAGCGCAGCACCGACGAGGTGGCCCGGCGCGTCGTCGACTGGAGCGGTGGCACCCGGCTCGGGGAGGGCCTGGCGGTGTTCCTCGACCGGTGGGGACGACGGGGTACGGCGCGGGGCGCGGTCGTGGTCGTCGTCTCCGACGGCTGGGAGCGCGGGGACGCGACGCTGCTCGGCGAGCAGATGGAGCAGCTGCACCGCCTCGCCCACCGGGTCGTGTGGGCCAACCCGAACCGCGCCCGTCCCGGCTTCGCGCCGCGGACCGCCGGGCTGGTGGCCGCGCTGCCGCACGTCGACGCCTTCGTCGACGGGCACAGCGTCGCCGCGCTCGAGGCGCTGACCGACGAGATCGCCGGAGGACGACGTGCGTGAGGTGCTGGAGGCGGCCCGGGCCTGGTGGGCCGCGGGGGAGCGGTTCGCGCTCGGGACGGTCGCGGCCACGTGGCGCAGCGCCCCGCGGCCGGCGGGCGCGACGATGGCCGTCGGACCCGACGGCACGGTCGTCGGGTCGGTGTCGGGCGGGTGCGTCGAGGGCGCGGTCTACGAGCTGGGCCGGGACGTCATCGACTCCGGCGAGCCCGTCTTCCAGCGCTTCGGGGTGTCCGACGACGACGCGGCCGCGGTCGGGCTGACCTGCGGCGGGATCCTCGACGTGCTCGTCGCGCCGGTCGACGCCGAGGCCTTCGGGCTCTTCGAGGCGGTGGCGGACAGCATCTCCGCCGAGCGACCGGTTGCGCTGGCGACGATCGTCGACGGGCCCGCCCCCCTCGGTGCTCGACTCGCCGTGTGGGAGACGGAGGCCTCCGGATCGCTCGGCAACCCGTCGCTCGACGCCGTCGTCGCGGCCGAGGCCCGGGCCCTGCTGGGCGTCGGTGAGACCCGGACACTGCGCACCGGCCCCCGCGGCGAGCTGCTCGAGGACGACGTCACCGTGCTCGTCGAGGTCTTCGCGCCGACGCCGCGGATGATCGTGTTCGGCGCCATCGACTTCGCGCGGGCGACCGTGCGGATCGGGAAGGTGCTCGGCTACCACGTGACGGTCTGCGACGCGCGGCCGCTGTTCGCGACGCCGGCCCGGTTCCCCGAGGCCGACGAGGTCGTCGTCGACTGGCCGCACCGCTACCTCGCCGGCACCACGACCGACGAGCGCACCGTGCTCTGCGTGCTGACGCACGACCCCAAGTTCGACGTGCCGCTGCTGGAGGTCGCGCTGCGGGGCCCCGCGGCGTACGTCGGGGCGATGGGCTCCCGGCGCACCCACCGCGACCGGCTCGACCGGCTCCGCGAGGTGGGGGTCACGGACGCCGAGCTCGCCCGGCTGCGGTCGCCGATCGGGCTCGACCTCGGCGCGCGGACGCCCGAGGAGACAGCGGTGTCGATCGCGGCGGAGATCGTCGGGCTGCACCGGGGTGGGACCGGACGGCCGTTGACGGAGCTCGAGGGACCGATCCACGCGGGCCTGCTGCGGGCCGATCCGCCGGGGGTCGGGTGAGGCTGCGGGCCGGCGTCGTCGCGCTGGGTCTCGTGGTGACGGTCGCCGCCCTCGCGGGCGCTCCAAATGTGCGGCTGGGACAGGCCTGAGGCCATCCGGACTGTCCCAGCTGCACATTTCCGGGCCGGCCGGGGCCAGGTCGGGGCGAGCTCGGACCGGACCGGACCGGACCGGGCGAAGAAAACGCGGACGGCGGGCAGCCAAAGGGCCGTCTGGACCGATCCAACCGAGGGCCGGGTCCGCGTTTTCCTCCGCCGGCCCGAGCCCGTCCGCGTTTTCTTCTCGGGCCGTCCGCGCCGGACGCGCCCGAGCGGCTCTGCGAAATGTGCAGGTGGGACACGTCCGCGTCGATCCGGGGTGTCGCAGCCGCACATTCCGGGCGCCCGAGCTACAGCAGCCGCCCCGGCCTACGCCGCCACCCGCCGCTCCGGCCCGAGCAGGGCGCCGACCACCACCTGCGCGACGGCCGCCACGGCCAGCAGGAGGAACGGCACGGTCCACGACCCGAGCGCGTCGTGCAGCGCCCCGACCCCCGTCGGGCCGCCGGCGGCGACGCCGTACGACACGAGGAACGCCATCCCCGCGAGCCGCGCCGAGTCGTGGGCGGTGCCGGCGTGCTCCACGAGCTGCGTCAGCCCCAGCGTGAAGGCGGCCCCGTTGCCGAACCCGAGGAGCAGCACGATCGCCCACGGCACCGACTCGGGCGCCACAACGAGCGCGGTGAGGGCGACCGCGTTGACGGCGCCGGCCGCGGCGTACAGGGCCCGGCGGTCGCGCACCCGGTCGACGACGAGCGGTACGGCGAGGGCGGAGGCCAGCTGCGCCGCGCTGAAGCCGGCGAGGAGCAGGCCGGCGGCGCCCTCGTCCCAGCCGCGGTCGGTGTAGGACGGCGCGATCCAGGCGAGGAGCGCGTAGAACATGATCGAGCTGGTGGTGAGGTAGCCCGTGACCAGCCACGCGGCCGGGCTCCGCCACGGCAGCCGGGCCGGGGCCGGCGTGGCGTCCGCGGCGCGCACGGGCACGGGGCGGCGCCCTGCCCGCACCACCCACCAGACGGCCGCGACGGCCGCGGGCACCGCCCAGGTCCCGAGGGCGAGGCGCCAGCCGACGGCGTCGGCGAGCGGTACGGCGAGGGCGGCGGCCAACGCGGCCGTCGTCATCATCGCGGCCATGTAGGCGCCCGTCATGGCACCGGGCCGCCGCGGGAAGTGGCGCTTCACGGCGCCCGGCAGGAGCGCACCGACGACGGCGATGCCGGCCCCGGCGACGAGCGTGCCGCCGACGAGCACCGCCGCGGGACCCCACGGGCGCACGGCCACGCCGACGGCGATCGCGACGGCTCCCACCGCCAGTGCGCGCTCGAGACCGAGACGTGCCGCGAGCAGCGTCGCCGCCGGTGCCAGCACCCCCATGCAGAGCACGGGGAGCGCGGTCAGCAGCCCGACGGCGACGCTGCTGAGGCCGAGCGCGTCCTGGAGCTCGCCCACGAGGGGCGGCACCGAGGTCAGGGGCGACCGGGTGCTCGCGGCCACCGCCACCAAGGCGGCGACGACCGCGAGGCGCCCGGCGCGGCTCACCCGAGCGTCGGTGCGGCAGCCGCCAGCGCCTGGACGGCGCCCTCGAAGCACTCCATCGGCGGGGTCACGAGACCGGCGCCGACCTGGCCGACGCCCGCGACGCGACCGGCCATGCCGGTGTTGATCTGCGGGAGCACGCCGGAGCCCAGCACCTTGGTCACGTCGATGCCCGTGGGCGTGCCGCGGAAGTCGAGGATCGGCACGCCGAGGCGCTGGTTCTCGGCGGTGGTGATCTGGTACATCAGCCGCGTCGCGGTCAGCGCGTCGCCGACCTCGCCGCCGATGAACCGCACGATCGCCGGGGCCGCCGCCATCGCGAAGCCACCGATGCCGGCGGTCTCGGTGATGGCCGAGTCGCCGATGTCGGGGTTGGCGTCGTCGGGGCCGTAGTCGCCGAGGAACATGCCGTTCGGCGTCTGCGCCGGGCCGGTGAACCACTGCTGGCCGGTGCCCGAGACCTGGATGCCGAAGTCCGTGCCGTTGCGGGCCATGACCGTGACGACGGTCGAGCCCGGGATGTCGGCGGCGGCGCTCGTGATGAGCTTGCAGGTCGGCATGACGAGGTTGAGGGCGAAGTGGTCGTTGCCGCCGATGAACCGCACGACCTCCGCCAGGCGCAGCGGGTCCACGCCGGCCTCGAGGATGTCGGGCAGCAGGTCGCGCATGAACATGAGCGTGCCGGCGCGGTTGCGGTTGTGGCCCTCGTCGCCCATCTGCACCATCTGCGCGACGATCGCCAGCATGTCGAGCTCGGCGCCGCGGTCGCGGGCGCGGCGCACACCGCTCTGCAGGGCGGGGCCGAGCACCTCGCTCATCCAGCGGAGGCGGGTGACGACCTCCTCGCTGTACGCGCCGTACCGCAGCACCTTGCCGAGGCCCTCGTTGAGCGAGCACCACGACGTGCGGCCGCTGGAGGGGTCGGTGAGCTCGAAGACCCACATCGACGGGCTGACGACACCGGCCATCGGGCCGACCGCGCCGCGGTGGTGGCAGGGCTCCCAGGTGAAGGTGCCCGCGGCGAGCTTGCGCTCGGCCTCCTCGGGACCGCTCGCGAGGCCCTCGAAGAGCACCGCGCCGATGAGCGCGCCCCGGAGCGGTCCGGAGGCGCGCTCCCAGGTGATGGGGGGACCGGCGTGCAGGAAGTGCCCGGGCTGGAGGTCGAGCGCCTCGCTCGCCAGGCGCACGTCGACGAGCTCCGCGCCCGCGGCGAGCATGCGCTCGGCGGCGAGCCTGTTCGCCTCGACGCGACGCGGGTCGGCGAGCACGCGCGCCAGCGCGGCGGAGGTGCCGGCGGGCGGCGGGGTCCAGTCGACGTCGGTGACGTCGACGCCCTGCGCGCGCAGGGCGTCGGAGAAGAGGGCGACGCCGGTGCCGACGACGGACGGCGTGCCGTCGAGAAGGTCGAGGGTGTTCATCGCTGGCCTCCGGAGACGAGGGCGACCGCGTAGCGGGTCGCCGCGGCGTTGGACGAGAAGACGGAGGCGCCGGCCGCCGCGAGGGCGGCGGCCTGGGCCTCGAGACCCTGCGGGTCGGCGTCGGTGCCGCACAGGGAGATGACGACGGCGAGCTCGCGGCCCGCGTCGGCGGCGGTACGGCGCGCCGCGGCCACCGCCGGCGCCAGGTCGCCCGCCGGGTCGGCGTGCGCCCCGTGGCCGAGCACCACGTCGAGGAGCACGACGCTGGTGGCGGGGTCGGCCGCCTCCTTCTCGAGCCGCGCGAGACGCAGGCCCGGGTCGATCATCGGGTGGGGACGGCCCTGGGTGAGGGTGTCGTCGCCGAAGTCGATCATCAGGTGGCCGTCGTGCTCGAGGCCGGCCGGGAGGGCCAGCTCGGGCCGCAGCGGGATGTTGGAGCGGATGTCGCCGAGGGTCTCGGCGGCGATGAGCATCGACTCGTCGCAGAGCGTGCCGCCCGCGAAGAGGCCGCGCAGGGCACCGCTGACCCGGGGCGCCTCGTCGGGCACGCCCCACGTGGGCCAGGCGGGACGGTCGACGCCGAGCTCGGCGAGCACCTTCTCGACGCCGGCCGTGATGGTCGGCTGGCCCGCCCCGAGCAGCACCAGGTGCACGGGGGTGGCGAGCGTCGCGGCGTACTCCTGCAGGTCGGCCGCGACCGCCGGGTGCGGCGGCTTCGAGACGACGACGATGACCTCGGTGGCCGGGTCCGCGTCGAGCGCGGCGAGAGCCGCGCGGGCGGAGAGGCCGCCGACGGCCTCGGACAGGTCGCGCCCGCCCAGGCCGAGGCAGTGGGAGACGCCGACGCCCGCGGTGTGGAGCAGGCTGGTGAACTGCTGGGCGCCGGTGCCCGACGCGGCGGCGACGCCGACCGGACCGCGGCGCACGACGTTGGCGAAGCCGAGGCCCACGCCGCCGACGATGGCCGTGCCGCAGTCGGGGCCCATGACGAGCAGGCCGCGGTCGGCCGCGGTGCGCTTGAGGAGCACCTCGTGCTCGAGCGGCACGTTGTCGCTGAAGACGAGCACGGAGCTGCCCGCGTCGAGGGCGCCCATGGCCTCGGCGAACGCGTGCTCGCCCGGCACGGAGACGACCGCGAGCGGGGCGCCGCTGCGCTCGACCGCCCAGCGGGTGGTGCGCGGGGCGGGCTCGCCGCCGAAGGTGTCGCCGGAGCCCCCGCCGCGGCCGATGGACGCGACGGCGTCCTCCATGACGGCCAGGGCGGCCGCGACGGCGTCGTCGCTCTCGGCGGAGACGGCGACGACCATGTCGTTCGGGCCCGCGTCGGCGGGGATCTCGAACCCCATGCCGGTCAGCACGTCCAGGTTGAGCTCGGTCGCCATCGCGACCTGGGCCTTGTGGACGCCGGGCGTCCCCGCGACGGTCGCGGAGACCTGCATCAGGGAGACGGAGTCGACGTACCGGCCCCGTCGGACCTCGACGTGGTGGACGTCGGTACCAGTGGCGCTCATGCGCAGTTCCTCTCGGTGGACGGCACGGGGGAGGGGAGGGAGCGAGACCCGGCGACCGCGAGCAGGCCGTCGCGGATCCCGTCGGCCAGGTCGGCGCCCGAGGTGTGGCCGAGGGCCAGCAGGGCGGCGACGTGGTGGTCGAGGTCCCCGAGGGCGCCGGTGACCTCGGGGACCTCGGGACCGGGGGCGAGCAGGGTGGTGAGCACGCGCCGTACGGCGGGGGTCGCGCGCCCCTCGGCCGCGGCGGCGAGCAGCAGGCGGGACGCCGTGGTGGTGCGGGTGCGGGCCAGGTCGAGCACGACGGCGGCCGCGGCGTCGGTGCCCGGCGTGCCGAGCAGCCGGTGCACGAGCAGCACGCCGGAGCACAGGTCGTCACCGGTGGGCGTCAGGCCGGGGCCGCGTCCGATGAGCGTCGGTGCGTCGAGGGCCAGGGCGGCCGGGGTGGCGAGACCGCCCGTCCAGGTGTGGTCCACGGCCGGCCAGGGGGCGTGGGTGGCCGCGGTCCGGGCGGTGACGCGGTCCCGGGCCGCGGCCAGGCGTCGGGCCGCCGTCGCGGGGTCCGCGGCGTCCAGCCCGGTGGTCCGGAGCCGGCTGTCGGTGTGCGCGCGGACCGGCACGACCACGTCGTCGCAGCGCAGGGCGCCGTCGCCGAGCAGGATCGGGTGGGTGGAGCGGGCCGCGAGCACCTGCTCCCACGCGACACCGCGCGGGAGGCGCACCGCGTCGGGCACGACGACGGCGTCGTGGTCGACGAGCGCACAGACGGGCTGGCCCGTGCCGGCGTCGACGAGGTACGCCGCGGCGCGGGCCGTGAGCGCGACCCGCAGCTCCCGCGGTCGGGCGGCCACGCGGGCGCCCAGCGCGAGGTCGGCGTCCGCTGCGGAGGTCACCGCACGGACGCTAGTCGGAGCGGGTACGGTCCCCCCATGTACGAAAGTGCCAAGGATCACGGCGACTCTGGACAAGTGTCGCCCATGATCTTCGATCGCCCGGTGCAGGAGTCCTGGGGCTACGGCATCTCCGTCGCCCAGATGCTCGAGCTGCCGGAGCTGGCGGGCACGACCTGCGTCGCGGGGGCCGCCGGGCTGCGGCGCCGGATCGAGCGCCTCAACGTCATGGAGGTGCCCGACATCGGGCCCTGGATGCGGGAGCAGGAGCTGCTGCTCACGACCGGCTACCCGCTCCGGGAGGACCCCGAGCAGCTGGTCGACCTCGTCGTCGAGCTCGACGAGCGCGGCGCGGCGGGCCTCGGCATCAAGCTCGGTCGCTACGTCGACGAGCTCCCCGCGAGCGTGCTCGCGGAGGCCGAGCGCCGCTCGTTCCCCGTGCTCACGCTGCCCGACCTCGGCTTCGACGACGTGCTGTCCGTCGTGCTCTCCGAGGTGCTCAACCGGCAGAGCGTGCTGCTCGCCCGCTCCGAGCACCTCCACCACGAGCTGCTCCAGCGGATCACCGCGGGGGAGGGGCTCGCCGAGGTCGCCGACCACGTGTCCCGGCTCGTCGGGGCGCGGGTGCTCGTGACGACCGCCGACGGGCGGGTGCTGGTGGAGACCGACCGCACCGAGCCCGGCCGCGCCGCCCACGGCCCCGAGGGGATCGGGGAGGACGACGGCCTCGAGCGCGACCCCACCGGACGGGTGCGGGTGGAGACGCTGGCCTACGGGTTCAGCGACGGCCCCCCGCAGCGCATCGTCGTGCCCGTGGTCGCCGGACGTCAGGACCACGGCCGCCTCGTCGCGACGGCCACGCGTCGCACCCTCGAGCCGGCCGACGAACACGCGCTGCGCCGCGCCGCCACGGTCATGGCGCTGAGCATCACGAAGCAGCGGGAGCTGGCGGCGGTCGAGAGCAAGTACGAGGGCGACTTCCTGCGCGACGTGCTGGCCGGCCGGGCCGGCGACCCCGAGGAGGTGGTCGCCCACGCCGCGATGCTGGGGTGGCGCTTCGGGCAGCCCGCCGTCGTGCTGGTGGCCCAGCACGACGACCCGCCGCCGCCCTTCCGGCCCGCGGCCGGCGCCGCGCCCCCGCAGGACCGCTTCTTCGCCGCCTGGCGCTCCGTCGTCCGCTCGGCCGACCCCGGCGCCGCCGTCGTCAGCCTCGGCGGGGAGGTCGTGGTCGTCCTCGGCATCGACCCCGGCCGGGGCGGCGACGTGCGCGACCTCGTGCGGCCCTTCGTGACGCGCGTCGCCGGCGACGGGGGCGGTGGCCGACGGACCTTCTGCACCGGCCTCTCGCGCGTCTTCACCGACGTGGGCCACCTGCCCGCGGCGTACGAGCAGGCGCGGAGCGCCGTCCGGGTCGGACGGTGGCTGCAGGGGCCGGGCGCGGTCGTCGAGTTCGACTCCCTCGGCATCCACCGGCTGCTCAGCCTCGTCTCCGACCCCGGGGAGCTGGCCGGCTTCGTCGCGGACACCCTCGGCGAGCTCGCCTCCGACGACGCGGAGAGCGAGGACCTGCGCACGACGTTGCAGGCGCTGCTCGACCACAACCTCAACGTGGCGGAGACGGCGCGGCACCTGCTCTTCCACTACAACACCCTGCGCTACCGGATCACCAAGCTGGAGCGGATGATCGGCCCGTTCACGACCGACGCGCACCTGCGGCTCAACATCGCGGTAGCGCTGCAGGCGCTCTCGCTGAGGTCGGTGAGCGAGGTGTTGCCGCAACGTGTCCCTGTAGCCAGAAGTGCACAACGTGGGAGCGGTGACGCTGGCAGAAGTCGATGATGTAGCGGACGGTGACGTCTCCGTAGGCTCAGCGGACCGCGTGTGGTCGAGGCCACACGTCGGTCCGATGCTCGGGCAGCACGGCACCAGGGCACGCGGGACGTGCCGCCCTTGAGAGGAGACTGCGATGGCATTGAAGTGGACGCTCTACGGGGACGGTGGCACGCCGCCTCCGGGCGGGGTCGTCGCGCCGGACCAGCGCCTGTCGTGGCCCCGGACCATCGGCCTCGGTGCGCAGCACGTGGTCGCGATGTTCGGCGCCACGTTCGTCTTCCCGGTCATCATGGGCCTCAACCCGCAGCTCGCGGTGCTCATGTCCGGCATCGCGACGATCCTGTTCCTGCTGATCGTCAACGACAAGATCCCGTCCTACCTGGGCACCAGCGCCGCGTTCGTCGCGGCCGCCGGTGCGATCCGCGCGCAGGGCGGCGAGAGCTCCGACGTCACCGGTGCGATCCTCGTGGCCGGCGTCATCCTCTTCCTCATCGGTGTGCTGGTGCACTTCGTCGGCGGGCGGATGATCGACAAGATCCTGCCGCCGGCCGTCACCGGTGCCGTCGTCATGCTCATCGGCTTCAACCTCGCGCCGGTCGTGGCCGACCTCTACTGGCCGGCCGACCAGTGGACCGCGCTGGCCACGATGGTCTTCGTCATCGTCGTCTCGGTCGTGGTGCGCGGCTTCATCTCGCGCATCGCGGTGCTCCTGGGCCTCATCTTCGGCACCGCGTTCTCGTGGTTCCTCGACACGGTCTCCGGTCCGATCACGGCGGCGGACGGCTCCGAGGCCGACCGCATCAACTTCTCGGCCGTGGGTGCCGCCGAGTGGATCGGTTTCCCGAAGAGCATCACGCTCGCCGACGGCAGCGTGCTCTCGGGCGCGCACCTGCCGACCTTCAGCGCCACCTTCATCCTGCTCGTCATCCCGGGCGTCATCGCGCTCGTCGCCGAGAACGCGGGCCACGTCAAGGCCGTGCAGGAGATGACCAAGCGCGACCTCAACCCCTACATGGGCCGGGCCTTCATGGGTGACGGCGCGGGCACCGCGCTCGCCAGCTTCGTCGGCGGCTCGCCGACCACGACCTACGCCGAGAACATCGGTGTCATGGCCGCCACCCGCGTCTACTCGACGGCGGCCTACTACGTCGCGGCCGTCGTCGCCATCCTCTTCGGCTTCTCGCCGAAGTTCGGAGCGCTCGTCTCGGCCGTCCCGAGCGGCGTGCTCGGCGGCATCACCGTGGTGCTCTACGGCATGATCGGCCTGCTGGGTGCGAAGATCTGGGTGGACAACAAGGTCTCGTTCGGCAGCCCGCTCAACCTGGTGCCGCTCGCCGCCGGCCTCGTCATCGGCATCGGCGACGTGGCGCTCAAGTTCACCGACAACTTCTCCATCGCCGGCATCGCGCTCGGCACCATCGTGACGATCGTGGCCTACCACGCCGTCAAGCCCTTCGCCCCCGCCGACTGGCTGGGCGACGACGCCCACGGCGCGACGGCCGGCACCCCCGGCCCGACCGGCGGCCCGGCGGACGGACCCGTCGCCCGCTGAGCGTCGCCACCGGCCCTCAGCCGGACACCGCACGGACACGGGGAGGCCTGCAGGAGGGTGCAGGCCTCCCTCACCGGACAGGGAGACCATGAAGACCCCGAAGTTCACCTACCACGCACCCCGCACCGTGGCCGAGGCTCTCGACGTGCTCGCGGAGCACAGCACGGACGCGAAGGTGCTGGCAGGAGGCCAGAGCCTGGTGCCGGTCATGGCCATGCGCCTGGCCTCGCCGGCCCACCTCGTCGACATCAACCGGCTGACCGACGAGCTGTCGGCGCTGGAGGTGGACGACGCCGGGGTCCGCATCGGCGCCCTCGTGCGCCATGCCCGCCTCGAGCGTGACGAGGCCGCCGCCGCGAGCGTGCCCCTCGTCGGCCAGGCGCTGCGACACGTCGCCCACCCGACGATCCGCAACCGCGGCACCACCGTGGGCAGCCTCGCCCACGCCGACCCCTCGGCGGAGATGCCGACCGTGCTCGCCCTCCTCGGCGGGCACGTCGTCGCGCGCTCCGTCCGTGGCGAGCGCACCATCGACGCGGCCGACTTCTTCGTCGGCCCCATGGAGTCGTGCCTCGGCTACGACGAGCTGGCGGTCGCGGCGTACTTCCCGGCGCCCCCGGGACGCTTCGGCACCGCCTTCGACGAGATCTGCCGCCGCCACGGCGACTACGCCATGTGCGGCGCCGGTGTCGTGGCGGTGCTCGACGAGGCGGAGCAGTACGTCTCGCTGAAGCTCTCGCTGGTCTCCGTCAACGACGTCCCCGAGGTGCTCGACCTGACCGAGGTAGTGCGCGGCACCGCGTACGACGAGGTGGACCATGCCGTCCTCGGCGACTGGGTGCGCGACCGGATCGACCCGCCGGGCGACCTGCACGCAAGCGCCGACTTCCGCCGCCACCTCGCGTCGGTGCTGACGAAGCGCCTGACCCGTGAGGCCGCGGCGCGCGCGATCACGACGACCGAAGGAGCACGGGCATGACGAGCACGGACCACACGGACGTCGGCGAGCAGCACCTCGAGGTGCGGCTCCGCGTCAACGGGATGCCCCGCCGCGTCGAGCTGCCGGTGCGCCGCACCCTGTGCGACGCGCTGCGCCAGGACCTGGGGCTGACCGGCACCCACGTCGGCTGCGAGCACGGCGTCTGCGGCGCCTGCACCGTGCTGCTCGACGGCGAGCCCGTGCGCAGCTGCCTCATGCTCGCGGTGAGCGCCGAGGACCCACGACGTGACCACCGTCGAGGGCCTGACGGAACCGGACGGCCGGCTGAGCCCGACGCAGCAGGCGTTCGTCGACTGCCACGGCCTGCAGTGCGGCTTCTGCACCCCCGGCTTCCTCACGACCGTCTCCGCGTTCATCGAGGAGAACCCGGACCCCACGCCCGAGGAGGCCCGCGAGGCCGTCGGCGGCAACCTGTGCCGCTGCACCGGCTACCAGAACATCGTCGCCTCGGTGCTCCGCGCCGCGGAGATCCAGAAGGAGCGGGCCGCGGAGCCCGGCGCGACCGAGCCGTCCGCGAGCGAGGGGAGCGACGCGTGAGCACCCGCAGCTTCGGCGAGCCCGTCAAGCGGGTCGAGGATCCGCGCCTGGTGACGGGCAAGGGCCGCTACGTCGACGACATCGGCGACGACCGCACCCTCCACGCCGCGTTCGTGCGCACCCCGCACGCCCGCGCACGGATCCGCGACATCGACCCCTACGACGCCTACGAGCTCGAGGGCGTCGTCGCCGTCTACACCTGGGACGACCTCTCCGGCCCGACCGCGGAGCCCCTGCCCCTGCTCATCCCGCACCCCGACCTCACCCACCCGCGCACCGGCTACGCCCTCGCGCGCGACGCGGTGAACCACGTGGGCGAGGCCGTCGCGATGGTCATCGCCCGCGACCGGTACGTCGCGGAGGACGCCGCGGCGCTCGTGAAGGTCGACTACGAGGTGCTCAAGCCCGTCGTCGGCCTGCGCAAGGCGGCCGCGGCCGAGGAGCTGGTCTACGACGACATCCCCGGCAACGCCGCCGCGGTCTCGACCCAGGCGTACGGCGACGCCGCCAGCGCCGTGGCCGACGCCCCGCACCGCCTCACCTTCGAGTGGGACATCGAGCGCAGCGCCTGCATGCCCATGGAGGGCAAGGGCGTGCACGCCCGCTGGGACGCGCACGAGGAGAAGCTGACGCTCTGGACGGCGACACAGACGTCCACCGGCGTGCGGGGCGCGGTCTCGGCCAAGCTCGGCCTCGAGCTGACCCAGGTCGACGTGGTCACGCCCGACGTGGGCGGCGGCTTCGGCGTCAAGATCGTGCACCCGTGGCCCGAGGAGATCATGGTCCCGTGGGCCGCGATCCGGCTCGGCCGCGACGTGAAGTGGACCGAGGACCGGCGCGAGCACTTCGTCTCCAGCGCCCACGAGCGCGCCCAGCTGCTCACGGTGCAGGTCGGGTTCGACGACGACGGTCGCGTGCTCGGCCTCGAGGTCGACATCCTCCACGACCACGGCGCCTACATCCCCTACGGCCTCATCGTGCCGATCAACGCCTCCACGCAGCTCCTCGGTCCCTACCGGCCGGGGGCCTACCGGGTGACGTTCACGAGCCTCTACACCAACACGGTGCTCGTGACGCCGTACCGCGGCGCGGGCCGGCCCCAGGGCGTCTACGCCATGGAGCGCACGATGGACCGCATCGCGCAGTACCTCGGCAAGGACCGCCTCGACGTGCGCGCGGCCAACTTCATCCAGCCCGACGAGTTCCCGGTCGACTTCGGCCTCATGTTCCAGGACGGGCGCCCGCTCCGCTACGACTCGGGCAACTACCCGGCGCTCGCCGACAAGCTGCGCACGCTCGTGGGCTGGGACGAGTTCGAGAAGATCCGCGCCGACGCCCGCGCCGAGGGCCGCCAGGTCGGCATCGGCCTCGGGTTCTACGTCGAGGGCACGGGTCCCGGCCCGTACGAGGGCGGCCACGTGCAGGTGCTCACCTCGGGCAAGGTGAAGGTCGCCACCGGCATCACCTCGCAGGGCCAGGGCCACCAGACCGCGTTCGCGCAGATCGTCGCGACCGAGCTCGGCGTGCCCTTCGAGGACGTCATCGTCACGACGGGCGACACCCGGCGGTTCGGCTACTCCGTCGGCACCTTCGCCTCGCGCGGCGCCGTCATGAGCGGCAGCGCCATCGCGCTGGCCGCCCGCAAGGTCAAGGAGCGCACGCTGCGGCTCGCCGCCGACGCGCTCGAGGCCGACCCGGGCGACCTCGAGATCGTCGAGGGCATGGTGCAGGTCAAGGGCGACCCCTCGACCGCCGTGGGCATCGGCACCGTCGCGGTGCTGTCCAACCCGCTGCGCTACGCGTTCGACGAGGCCAGCAAGGCCGCCACCCAGTTCGGCGGCGGCCCGGTCGACTACGCCAAGCCGCCGGTCGCGCCGGGGGAGAAGCCCGGACTCGACGAGACGGACTACTACTCCCCGCCGTACTCGACCTTCGCCGCCGGCGCGCACGCCGTCATCGTGGAGACCGACCCGGAGACGGCGGAGATCTCGATCCTCAAGTACGCCGTCGTGCACGACTGCGGGAAGATGATCAACCCCCGCATCGTCGAGGGCCAGATCCACGGCGGCGTCGCGCAGGGCGTGGGCGGGGCGCTCTACGAGATCATGGCGTACGACGAGGCCGGCCAGCTGGCCAACGCCTCCTTCATGGACTTCCTCATGCCGTACGCCTCCGAGGTGCCCACCAGCATCGACATCGACCACCTGGAGACGCCCTCCCCGCTCAACCCGCTGGGGATCAAGGGCGCGGGCGAGGCCGGCGTCATCCCCACCTCCGCGGCCATCGCGGCGGCCATCGAGGACGCCGAGGGCATCCCCATCGTGCGGATGCCGATCTCGCCGTCCGAGCTGTTCGACCTGCGCCGCGCCGCGGCGTACCCCGAGCCGCTCGTCAACACCATGCCGGGGACGGAGAGCGTGCGCTGGGTCGACCCGGCGTCGGTCCTCCCCGGCAGCCCGACCCCGTCTGCGGCACCCTCCGCAGCATCCACCGAAAGTGAGGCCCGCGCGTGAAGGTCACCGGCGAAGCAACGCTGACCAGCAGCATCGACGCCCTCTGGGCGGCGTTCAACGACCCGGCCGTCCTCGTCGCGACGATCCCGGGCTGCCAGCAGCTCGAGACGGTCACCGAGGACTCCTACCGGATGACCATCAGCGCCGGCGTGGCCGCGATCCGCGGCACCTACGAGGGCGAGGTGCACCTCAAGGACAAGCGGGAGCCGCACTACCTGAAGATGGTCGCGTCCGGCGCCGGCGGCCCCGGGACGATCCAGGTCGAGGTGGACGTCGACATGGAGGCGCAGGGCGAGGGCACGCTCATCCGCTTCGTCGCCGACGCGGTCGTCGGCGGCATGATCGGCGGCGTCAGCCAGCGGATGCTCGCCAGCGTCGGCAAGCGCCTCGCGGCCGAGTTCTTCAAGGCGATCGACGACCACCTGCAGAACGGTCCGGTGCCCGTCGGCCCGACCGCGTCCGCGATCAGCCCCACCGACCAGACCGCGGCGGAGACCCGCGAGGGCGGGGCGGGCAACGCGGGCTCGGCCGAGGGCACGTCCGAGGCGCAGCGCAGCTTCTCCCGGCCGGGCGCGGTCTCGGCGCCCGCTGCGGGCGGCTCGCCGGACGCCTTCCTCAAGGGCACCCTCACCGGGGCCGGTCTCATGCTCGTCGGCGTGCTCGTCGGCGCCCTGCTCGGACGGCGGGCCCGCTGATGCGCGACGTCACCGTGGCCGCGGTCCAGGTCGCCCCGAGCTCGGCGCCGCTGACGCCCGAGACGATCGCGGGCAACACCGAGCGCGCGCTGACCTGGGTCGAGCGCTCCGTCGAGGCCACGGGCGCCGAGCTCGTCGTGCTGCCCGAGACCGTGACGACCGGGTTCGGTCCCGCGATGGGCGCCGAGGAGCTGTGGGACCTGCTCCAGGCGTCGCCGGGGGCCGGCACCGCGCCGTACACCGACCTCGCCCGCCGGCTCGGCATCCACCTGGTGTGGGGCGCGTACGAGGCCGGCGCGGAGCGCGGTGTCGTCTACAACTCCGCGCACCTCGCGGGGCCGGACGGCAGCGTGCTGGGGACCTACCACAAGACGCACCCGTTCGGCACCGAGGACATCGAGCGTGGCGGCTGGGTGACGCGCGGCGAGCACGTCACCGTGGTGGACACCGAGATCGGCACGATCGGGCTGATCATCTGCTTCGACGGGGACTACCCGGAGCTGTCCCGCATCAACGCGGTCAAGGGCGCCGAGATCATCGCGCGCCCCTCCGCGCTGCTGCGCAGCGCCGACCTGTGGGAGCTGACGACGCGGGCGCGGGCGTACGACAACCACGTCTACGTGATCGGTGCCAACGCGACGGGCGTGGACCCGGCGGGCGCGCCGTACTTCGGCAACTCGCTCATCGTCACGCCCATCGCCGAGGTCGTCGCGCGGGGCGCCAGCCACGAGGGCTGGGTCAGCGCCGCGCTGAAGCCGCAGCGGGCGATGGCGACGCTGACGCCCGGCTCGAGCGTGCCGCAGAAGTGGGACCACCTCGACGAGCGGAACCTGGCGCTGCTGGCGAACTACGCCGAGGAGCTGGCCGGTCCGGCGAACACCCCGTTCCCGCTCGGCGGTGGCCGGGTGGGATCCTAGGGGCCGTGACGACGACCGACCTCGCTCCCGCCTCCCAGGACGCTCCCGGATCGGCGGACGGTCGGCCGCCCGTGCTCGAGCTCGCCGGCGTGACGCTGCGCCGCGCCGGCAAGGAGATCCTCCACGGCATCGACCTCCGGGTCGAGGCCGGCGAGCACTGGGCGGTGCTGGGGCCGAACGGCGCCGGCAAGTCGACGGTGCTGAGCCTCTGCGGGGCCAACCAGCACCCGACGACCGGCACCGTCCACGTGCTCGGCCACCGGCTCGGGCGCATCGAGCTGCAGGCGCTGCGCCGGATGATCGGCCACGTCGACCCCCGCCACCGGGTGGCCTCGCCGCTCACGGTGGAGCAGGTCGTGCTGACCGGCCTCACCGGCAGCGCGGACTTGCCCCGCCGCTGGGAGCCGACGCCCGACCAGGCCGAGCACGCGCGCGAGCTCATCGCGAGCGTCGGCATGGGCGACCGCGCCGGGCTGCGCTGGCCCACCCTGTCGCAGGGCGAGCGGGGCCGGGCGCTCATCGCCCGCGCCCTCGTCGGCCGGCCGCAGCTGCTCCTGCTGGACGAGCCGACCACGGGCCTCGACCTCGCTGCGCGCGAGCGCTTCCTGACCGCGCTCGACGGCGTCGTCGCCGAGCAGCCCACCACCTCCACGCTGCTGGTGACCCACCACCTCGAGGAGCTGCCGAGCACGACGAGCCACGCGGCCCTGCTGCGCGACGGAGCGATCGTCGCCGCCGGCCCCGTCGACGAGGTGCTGACCAGCGCGGGCGTCTCGGAGGCCTTTGCACACCCCATCCGCGTCGAGCGCACCCACGGCCGCTGGCACGCGTCGGGGGCGTGAGGGCGGGGGCCTGCCTCGGGGGCCCGCCTCGGGCGGGCCGGGCTGGCGCCCGGGGAAGGAAAACGCGGACCGGGTGCGCCCGGGAGTCCGCGTTTTCCTGATTCTGGCCGGTCTTGGTCCGCGTTTTCTTGGTTCGGGTCCTGCTCTGGCTCGGCCCGGGCCCGGTCGGGGCGCCGAACTGGGACCTCGGTGCGGCCACGGTCGTCCCGGACCCGCCGCAGCCGCACAGTCCTGCGTGCAAGGCGGGACCCCGCGGGCCCCGGTCGGTACGACGCATGCTCGGCCCGCGTCGTACCGGGGATGACGACCCGGGACGCATGGGGGCGACCTGGCGGCGGGGCGCTGGCCCGGACGAGGAGAACGCGGACCGGCAGCGCCTGGGAGTCCGCGTTTTCCTGGTTCTGACCGGGTCCGGTCCGCGTTTTCTTGGCTCGGATCCTGCTCTGGCTCGGGTCGGGCCCGGGCGGTGCGCCGAACTGGGACGTTGGTACGGCTCAGACCCCGGCGGACCTGCCCCAGCCGCACATTTCCCGGCCCGGCCCGGCCCGGCCCGAGGCCCCGAACCCAACGGGCGTCACGCGATCGTTACGCAACCCCGCGACCCGCGAAACACCCACTTTGTTTCATCTGAGCAGACAACGTTTCCTCGCATGATCGGAGCGGCTCAGATGACCACCACCCCCGACGCACCCGCCACGGCCCCCTTCCTCGTCACGTCCGACGCGTGGAAGGACCTCCCGCGGATGGAGGACTACCCCGCGTGCGAGGGCTACATCGGCGACGTCTACGAGAACCCCGAGGGCAGCACCATGTGCTCCGGCTTCTTCGAGCTCAAGCACACGGACGAGCCGCTGGTCTACCTCTACGAGTACGACGAGATGAAGGTCGTCCTCGAGGGCGAGTTCCTCCTCGAGAACGTCGACACGGGCCAGAAGACCGTGGCCCGCGCCAAGGACGCCATCTTCTTCCCGAAGGGGTCGCGGATCGCGTTCTCGACGCCGTCCTACGCGCTGGCGTTCTACGCCGGCGACCGCAACGCCGACCTGCTCTGAGAAGGCCGGGTCCCGAATGACGACCGTGGAGATCGCGGAGACCGCGGCGACCGAGGTCCGGCTCGGCCTGCCGCACTGGCCGGCCGTGCCGGAGCCGGTCGACCCCTCGGCCGCGACCGTGCTGGTGCTCGCCCTCGGCGGCCACCCCCGCACGGCCGAGGTGGCGGGGGCCTGGGTGCGGGAGGCCGAGGGCCGGGTCCCGACGCGGCTCGTCGTGGCGGACGACCTCGTGACCGGGCACGACGACGTCGCCGCCGCGCTCGACGCGGTGCGGGTCGGCGTGCGGATCATGGTCGTCGGCCCCCAGCACGACGTGCTCCTCACCCTCGCCCGGTGCCGCGCGCACGGGGCGAGCGGGGCGGAGCTGCGCGCGTTCGTCGTCGACGCGGTCGGTCCCACCGACCTCCCCGTCTACTGCGCGCACTGCCGTGCCACGCACCGCCTGCACGGCGAGCCGGGTGGCACGGCGGTCTGCCCCGGCTGCACGCGCCTGCTCGAGATCCACCCGCACCACTCGGCCGTGCGGGGCAGCTTCCTCGCCTCGGACACCGGCGCCGAGCCCGACACCGGCGCCGAGCCCGGCGAGCAGGCCGCCGCATGAGCGCCACGCTCCTGCCCGAGGCGCCCGTGCGGTACGCGGCCCACCAGCACGCGGCGTACCGCACGGGTCCCCGGCTCCTCCGCGTCGCGGAGGTGCGCGCGCTGACGGCCGACGTCCGCCACGTCGTGCTCGTCGACCCGACGGGGGAGCCGCTGGCGCCCCACGAGCCGGGTGCGCACGTCGTGCTCACCACCGACCCGGGCGGGCCGCGCGAGAAGCGGAACGCCTACTCGCTGACGGACGACGGGTTCAACCCGCGGCGCTACGCGATCTCGGTGCTGCGCCGCGACCAGGGCTCGGCGTGGGTGCACGGGCTCGCGCCCGGCGACCTCGTCGAGGTGGAGGGCCCGCGCTCCGCGTTCGCCCCGCGCCACGACCAGCGGCACGCGCTGCTCGTCGCCGGCGGCATCGGCGTCACGCCGGTGCTGTCCCACGCCCGCGCGATCGTGCGGTGGGGCGGGAGCGTCGAGGTGCTCTACTCCTACCGGCCCGGCCACGCCGCCCACCTCGACGACCTGCGCGCCCTCGCCGCCCGCCCGGACGTGACCCTGCACGAGGCGACCACCGTCGAGGGGACGGCGGCCCTCCTCGCCGCCCGGCTCGCGGACCAGCCGCTCGGCACCCACGCCTACGCGTGCGGACCGGTCCCCATGCTCGAGGCCTACGTCGACGCGGCCCGCGCCGCCGGCTGGCCCGACCACCGGGTGCACCTCGAGCGGTTCACGGCGCCCGAGCTCGACCCGGGCGTCCCGTTCACGGCCACGCTGGCCTCGACGGGCGAGCGCCTCGCCGTGCCGCCCGGCACCAGCCTCCTCGAGGCGCTGCTCGCGACGGGCCGTGCCGTGCCGAACCTCTGCCGCCAGGGCGTCTGCGGCGAGTGCGAGGTGCCGGTACGCCGCGGCGCGGTCGAGCACCGCGACCTCGTGCTCTCCGACGCCGCCAAGGAGCGCGGCGACCGCATGCTGGCCTGCGTCTCGCGCGCGGCCTGCGCCGACGACGACATCGAGGTGGACCTGTGACCCTCGCGCCCGCCGCACCGACCGCGGCCCCGACCAGCCCCGCGTTCCCCGTGCGCGGCCACACCGCGCGCCTGCCGTGGCCGTTCCCCGACGACCTCGACGCGTTCCGCTACTCCGTCAACGTCGAGCCCGCGCGTCTCCTGCGCCGTACCGCCGCCGGCGAGTGGGGCGCGACGATCGTGGACCTCGGGGGCGAGGAGTACGGCGCGATCATGGCCGACCGGCGCCGCATCCTCGACGCCGATCCCCACCGCGTGCGGATCATGCCCGGGATGCTGCCGGCCTGCTGGGACCTGCTGCTCTACTACCTGCGGGACCTGGCCGCGTCGTACCCCGCGATCATGCGGCTCGACGAGGACCCCCGCGACCCCGACCGGTTCCGGTGGCGCAACGCCGCCCTCGGCACCGACCAGACGTTCGTGCTCGGCGACGCCGCCAGCCTGCCGTGGGACCCGATGACGTTCCTCGGTCGTGAGGTCCCCGACGACCTCCTGCTCGTCAAGGAGCGCGACGGCGAGCTCTGCTTCGACGCCGGCCTCGTGACCTTCGCGGCCGCCTGGTCGGTCTCCTTCGACGTCGGCATGACGATGGCGGAGATCCACAACCCGGTGCCGCGGCTGACCCGGGAGGGCATCACGTCGCGGGCCGAGCAGTTCCTGCGCCGCCTGCCGGTCGACCAGGTCTACCGACGCGTCAACTGGACGCTGTCGGCCTCCGGGTCGCGGCTGCTCGACGTCAGCCTCGAGGAGCTGCCGGCCTGGGCGGGCGACATCCCCGCCCTCGTCGCGGCGGAGGACTGGGGACGCCTGCAGCTCCGCATCGAGGTCGAGCACTTCATCCGGCTGCCGATGACGGGGGCGGTCACGTTCAACATCCGCACCCACATGACCTCGCTGGAGGAGATCCGCCAGGTGCCGGCGTGGCGCGACCAGCTCGCCCGCGTCGTCCTGGAGCTGCCCGAGGACCTGGCCGCCTACAAGGGGTTCCTCGACTACCGGGAGCCCGCCATGGCGTGGCTGACCCGGCCGTGAGGTGCCCGTGAGGCGGATCACCGCGCCCGTGCGTCCGGCGGAACGCCGCGGACACCGGGGAGAAACACCGTCACGTTCGACTACCCGCCACGGCACCGACCGGGGCGGCCGAGGTGGAGAGGGAGGATCGTCGTGGTCAGCATGACCCAGACCAGCGTGCCCCGCTGGGCGTGGGACGCGTCCGCGCCCGCTGCCGAGCCCGACCTGCGTGGGCGCGTGTTCACGCTGCTCGTGCTCCCCGGCGCCGGGGACGTCGCCGACCGCTGGACGGCGACGCTGGCGGGGCGCGACGTACGCCGTCAGGACTGCGGGGACATCGACGCCGCGGTCGCCGCGCTGCGTGCCGACCTCGCGGCGGCGCGGGTGGGGCACCGGGTGCTGGTGGCCGGTACGGCGCGGGAGTGCCTCGCCGTGCGCGCGGCCGGCGTGCGGGCCGGCCTCGGCGACGACGAGATGACCTTCGGTGTCGTCGACATCGCGGAGCGGGCCGTCTGGTGCGTGCACTGCGACACCACGACGCACGCGGCCGTCGAGATCGACGCCGTCGTGCCCTGCACGGGCTGCGACCGACGGCTGCTCGTCCACCCCCACGTCTCGCGCCTGTCCGGGGCGTACCTGGGGTTCATGGTCGACGCGGAGACCCTGGCGTCCGAGGGGGCGGTCGCGTGAGCGCCCGGATCGACCTCGTCGTCACGGCCGTCGACGACGCGGTGCCGGGCATCCGGTCGCTCACCCTGGGCTCGCCCGACGGTGAGCGCCTGGCCTCCTTCACGCCCGGCAGCCACCTCGTGCTCGACGTGCCGGCGGGGGAGGGGCGACCGCGGCCCGCGGCGAACGCCTACTCGCTCACCGGTGAGAGCGTCGACCCGCGGCACTACGCGATCTCGGTGCTCCGGTGCGCCCCCGCGTCCGAGGGCGGCACCGCCGGCGGCGGCTCCGCCTGGGTCCACGGCCTGGCCGTCGGCGACCGGGTCACCGCGACCCCGCCGCGCAGCGCCTTCGCGCCGGTCCACCTGGCCACGCGGCACCTGCTCGTCGGGGCCGGCATCGGCATCACCCCGCTGCTGTCCCACCTCCGCTCGCACGTGCGCTGGGGTCGCGAGGCGGAGCTGGTCTACCTGTTCCGCGACGGCCACGGCGCCCACGTCGACGAGCTGAAGGAGCTCGGCGGCGACCGGGTCACGTTCCTGGCCGACCGGGCCGGCCTCGCCGAGGACCTCGCCGTGCGCCTCGCCGACCAGCCCATCGGCACGCACCTCTACACCTGCGGCCCCGCGGGCTTCATGGACGCCGTGGTCGCGCTCGCGACGGAGCTGGGCTGGCCGTCGAGCCGCGTGCACCTCGAGCCGTTCGGCGTCGAGGCGCTCGACCCCGGGGAGCCCTTCTCGGTGCGGGTGGCCGGCGACGACCGGGTGCTCGACGTGCCCGCCGGCACCAGCCTCCTCGAGGCGCTCGAGGACGCCGGCCACGTCGTGCCCAACCTGTGCCGCCAGGGCGTCTGCGGCGAGTGCCGCGTCGACGTCGCTCCCGGGAGCAGCCCGGTGCTGCACCGCGACCTGTTCCTCGACGAGGAGACGAAGGGCGCGGGCGACTGCCTCATGGCCTGCGTCTCCCGTGCCGTCCCCGCGGCCGACGGCCGCGCCCACCTGGAGGTGACCCTGTGACCCCGCCCCCGACCCTGTCCCCGACGGTGTCCACCGCTCCCGACCTCGTCGCGGGCTTCCCGTTCCCGTTCCCGAACCCGACCTACCGCTACACGACCAACGTCGAGCCCGCGCGCGGCGTCGTCACGACCCCGGCCGGCCAGTGGGGCGCGGCGGTCGTCGACGTCGACTCCGCGTACGGCGAGGAGCTGGCCGAGCGGGCCGCGATCCTCGAGCGGGACCCGTCCCGCCACGCGGTGCTGCCCCACATGCAGGTCGCGTGCTGGGACGCGATGCTCTGCCTCATGCGCGAGCTGGCGCTGTCCCGGCCCGACGCGTTCGCGCTTGAGGTGCTCGACGACCTCGAGGGGGGCTCGCGCGCGGCGTACCGGTGGCGCAACGACCTGCTCGGCATCGACCACACGTTCGTGCTCGGCGACGCGAGCACCCTGCCCGACGAGCCGCTGCGCTGGATCACCGCGCAGGTGCAGGAGGACGTGGTGCTGCTCGACGAGCGCGACGGCGTGCTCTGGGGCGACGCGGGCGTGGTCACGTTCGCGGCCGACTGGTCCTTCGGCTTCGACGTCGGGATGAGCTTCCTCGAGATCCACGGCCCCGTGCCGCGGATCCACGCGGAGGGCGTCATCACCCGGGCGCACGAGTTCATCAAGCGGCTCCAGCCCAACGAGACCTACCGCCGCACCAACTGGACCCTCACCGTGCACCGCCGGCTCGACGTCTCCACCGAGACCTACCCCGAGTGGGGCCCCGACCGGCCGATGGTCCTGACCGTCGACGACGAGACGTTCGGGCGTCTCGTGCACCTCCGCACGGAGGTGCAGCACCTGGTCCGACTCCCCGAGTCGGGCGCCGTCATGTTCCTCATCCGCTCCTACATGCTGCCCTTCGACGAGCTCGCGCGCGTCGAGGAGTGGCGGGAGCGGGCGGCCGCCGTGATCGCGGAGCTGCCCGAGGACATGGCCGACTACAAGGGCATCGCGACCTACCGCGACCGTGCAGCGGCGTGGCTGCGCGCGCAGGCCCCGACCCCCTGAAGCCCCTCGCTCCACCCCCGAGAAGGAGAACCGCATGCCCGCAGCAGACGTCGCGTGGATGCTCGCCGCACTGGCGCTCGTCATCATCATGTTCCCGGGCATCGCCCTGTTCTACGGGGGCATGGTGGGCAGCAAGAACGCGCTCAGCATGATCATGATGACGATGAGCACGCTCGGCACCACCACCGTCCTCTACGTGCTCTTCGGCCACGGCCTCGTCGTCGGTGACTCCGTCGGCGGGCTCGGCCTCATCGGCAATCCCGACGGCTACCTCGGGTTCCTGGGGATCTACGAGGACCCGGGCGAGGCGCAGCTCGTCGACCCCTACTGGTTCGCCTTCTACATCCTCTTCGCCGCCATCACCGTCGCGATCGTCGCCTCCGGCGCGGTCGGCCGCATGAAGTTCGGCGGCTGGCTGGTCTTCTCCGCGCTGTGGGTCACGGCGGTCTACTTCCCGCTCGGCCACTGGGTCTTCGCCTACGACGGCGAGGGCACGCAGGGCGGCTGGCTGCGCAACGACCTCGGTCTCCACGACTACGCCGGCGGCACGGCGGTCCACATGTCCGCGGGCCTCGGCGCGCTGGCGCTCGCGATGGTGCTCGGCCCCCGCAAGAACATGGGCAACCGCCCCCACAACCTCCCGCTGGTGCTCCTCGGCGCCGGTCTGCTGTGGATGGGCTGGTTCGGCTTCAACGGCGGTACCGCGGGTGGCGCGAACTTCCTGGCGCAGTACGCCGTCCTCACCACCCTCATCGCCGGCTCCACCGGCATGATCGGCTTCTGCCTCGTCGAGAAGATCCGTGACGGCGCGCCCACCACCCTCGGCATGGCCTCGGGCATCATCGCCGGCCTCGTCGGCATCACCCCGTCGGCGGACGCCGTGGACTCGCTCGGCGCGATCGTCGTCGGCATCGCCTCGGGCGCCTTCGTCGCCTGGGCCTGCACCTGGAAGACCAAGCTGGGCGTCGACGAGACCCTCGACGCGTTCGCCGTGCACGGCATGGGTGGCATCGTGGGCTCGCTCTGCGTCGTGCTCATCGGCTTCTCGGGCTCGCCGGCGGGCATCGAGGGCGTCCTCTTCGGCGGCAGCTGGGACATCGCCTGGCGCGAGGTCGTCGCGATCGGCGCCGTCTGCGCCTACGCGTTCGTCGTGACCTGGGTGATCGCGAAGGTGCTCGACAAGACGATGGGCCTGCGGGTCAGCGAGGAGGACGAGCTCGCCGGACTCGACCTGTCGCAGCACTCGGAGAGCGCCTACGACCTCGAGCGCTCCAGCGGCCTCGGCCAGACCTGGTCGGAGCGTCCGAGCGGTGCGCCCACCACGGACCGCATCGCGGCCCTGGCCAAGGAGTCCGCGGCCGCGGAGGAGACGGCCCGGGCCTGACCCCTTCCTCGGCACCCACCCGCAGGGGTACGGCGCGGCGCAGGCCGCGGCGTACCCCTGCGGCTGTGGAGGAGGCGTGCGGAAGCGTCGGGCGCGGGTGGCATGCTCGACGGATGAGCTCCTCCGCGTTCACGCCGCCGCCCGCCGACCTGACCCGTCCCACACTCACGGGGTCGTTCGGGATGGCGGCGGGCACCCACTGGCTCGCCGCGGCGAGCGCGCAGTCGGTGCTGGAGCGCGGCGGCAACGCGTTCGACGCGGCCGTCGCCGGAGCCTTCGTGCTCCACGCCGTCGAGCCCCACCTCAACGGCCCGGGCGGTGACCTCATGGGGATCGTCGCGCCCGCCGGCGCCGACCCGGTGGTGGTCGACGGCCAGGGCCCGGCGCCGGCCGGGGCGACCATCGCCCACCTGCGCGCCGAGGGCCTCGACGACGTGCCCGGCAGCGGGGCGCTCGCCGCCGCCGTGCCGGCCGCCGTGGAGGCGCTCCTCCGGCTGCTCGAGGACCACGGCACGTGGGAGCTCGGCGACGTGCTCGCGCCCGCGGTGCACTACCTGGAGGACGGGCACCCGGCCGGTGCCCAGCTCTGTCGCACCATCGCCACGATGCGGGACCACTTCACCGACCACTGGCCCGACTCGGCCGCCCTGTGGCTCGTCGACGGTCGGGTCCCCGAGCCCGGCGACGTCGTGCGCAACCCGGCCTACGCCGCGACCCTGCGGGCGCTCGTGGCGGCGGGCACGGCGGCGACCGCCGACCTGGACGCGGGGACCGACGAGGAGGCCCGGGTCGCGCGCATCCGCGCCGCGCGGGCCGAGTGGCGTTCCGGGCGCGTGGGGCAGGCCCTCGTCACCGGGGCGGGACGGCCCCACCGGCACTCGTCGGGCACCGACCACGCGGGCGTGCTCGCGCTCGCCGACCTCGCCGCGGACCACGTGCGGCTCGCGGAGCCGCTCACGCTCGACTTCCGGGGCACGACGGTCCACAAGGCGGGCTTCTCCAGCCAGGGGCCGGTGCTGCTCCAGTGCCTCGCGATCCTCGACCAGCTGCCCGACGAGCGGCTCGACCCGTCGACGGCCCTCGGGGCCCACACGGTGCTCGAGGTGCTCAAGCTGGCGCTGGCCGACCGGGACGCCTACTACGGCTCCGGCGCCGACCCGGCGGTGCTCGCCCACCTGCTCACGCCGGCGTACGCCGCGGAGCGGGCCGCGCTCGTCGGCGAGACCGCCTCGCTCGAGCACCGGCCCGGGGTGGTCCCGGGGGCGACGCCCTTCGCGCCGCCGCTGCGCACACCGGCGGACGTGGTCGTCACCGGGCCGCGGGGACCGGGGCAGCCGGGACCCGCGCCCGTGGGCGTCGGCGAGCCGACGGTCGCCCGCCACGGCACGACGCGCGGCGACACGTGCCACCTCGACGTGGTCGACGCCGCGGGGCAACCTGGTGGCGCTGACGCCGTCGGGCGGGTGGCTGCAGTCGTCGCCGACGATCCCCGAGCTGGGCTTCTGCCTCGGCACGCGCCTGCAGATGACGTGGCTCGACGAGTCGAGCCCCTCGGCGCTGCGCCCCGGCGCCCGGCCGCGCACGACGCTCAGCCCGACGGTGCTGAGCCGCGACGGACGACCGTTCGCGGCGCTCGGCACGCCCGGCGGCGACCAGCAGGACCAGTGGCAGCTGCTCTACCTCCTGCGGCTCCTCGTCGGCGGGTGGAGCCCGCAGGCCGCCATCGACGCGCCCGCCTTCCACACCACCGCGGCCGTGAGCTCGTTCTGGCCGCGCACCTGGGAGCCGGGTGGCGTCGTCGCGGAGGCCCGCCTCGGGGAGGTGGTGCTGGGCGAGCTGCGCGAGCGGGGACACGTGCTGACGGTGGCGGGGGACTGGACGCTCGGACGCATCTCCACGGTCGGTCGGGACCCGGCGACCGGCTGGCTGTTCGGTGCGGCCAACCCCCGCGGTGCGCAGGGGTACGCCGCCGGTCGATGATGGGCGCGTGACCGCGCCCGCTGCTGCCGCTCCCCGCACCGACTCGCTCCTCGACCACCCGCGCAGCCTCGCCCTGCTCCTGGTGCTCACCTTCTCGACCGGGGTGGCCGACGCGGTCGGCTACCTCGGCCTCGACAAGGTCTTCACCGGCAACATGACCGGCAACGTCGTCATCCTCGGCATGGGGGCGGCCGGCGCGGACGACCTCCCCGTCGTGGGGCCCGTCTGCGCGCTCGCGGCCTTCATGGCCGGGGCCGCCGTGGGCGGCCGGTGCGTGCGGGGCCACGACGCCGGCTGGGGTCGGCGTGTCTCGCTGCTGATGATCGGGGTGGCGGTGCTGCTGGCGGTCACGGCGGCCTGCACGGCGCTCGAGGACGGCGTCGGCGAGGGCGGCGTCGCGACGGTGGTCGTCGCGGCGGTCGTCGCGGTGGCCATGGGCCTGCAGGCGGCCCTCGCGCGGCACGTCGCGGTCAAGGACGTCACGACCGTCGTCGTCACCTCCACGATCACGGGCCTCGCGGCCGACTCCTGGCTGGGGGCGCGCACGGGGCAGCCGTGGATCCGGCGCCTGCTGGCCATCCTCCTCATCGCGGCGGGCGCGGCCGTGGGGGCTCTGCTGCTGCGGGTGGACCTCGCCGCGGGGCTGGCGCTGTCGGCGGTCCTCACCCTCGTGGTGGCCGGGCTCGCGGCGTACTGGTCCCGCCCGAAGGGGTGAGCGACGACCGATCGGCGCAGGGTCGTCGGGGGGCACTCGGTAGGTTGCTGAGGTGACGCTCTGGGAGGGGGCAGGCCCCGACCTGCATGCGCGCTACGACGCCGTGGACTGGGCGTCGACCCCGCTCGGCCCGCCCGAGCAGTGGACCGGCACGCTGCGTGGTGCCCTGCGCACCATCGTGAACTCCCGGTTCCCCGCCGTGCTGTTGTGGGGCGAGGAGTTCGTGCTGCTCTACAACGAGGCCTACGTCGAGCTCATCGCCGACAAGCACCCGGACGCGCTCGGTCGCACCGCGCAGTCGGTGTTCCCGGAGGCGTGGGACGAGATCGGGCCGCTCATGCAGGGGGTGCTCGACGGCGGAGGGTCGTTCCGGGTCGACCGCACCCTCATGCCGCTGCACCGCCGCGGCTTCCTCGAGGACTGCTGGTTCACCTACTCCTACTCGCCCGTCCAGGGCACCGGCGGCCGGATCGAGGGCGTGCTCGACATCGCCGTGGAGATCACGTCGATGGTGCTCGCACAGCGACGGGCGATCACGCTGACCGGGCTCGCCGACGTGCTTGCCGGCGCGACGACCGCGCAGGACCTCCGGTCCCGGTCGCTGGCCCTGCTGCGCGGCCTCACCGAGGAGTTCGCGGCCATCGACCTGCGGCTGCCGGGCGAGCCGGTGGACGCGGGCGCGGACGGCGCCGACCTGCCGCCGGCGCCGTCCGCGCTGCTGGTGCCGACCGCGGCGTACGTGGAGGAGACCGCCGCCGGGCGCGTCGTCTGGCTGCAGCTCGGTCAGCCCGCCCCGGGGGAGGAGGTGCCCGTGCTCGTGGCCCGCCAGAGCGGCCGGCTGCCGTTCGACTACCACTACCGGCACTTCCTCCGCGGCATCGCGAACGCCCTCACGCAGGCCCTCACCCGCATCGAGCTGCTCGCGTCGGAGCGCCGGCAGGCGGAGGCGGAGCGGAACGTGTCCATCGCGCTGCAGCGCGCGCTGCTGACGCCGCCGCCGGAGCACGAGCGGCTGGCGGTGGCGGTGCGGTACGTCCCCGCGGCGCACGTCGCCCAGATCGGCGGGGACTGGTACGACGCGTTCCTCCAGCACGACGGCGCCCTCGTGCTCGCCATCGGCGACGTCGCCGGGCACGACCTCGCCGCCGCCGGCACCATGGCCCAGGCGCGCAACCTGACCCGCGGGATCGCCGTGGCGACGGTCGACGGCCCAGCACGGGTGCTCGAGGGCCTCGACCGTGCGCTCGAGCTGCTGGAGGTGCGCTCGATCGCGACGGCCATCGTGGCGCGGGTCGAGCCGCTCGAGCTCCTGGAGCAGCTCGACCCCGACGCGCAGCGCGACCGCTGGCGCTTCGTGTGGTCGCGCGCCGGCCACCCGCCCGCCGTGCTGCTCCGCCCCGACGGCACCACGCAGGTGCTCGACGCCGGCGGCGAGACGATCCTCGGCATCGACCCGGCCACCGTGCGCACCGACCTCGCCGTCCACCTCCCGGTGGGCTCGACGGTCGTGCTCTACACGGACGGCCTCATCGAGCGGCGCGGCATCCCGCTCGACGTGAGCATCAAGGAGCTCTGCACGGCGCTGGCCGCAGGGGCGCACCTCGACGCCGAGGCGCTCAGCGACCACCTGCTCTCGACCCTCGTCGTGCCCTCCGAGGAGGAGGACGACGTCGCCCTCGTCGTGCTGCGCGTGGTGTCCTGAGCCGCGTCGAGCCGGACCCGGGCACACCGCCGCCGGTGCCTCAGAGCGGGCGCCGCACCGCCAGCACCGTCGTGTCGTCGTCCTCGGTGCCGTCGCGGATCGTGAGCACCCGGTCGACCCAGTCGTCGAGGGCCACGGCGGGGTCGTAGGTCGCGAGCGAGCGCACCACCGCCGTGCGCTCGCCCATGTCGACGCCCCGGCGCTCGACGAGACCGTCGCTGTAGAGCATGAGCGTCTCGCCGGGCGCGAGCGTGAAGGTCGTGACCGGCGCCTCCGACGCCCCGAAGCCGAGGAGCGGCCGGGCCGTCATCGCGAGGTCCGCCGTGCCGCCGGGTGCGGCCAGCAGGGGCGGGAGGTGGCCGGCGGCGGCGAGGTCGACCCGGCCGGTGGCCAGGTCCACCTCGGCGGCCACGGCCGTCGCGACGTGCTCGCGCAGCAGGCTGATCATGAGGTGGTCGAGCTGGTCGAGCGTCTGGGCGACGGTGGAGCCCGCGTACATGTAGGCCCGCAGCGCCGTGCGCAGCTGGATCATCGCGGAGGCGGACTCCACCCCGTGGCCGGCGACGTCGCCGAGCACGATGACGACCCGGCCGGGCGCGATCTCGAACGCGTCCCACCAGTCGCCGCCCATCTGCACGGTGGACGCGGGCAGGTAGCGCGCCGCGACCTCCAGGCCGTCGAACTGCGGCACCTCGCCGAGCACGACGCTCTGCTGGACCGACTCGGCGACCTGCACGTGCTCGCGGGCGCGGGAGAGCAGGAGGCCCGTGACGTGCACGCCGAGCGCGTCGGCCGCCTCGACCTGCCACGGCTCCCACGGCAACGACCGACCCCGCACCACCTGGCGCCACTTCTCGAAGGAACGCCGCGGGCTGAGCCGCACCTCGGGCCCCTCGGCCGCGGCCACCTGCTTGTTGCGGGGGTCGCCGCCCCAGTCGACGGTCTGCTCCTGCTCGGGCCGCAGCCAGAGGATCCACCGGTCGGGCTCGGCGCCGATGCGGAGCGCTCCCGCGGCGTACCGGGCCACGTCGGGGAGGTCGCCGAGCCGCGGCTCGAGCGCCGACACGTCGTCGGTGTACGTCGCGTAGCTCTCCTTGTCGGCCAGCACGCGCGCGACGGCGCGGAGCTCGTCCTCGCCGGGCACGGTGCCCGCGGTGAGGAGCAGGTCGTCGTGGGCCAGCGCGGCGCCGGTCGCCCCCATGAGCGTCAGCAGCTCGGGGTCGGCGATGAGGGTCTCCAGCGGGTTCTCCGGGCTGGTGGTGATGCGGGTGACCATGCCGGCGAGCATCGTGCGGGCACGCAGCGCGGCCTCGCGGCCCTCGGCGCGCTCCCGCTCGCCGATCAGCTGCGAGGCGACCTGGGCGAGGAACTCGGCGGCGCCGCGGGCGTCCTGCGCCGGGCGGTGCGGCCCCGAGTAGTGGTGGCACGCGATGAGGCCCCACAGCTGGTCGTCGACGACCAGCGAGATCGACATGGAGGCGCTGACGCCCATGTTGCCGAGGTACTCGACGTGGATCGGCGAGACGCTGCGCAACCGCGAGGACGACAGGTCGAGGGGCGCGTCGGTGGCCGGGTCGACGATGGGGTCGAGCGGCACCGGGGTGTAGCCGATGTCGGCGATCAGCCGCGTCCAGTTGACCGTGTAGAGCCGCCGTGCCTGGGCGGGGATGTCGGTCGCGGGGTAGTGCAGCCCCAGGAACGGGTTGAGGTCGGGGCGCCGCTGCTCGGCGATCACCTCGCCGTTCCACTGCGCGTCGAAGCGGTAGACCATCACGCGGTCGAAGCCGAGCAGCTCCCGCACCTCGCGGGCGAGGTGGTCGGCGAGGTCGGCGCTCGACTCCGTGCCGCTCAGGCGGGCCATCGCGCCGCGGGCTGAGCCGTAGGACAACGACAGGCTGCCCGTGCCGACGACCGGCTCGAGCTCGATCACGACGCGGTCCCCGCTGCGCACGACGTGCACGTCGAGCTCCGTGCCGCGGAGGGCGCCGGGGCCCTCCGGCAGCACCAGCACCAGCGGCTCGGTGGGCAGGCCCGCGGCCACGCGCGCAGCGATGGTGGCCGTGGCGTCGGGGCCGAGGAGGTCGACGGGGGTGGCGCCGACGACCGCGTCGGCGGGCACGCCCAGGAGCTCGGCCGCGTTGGCCGACGCGATCACGACCGCGCCGAGGTGCTCGTCGAGCGCCAGGAGGAGGCCGTGCGGTTGGATCGCGCCCGGCACGTGGATCGGCTCGCGGTCGCAGTTGGTGAGGTCGGCCTCGGGGTAGGCCGGCGTGTGGGCCACGCCGTGGGGTCGCACCACCGGCTGGGGCACGGGCTCCACTGCTGTGCTCCTTCCCCGAGCGCACCTGGCGCCCCGGGAGGTCCGGACCGGCCGATCAGTCCGGTCGACCCTAGGGTGCGGGCGGCAGGCCGCGCCACGCGAGCGGGCCGCCCTCACCCGCCGGGGTGAGGTCCGCGGGTGGTCAGCCCCGCCGGCCGTGCGCCGCGAGCACGTGCAGCGCCCGGAGCGTGACGAGACTGCGCCACTCGGCGCTCTGCCCCCGTACCCCCTGCGGGACGTCATGCGGCGCGGCGCCCGGGGGCTGCGGCTCGCATGACGTCCCGGGGTGGGGGTGACCGGTGCCGACCGGCGGGGTGCGGAACTGTGCGGTCGGTGCGGGTCGGGTCGGGCGGGACCCGTCCCAGCCGCACAACGCGCGCGCCCTCGGCCCCGCTCTCGCCCGCGACCTGCTCGGTACGCCGCGGGCGAGCCCCGCGCCGTACCCCCTGCGGGACGTCATGCGGGACGTCATGCGGGGCGGCGCCGGGGGGCTGTGGTTCGCATGACGTCCGGCGACGAGGCGGGCGTCACCCCGGGGCGCAGGCCCCGACGGGCCACCAGACCCAGCGCGGCGGCGCCCACCAGCGAGGCGGCGCCCGAGGCGACGAGGAACCGCCAGTCGCCCAGCCACGCCGCTCCGAGCGGGGCGCCGGCGCGGGAGAGCGCGACGGGCACGGTGAGGAGCCCGACGATGCTGGCGAAGCGCGCGACGCCGAAGGTGTCGGCCACGATCGACGGCTTGGCGACGACGCTGACACCGAGCCCCACGCCGACGCACGCCACGCAGACGAGGGCGAGCGGCACGGACGTCGCGACGAGCGGCAGCAGGAGGAGACCGGTGCCCTGGACCGCGAACGCCACCGTCGCGACCCGGGCCATGCCGAACCGCCGCGCGAGCGGGGCGAGGCAGAGCCGCGAGGTGATCTGCATGATGCCGACGACCACCGGCAGGGTGGCGGCGACGGCGGGGGAGTGCCCGACGTCGACGAAGTAGCCGACCATGAGCAGCAGGAACGCCGCGACGGCCCCGGCTTGCGCCACGAGCGCGAGGCCCAGGAGCCAGAGCCGTGGGTTGCGCAGGGCGGCGCCGACCGGGGTGCCGCCGCGGCGCACGCTGCCGAGCCGGTGGCTGCGCCGGTCCGGCACGACGAGGAAGTGCGCCGGCACCGCCACCACGGCCAGGGCCGCGGCGTGCACGAGGAGGGTGCCACGCCACCCCAGCTGCGTCTCGAGCCAGCCGGTGAGCGGGTAGTAGAAGCTCGTCGCCAGCCCGGCCGCCATCGTCACGGCGAGGATCGCGCCATCGCGCCGTGCGGCGTCGGCCACGGCGACGAGCACGGCGAACGCCGCCTCGTAGGTCGACATCGCCAGCGCCATGCCGACGAGCGCGAACGCCAGGTAGACCCCGCGGATGTCCGCGGCACGTGACCAGGCGACCACGGCGAGCACCCCGACCACCGAGCCGGTCGTCATCAGCATCCGCCCGCCCCAGCGGTCGAGCAGGGATCCCACCGGCAGCGCGGCCAGCGCGCCGACGATCGTCGACACCGTCGCCGCCCCCGCCACGGCGGTGCGGGTGACGCCGAGGTCGGTGGCCATCGGCACGAGGAGGACGGAGAACGACTGGGACATGGCGCCGTAGGCCAGCGTCGAGGTGACGGCGAAGACGATCACCAGGCGACGCGCGGCCGCCGGGTCGCGCGTGGCGCGGGTGGAGCCGGGACACGCGGGGGGAGCGACCTCGGCGGTCATCCCCGCAGCAGCGGGAGGAGGCTCCGGCCCTGACGCTCGATCTCGCGGAGGTACGGCGTGTCGGACAGCACGAAGTGCGTGATGCCCAGGTCGGCGTAGCGGCGCAGCGACGTCGCCACGTCCTCCGCGGAGCCGACGAGCCACGTCGTGCCCGCGCCGCCCCCGCCGTACCGACCCGGTGCCGTGTAGAGGTTGTCGTCGAGGACGTCGCCCTGCTCGGCGAGGCGGAGCAGCCGCTGCTGGCCCTCGGCGGCCCGGCGGTCGGGGTCGTGCGCGAACTCGCCGTGGGAGCGCGCCATCTCCGCGACCTTCGCCTCCGCGTCGGCCCATGCCTCGTCGGTGGTCCCACGCACCAGCGTGGTGATGCGGAGGCCGAACTCCAGCGGCGCGTGCTCGCGCTCGAGCCGGTCGGACAGGGTGCGGAGGCGGTCGATGCGCTCTCCGACGCCGTCGAGGGTCTCGCCCCAGAAGAGCTGCACGTCGGCCTCCGTGGCCGCGACCCGCTCGGCGGCCTCCGAGGCCCCGCCGAAGTAGAGGGTGGGGTGGGGGCGGCCCGGGGTCGCGGTGATCCGCGGCGTGACGGTCGAGTTGGTGACCGAGAAGTGCTCGCCCTCGTAGGTCACGCGCTCCTGGGTCCACAGGCGACGCACCACCTGGAGGAACTCCTTCGTGCGGCCGTAGCGGTGGGCCTGGTCGCCCTCGGCGTCCCCGTACGCCGCGAGGTCGTCGCGGCCCGACACGATGTTGACGCGGAGCCGGCCGCCGGTGAGGTGGTCGAGCGTGGCGGCTGCCGCGGCGAAGTTCGCGGGACGCCAGTAGCCCGGCCGGATCGCCACGAGCGGCTCGAAGGTGGTGGTGCGCGCCGCCAGGGCCGTCGCGACCGTGAAGGTGTCGGGCCGGCCCCAGCTGGTGCCGATGAGCGCGCCGGTCCAGCCGTTGTCCTCGAGCGCGCGGGCGTGGCTCGTCAGCGTCTCGAGGCTGTTGTGGTCGGAGCGCACCGCGTCACCGCGGTGGCCGGGCTCGATCTGGTTGGGGATGTACCACAGGTACTGGGCGCTCACGGTCGTCGTTCTCCTCGGCGGGTGCGGGGGCTGGTGCGGGGGGCTGGTCAGGGGGTCAGCGGGCGCCGGCGAGGTCGGCGAGGTGGGTGAGCTGGGCGTGGCGCACGTCGTCGTTCTGGCCCTGCACGAGGGCGAACAGCGCGGAACGCGCGTGGAGCTGGGCGGTGTCGTCGGTGGCGAGGCCGCGTCCGGAACGCGCCGCGAGGAGCGCGCGCGTGAGGACGCCGAGGGCGTCGAGGGTCGCGACCTTCGTCGCGAGACGGTCCGACAGGCGGTGACCGCCCACGCCCGTGGCGGTGACCTCGTCGGCGAGGGTGTACGCCGTCGACCGCAGGGTCGCGATCCGCGGCCGCCAGGCGCGGGCGACGGCGTGGGCGTCGGGGTCCGCGGCGGCCTCGAGCTCCTCGAGCACGGTGGCGGCGAGGCCGAAGTGGTGCGGTCGGGCGTCGCCCGCGACCCCGAGGTCGCGCGCCCGCCACGCGGCGAGCGGCACGGTGTCGAGCACGTGGGAGTCCGGGACCTGCACGGCGTCGAGGCGGGCCCGCTCGGTGCGGCTGCCGGCCACGGCCGCCAGGCCGAGCGGGACGGTGTCCAGGTCGCCCGCGGGCACGAGGGCGGTCACGACCTCGAGGGCCACGGGGTCGACCGCCTCCACCGTGACGGCGTCGTTGAGGCCCCACCCGCTCACCCACGAGAGCTCGCCGTCGAGCGTCCACCCGTCGGTGGCGCGGCGGGCCGCGACGTACCGCTCCGGGAACCGCCTCACGTCGCTGACCCCGGCGCCGAGCAGCACGTGGCCGCGCAGCACCGCGGCGGCGAGCGGGGGGAGCCGACGCCCCGCGGCGGCGAGGCCGGCGAGCCGGGCCACCTGCGGAGCGTGCTGCGCCCAGACCAGCCAGGTGCTGAAGCAGGCGCCCGCGAGCACCTCGTGGAGCCGACGGTCGACGCTGCGGCCGGCGTCGGCGCCGCCGTGCGTCGTCGCGGCGGCGTGGTGGAGGAGTCCGGCGGCGGCGAGCGCGTCGACGTGCGATCGCGGCACACCGTCACGGTCCGTCGCGAGGGCGGCCGGACGCAGCACCTCCGCCGCCAGCGTGCGGGCCGCGACGACCAGCGGGTGGGTGTCCGCAGCGTCCACGGCCTCGGCGGCGTCCGACAGTGAGGGGGCGGGGCGAGAGGTGGGCGCGGTGGTCATGCGGCTCCTTCGGTCACGGTCCGGACGGGGGCGGAGGCGCATCGGCGAGACGCGTGACCACCATGTGGACAGCAATCTAGAGCAAAATTCCTAAGTTGATACGAATAGTCCACTTACAGGACACCCCGCCGCACGGACCCCCGAAGCCGCGCGGCGCTTCGAGAAGGAAACCCCCGAGATGACCCCGCCCCGCCTCCGCCAGACCCTGGCCTCCCTCGCCGCCGTCGCCGTCCTCGGGGCCGGTCTGTCGGCGTGCAGCAGTGCCTCCGACGCCGCCGGCGCCGTGGGCGACCCCGTCGCCGGCGGCACGCTCGAGGTCTACGACCCGGTCGAGTACGGCGCCTGGCAGATCACCAACACGCTGTGGTCGAACAGCAACGTGACCGACAACCTCGTCGACCGCCTCACCTGGCAGGACCCGGAGACCGGCGAGATCAAGCCGTGGCTCGCCGAGTCGTGGGAGATCAGCGAGGACGAGCTGAGCTACACGTTCCACCTCCGCGACGGCGTGACCTTCTCCAACGGCGAGCCGGTCGACGCCGCGATCGTGGCGGCGAACTACGACCAGCACGGCTACGGCGACGAGGCCCTCGGCGTCGCGCCGGACCAGTTCTTCACGGGCTACGCGGGCTCGGAGGTCGTCGACCCGCTCACCGTGACCATCAACTTCACGGAGCCCAACGCGGGCTTCCTCCAGGTCACGTCGATCTACCGGTCCGGCATCCTCGCGCAGTCCTACCTCGACCTCGACTGGAACGCCAAGGGACAGGCCGAGAACCTGATCGGCTCCGGGCCCTTCGTCGTCGCCGACGTCGAGGGCACGACGGGCATCACCCTCGCGCGCCGTGACGGCTACGACTGGGCGCCCACCGGCGCCGCCCACGACGGCGAGGCCTACCTCGACGAGATCGTCTTCACCTCGGTGCCGGAGGCCAGCACCCGGGTCGGTGCCCTGCAGTCGGGCGAGGCCCACGTCGCGCGCAACATCGCGCCGTACGACGAGGAGACCGTCACGGCCGCCGGTGGCCAGCTCCTCGCCGTACCCGTCCAGGGGCAGGTCAACAAGCTGTCGATCTCCCTCGGCGCGGACGCGCCGACGCGGGAGCTCGCCGTGCGTCAGGCCCTACAGGCGGCCACGGACCGCGAGGAGATCAACGCGACCGTGCTGTCCGACAGCTACGGCATCCCGACGAGCAGCCTCGTCGCCTCGACGCCGGGCCACGGGGACGCGTCGTCCTACCTCGAGACCGACACGGCCCGTGCCGAGGAGCTCCTCGAGGACGCCGGGTGGGTCGAGGGCTCCGACGGCATCCGGGAGAAGGACGGCGAGCGGTTGTCGTTCACGCTCTACGTGACGCCCTACTACCAGGTCTCGCAGGCGGTGCTCGAGCTGCTGCAGGCCCAGTGGGAGGAGGTCGGCGTCGAGACCGAGCTGCAGACGCCGTCGCTGACGGAGTACGAGGCGCTGCTGGCCGACGACCCGCAGGCCGTGGTGTTCCAGCAGGGCCAGCTCTCGCGCGCCGACGTCGACGTGCTGCGCACCGCCTTCGACTCGACGGCGCAGGACACGACCCGCGCCACCACCCCGGACGCCACGCTCGACGAGCTGGTCCGTGCCCAGGCCCTCGTCTTCGACCCGACGGAGCGGCAGGCAGCCGTGCAGGCGGTCGAGGACCACGTGTTCGAGAACGCGCTCATCATCCCGCTCTACGAGGAGACGCAGGTCTTCGGCCTCGCGCCCAGCGTGCAGGGCTTCGGCACCGAGGCGGTCGCGCGCGCCTGGTACTACGACACCTGGATCAACGAGTGAGGCGCTACGTCGCGCGGCGCCTCGGGCAGGCGGTCCTGGTCCTCTGGGCCGCCTACACCCTGTCGTTCGTGCTGCTGAGCGCCCTCCCGGGGGACGCGGTCTCCAACCGCATCAAGAACCCGGACGCGCAGGTCTCGCCCGAGGCGGGACGCATCCTGCTCGACTACTACGGTCTCGACCGGCCGCTGTGGGAGCAGTACGTGCACGGCCTCTGGTCCGCGCTGCGGGGTGACCTGGGGTTCTCCCTGTCGACGGGCTCGGAGGTCACGTCCCTCGTCGCGGACGCCCTGCCGTCGACGCTCCAGCTCACCGGCCTGGCCCTCGTGGTCGCGGTGCTGCTGGCCGTCGCGGTGGCGCTGGTCGCGAACTACGCGCCGTGGCGGTGGGTGCGCTCGCTCGCCGAGTCCGTGCCCGCCCTGTTCGCCTCGGTGCCCACGTTCGTCGTCGGCATCCTGGCCCTGCAGTACCTCTCCTTCCGGTTCCACCTCGTGCCGGCGGTCGACGACGGCACGCCGCTGGCGCTCGTCGCCCCGGCGGTCACGCTCGGCATCGTCGTCGCGGCGCCGCTGAGCCAGGTGCTGACGGCGTCGATCGCCGGCACCCGGCGCCAGCCCTTCGTGCACGTGCTGCAGGCCAGGGGCGCGGGGGAGGGCTACATCTTCCGCAAGGACGTCCTGCGCAACTCGTCCCTCCCGGTGCTGACCCTCCTCGGCCTCGCGGTCGGCGAGCTCATCGCCGGCTCCGTGGTCACCGAGGCGGTCTACGCCCGCCCCGGGATCGGCCAGCTGACGGTCGGCGCGGTGCAGACCCAGGACCTGCCGGTCGTGCAGGGCGTCGTGCTGCTCTCCACCGCGGCGTACGTCGCGGTGAACCTCGCGGTGGACCTCGCCTACCCGCTCATCGACCCCCGGATCCTCGTGGACGGCCGTGCGCGGTCGTCGACACGGGCGCGCGGCGCGGCCGCGGAGGTCGTGGCCGGCGAGCCCGTCGTCCCGGTGCCGCCGACCGGGGCGGTCCAGCCGACGCCGTCGGGCCGGCGCGGGCTGCCGGTGGAGGTGGCGATGCCATGAGCACCGTCCTCGCGAAGCATCCCGCACCGGCGTCGCCCGCCCCGGCGGGCGAGCCGGCCGCACCCGCGGTCACCGCCGGCTCCCGGGCCCGCGCCGTCCTCCGCTGGACCGGGGCTCGCTGGAGCCTCGGCCTCGCGCTCGCCGTCGTCGGTCTCGTGCTGCTGTGGGCCGTCGTGCCGCAGCTGTTCACCAGCTACGACCCCGTCGCCGTCGACCCCGCCAACAACCTGCGTCCGCCGGGCGAGGGCCACCTGTTCGGCACCGACAACCTCGGACGCGACGTCTACTCCCGCGTCGTCCACGGCGCGCGCGCCTCGCTGTCGGGGTCCGCCATCGCCGTCGCGGTCGGCGTGCTCGTCGGGTCGCTCGCCGGGGCCGTCGCCGGCTGGTTCGGCGGGTTCGTCGACACCGTCGTCATGCGGGTCATCGACGTGGTCCTCTCCATCCCCGGCTTCCTGCTGGCGATCACCCTCGTCGTGCTCCTCGGCTTCGGGATCGTGCAGGCGGCCATCGCCGTGGGCCTCACCTCGTCGGCCACGTTCGCGCGCCTCATCCGTTCCGAGGTGCTCAAGGCCCGGGCGAGCACGTACGTCGAGGCCGCGATCACCAGCGGCGCCTCGAGCCTCGCGATCCTGCGCCGCCACGTCGTGCCGAACTCGATCGCCCCGACGCTGTCGCTCATCACGGTGCAGTTCGGCATCGCGATCATCTGGATCGCGTCGCTGAGCTTCCTCGGCCTCGGTGCCCAGCCGCCGGACCCGGAGTGGGGGCGCCTCGTCGCCGACGGTCGCAACTACATCGCGACGCGCGGGTGGCTGACGCTCTACCCGGGGCTCACCGTCGTCGCCGTGGTGCTGGCGACCAACCACATCTCCCGCCACCTCGCGAAGCGGAGCACCCGATGACCGACACCCCCGAGGCGTCCCCGCTCCTCTCCGTCGAGGGCCTCTCGGTCGCCTACCGCGTGGGCCGCTCGACCCGACGGGTGCTGCACGACGTGTCGTTCGAGCTCGCGCCCGGCCAGGTCCTCGCCCTCGTCGGCGAGTCCGGCTCCGGCAAGACCACGACCGGTCATGCCGTGCTGGGCCTGCTCCCCGAGAACGGGGAGGTCGTCGGCGGCCGCATCCGGTTCCGCGACCAGGTCCTCACCGACCTGAGCCCGCGGGGCTGGCGCGCGGTCCGTGGCAGCGCGGTCAGCCTCGTCCCGCAGGACCCGACGGTCTCGCTCGACCCGGTGCGCCGGGTCGGCGCCCAGGTCGAGGACGTGCTGCTGCTCCACACCGACCTCGACGCCGAGGCCCGGGCCCGCCGGGTGCACGAGCTGTTCGAGCTCGTCGGCTTCACCGACGTGGCGCGCCGCGTGCGGCAGTACCCCCACGAGCTCTCCGGCGGCATGCGCCAGCGCGTGCTCGTGGCGGCCGCCGTCGCCGCCGAGCCGGAGCTCATCGTCGCCGACGAGCCCACCTCGGGCCTCGACGCGACGGTGCAGCAGCAGGTGCTCGACCTCGTCGACGACCTCCGCCGTCGTTCGGGCACGGCGGTCGTGCTCGTCACCCACGACCTGGGTGTCGCCGCCGACCGCTCCGACCTCATCGGGGTGATGCACGAGGGCCGCCTCGTCGAGCTCGGTCCCACGGCCGAGGTCATCGCGGCGCCGCAGCACGCCTACACCCGTCGCCTGCTCGACGCCGTGCCGTCGCGCCGGCCCGTGGTGCCGCGCCCGCCCCGCTCGGCCGCTCCGGCGGACCGGGTGGTGGAGGTGCGCGACCTGACGCGGACCTACGGCGACCTCACCGCCGTCGACGGCGTCTCCTTCGACGTACGCCGCGGGGAGACCTTCGCCATCGTCGGCGAGTCCGGCAGCGGGAAGTCCACGACGGCCCGGGTGCTCACCGGCCTGACGGAGGCGACGTCGGGCACGGTGCGCCTGCTGGGATCCGACGTGACGCACCTCGACCGCGCCGGCTTCCGCCCCCTGCGCCGTGCCGTGCAGATCGTCCACCAGAACCCGTTCGCCTCGTTCGACCCCCGCTTCGACGTGCGCGACGTGGTCGAGGAGCCCCTGCGCTCGTTCGCGCCGCGGTCGCTCCACCCGGGGCGCCGCCGGCAGCAGCGGCGCGAGCACGAAGAGCGCGTCGTCGCGGCGCTCGAGGCCGCCGCGCTGTCGGCCGACTTCCTGCGGCGTCACCCCCGGGAGCTCTCGGGCGGCCAGCGCCAGCGGGTCGCGATCGCGCGCGCCCTCGTGCTCGAGCCGGAGGTCGTCGTGCTCGACGAGCCGATCTCCGCGCTCGACGTGTCGGTGGCGGCGCAGATCCTCGACCTCCTGCGCCGGCTGCAGGACGAGCGGGGCCTGACCTACGTCTTCATCTCGCACGACCTCGCCGTGGTGCGGGCGATCTCCGACCGCGTCGCGGTCATGCAGCACGGCCGGATCGTCGAGCAGGGCCCCACCGAGCGGGTCTTCTCCGCCCCCGGCGACCCCTACACGGAGCGGCTGCTCGACGCGATCGCCGGCCGCGCCCTCACCCCAGGAGCAGCGTCATGACCGTCGACGGCCCCCGCACGATCCCCGACGGCACCCGCACCGGTGCCGCCGGCCAGCCGCGCACGCTCGCCGCGGCGTTGCCCCGCATCCGGGCGGTGCTCGCCGACCTCGCGGTCGGGGCGGGGGAGCGCGACCTGCGGCGCGAGCACCCCTACGCCGGCGTGCGGGCCCTCGCCGACGCCGGCTTCGGGCGGCTGCGCGTCCCGGCCGAGCACGGCGGGTTCGACGTCGACCTGCCCACCCTGGTCGGTCTCCTCGTCGAGGCCGGGCAGGCCGACTCGAACCTCCCGCAGATCTGGCGTGGCCACTTCACCGCGACGGAGATCCTGCGCCAGGAGGTCGACGCGGAGGCGCGGCGCCACTGGTTCGCGGCCATCGCGGACGGGGCGGTGTTCGGCAACGCCCAGTCCGAGCCGTCGACGGTGCCGGGAGCCGAGCCCACGACGACCCGCGTGCGGGTCGCCGCGGACGGGGCGCGGCTGGTGTCGGGGCGCAAGTTCTACTCGACCGGCGCCCGGTTCGCCGACTACGTGCGCGCCGCCGTGGTCCACGACGACGACCGCCGCGGCTTCGTCGTCGTGCCCGCGCGCCACCCCGGCGTCACGCACGTCGACGACTGGGACGGGGTCGGGCAGCGCCAGACCGGCAGCGGCACCACCTTGTTCGACGACGTCCCCGTGGAGCCCCACGGCGACGTCGGCGGGTTCAGGGAGGCCCTGCGCGGGCTGGACTCGTTCGTCCAGCTGGTGCACCTCGCCAACCTCGTCGGCATCGCCCGCGACGTGCTCGCGGAGACCACCGCCGTGGTCCGGTCGCGCACCCGCACCAGCCTCCACGCGCTGAGCCAGGACGCGACGAGCGACCCCGAGGTGCTCGGCGTGGTCGGCCGCATCCACACCCGGGTGCTCACGGCGGAGGGCCTGCTGCGCACCGCCGTGGAGGCGCTCGAGGAGGCGCACGCCGTGGGGGAGGAGGCGGCCTACAGCGCGGCGTACGTCGTGACGTCCTCGGCGCAGGTCGGCGTGATCGAGGCCGTCCTCGACGCCGCGACCACCGCGTTCGACGCCGGCGGCTCGTCCGCGGTGCGCGAGCAGGTGCACCTCGACCGGCACTGGCGCAACGCGCGCACCCTCGCCTCCCACAACCCGGTCGTCCACAAGCCGCGCATCGTCGGCGACCACGTCGTCAACGGCCGCACCCCCGAACCGGGCTACTACCGCGATCGGCGGTCGCTCGACGACGCCGACGCCCCCGTCGACCGCTCGCAGGAAGGGGCCCTCTGATGGCCGATCAGCTGCACCTCAACGTCAACATCCTCAACGCCGGGGTCTTCGGCGGCTCGTGGCGGTTCCCCGGCACCGACGGGCTGGCGAGCTACGGCATCGAGCACTACACGTCCATCGCGCGACGCGCCGAGGCCGCCAAGCTCGACGCCGTCTTCCTCGCCGACGGGCCGGTGCTCGACCCCAGCATCCGGCACCGCACCGGCAACAACCTCGAGCCGACCACCGTGCTCGCCCGGATCGCCGCCGAGACCGAGCGCATCGGCCTCATCGCGACGCTCTCCTCGTCGTACAACGACCCGGTCGAGCTCGCCCGCCGCCTCGGCGACCTCGACCACGTGACCGGCGGGCGCTTCGGCTGGAACGTCGTCACGACGGCCGGGGCGGCCGCGGCCGCCAACTTCGGCCGGTCGGGCGAGCCGGAGCACGCGCTGCGCTACCGCCGTGCGGCCCTCGTGGTCGAGGAGGTCGTCGGGCGCTGGGCGGACCGCGAGGCGCTGGTCTCGCCGCAGGGCCGCCCCGTCGTCGTCCAGGCGGGCGGGTCGAGCGACGGCAAGCGGCTCGCCGCCCGCGTCGGCGAGGTGATCTTCTCGGCCGAGCAGGACCTCGCCACGGCGCGCGCGTTCCGCACCGAGCTGCGCACGCTCGCGGCCGAGCTCGGCCGCGACCCCGACGAGATCGTGGTGCTCCCCGGCCTCTCGACCGTCATCGGGAGCACCGAGGAGGAGGCGCGCCGGCGTCGCGAGGTGCTCGACGAGGTGCTGCCCGACGCCTACGCGCGGGCCCGGCTCGCTGGCCAGCTCGGCGTCGACCTCACGGAGCTCGCCGACGACGAGCCGATCCCGACCGAGATCCTCCACGACCCCGACACGGCCGGCGGCTCGCAGACCTTCTACCGGGTGGTGCGCGACCTCATCGACCGCGAGAACCCCACCCTCCGCCAGCTCCTGCGCACGCTGTCCGGCGGCGGCGGGCACCGCATCGTCGTCGGCACGCCGGAGCAGGTCGCCGACGACGTCGAGCGCTGGTTCCGTCACGGGGCCGCCGACGGCTTCAACCTCATGCCCGACGTGCTGCCCTCGGGGCTCGACGGCGTGGTCGACGGCCTCGTGCCCGAGCTGCAGCGACGGGGCCTGTTCCGCCGGGACTACGAGGGCACCACCCTCCGCGACCACCTCGGGCTCGGCCTGCCGGCCGTGCCAGGTCGCCTCGACCCCACCTCCGACCTGTCCACCTCGACGAAGGCCAGCGCATGACCGTCCCCCTCCTGCTCGACCTCACGGTCGGCGAGCCCGACCCCGGCACCGGTGTCGTGTCGCTCGCCGTGGCGGTCGACCTCGTGACCGCCGCCGCGGGTGCCGGGGTCGTGGCCGTCCGCCTCCGTGACGGCGACGCCGCCCCGGGCGTGCTCGACCCCAGCGTCGTGGCGTCCTACCTGGCACCGCTCGCGCCGTCCCTGGGCTACCTCGTCGACGTGCCGACGACGCAGCACGCGCCGTACAACACCGCGCGGCGGGTGCTCTCGCTCGACCGCGCCACCGGCGGACGCGCCGGCGTCGTGCTGCGTCCCGGCGTCGGCGACGACGTGAGCGACGGTGTCCCGGACCGGCCGGTGCCGGCGGTGACGCCGGGGGAGCGGTGGGCGGAGTACGCCGCGGTCCTCACCGGCCTCTGGGAGTCCTTCCCGCGCGAGGCGCTGCTGGGGGACCAGGAGGCCGCGATCGTCGTGGACGACACCCTGCTGCGCCCGATCCACCACGAGGGCGCGGCCTACCGGGTCGCCGGTCCCCTCGACGGCCCCTCGTCGGTGCAGGGCCGTCCGGTGCTCGCGGTGGCCGACGTCGCCGCGATCGGGTGGGAGGCCGCCGCCTCGGCCGACCTGGTGATCCTCGACCCGGACGACCTGGACGGAGCCGGTACGGCGCTGGCCGCGGCCCTCGAGGCCACGGGGCGCCAGCGGACCGAGGTCGTGCTCGCGGGCCGCTGGACCGGGGCCGGCGGATCGGACGTCGCCGACCTCCCGACATGGGCGGCCGACCGCGGCCTCCAGGCGCTGCTGCTCGCCCCGGAGGGGGGTGCCGCCGACGTGCGGGAAGTGCTCTCCACGCTCTCCGCGCTCGCCCCGCCGCCGAACGACGCCACGGGCCGCGACACCCTGCGGCGCGCGCTCGGGCTCGCCACGACCCGGACGGAGGTCCCGGCGTGACCGCCGTGCAGGACGCCCCCACCCAGCCGCACGCCGTTCCCGGTGGACCCGGTGGACCCGGTGCTCCGGATGCTTCCGACCTCACCGTCGCGGGTGTGCGGGCCGCCGTCGCGCCGGTCCTGCAGCGCCTGGCCGCGACCTCGGCCGCGCGGGAGGCCGCCCGCGACTTCGCCTTCGACGACGTCCGCGCCCTGGGCGCCGCCGGCGTCGGCCTCCTCGTCGTGAGCCGCGACGAGGGGGGCGCGGGCGGGTCGCTCCGCGACGCCGTCGACCTCGTCATCGAGGTCGCGCGCGCCGACTCGAGCGTCGCGCAGGCCCTGCGCTCGACGTTCCTCGCCTCGGTCCAGGTCGCGAGCCGGCCCGACCTGCCGCACCGCGACCGCGCCCTCGCGCGCCTGCTGTCGCGGGGCCTCCAGGCGGGCACCGGGAACGAGCGCTCCGGCGGTGCCAGCGGCTCGGTCTCGACGACGGCCGAGCGCGTGGAGGGCGGCTGGGTCGTGACGGGTGAGAAGTACTACTCCACCGGCGGCCTCTACGCCTCCTGGTTCTCCGCCCAGGCGCAGGCGGCCGACGGGACGCTGGTGCGGTTCACGGTGCCCACCGACCGCGAGGGCGTCGAGCTCGTCGACGACTTCGACGCCGTCGGCCAGCGCCTCACGGCGAGCGGCACGACGCGGCTGCACGGGGTGCGCGTCAGCGACGACGAGGCCGTCGTCGGCGGCGAGGCCGTGCCCGACAACCCGTGGCAGGGCAGCTTCGCCCAGCTCTACCTGGCCGCCGTCCAGGCCGGGGTCGCGGCCCGGGCGCTCGACGACGCCGTGTGGTGGGTGCGCGAGCGCGCGCGGCCGATCAAGCACAGCAGTGCGACGACGAGCGCCGAGGACCCCTACGTCCGGCAGACGGTCGGCGAGATCGCGGCCCGCGCGCAGGCCGCCCGTGCCGTGGTGCTGCTCGCCGCGGAGGAGCTGCAGGCCACCTGGGGGCTCACCGGCGACGAGGCCCGCGCGGCGGGTTCCGCAGCCGCGGTGCACGTCGCGCAGGCCGGCGTCGTCGCGATCGAGTCCGCCCTCAAGGCCGCCGAGCTGCTCTTCGACACCGGCGGCGGGTCGATCACCGACCGGGCCCTCGGCCTCGACCGGCACTGGCGCAACGCCCGCACCGCCGCCAACCACAACCCGCGCCAGTGGAAGCAGGCCGTCGCCGGCGCCTGGCACGTCGCCGGGGAGGAACCACCCACGACCGGTCTCTTCTGACCCCCGCCCCGATCGACCGCCCACCCGACACCACCCCCCGAAAGGCCCGTCTGATGACCATCGAGGTCAACCGCGTCCTCGGCCGCACCGGCGTCCTCCTCAGCCCGCTCACCCTCGGCACGATGAACTTCGGCCGCTGGCAGGAGCGCGACGAGAGCATCCGGATCATCCACGCGGCGCTCGACGCCGGCATCAACGCCGTCGACACCGCCGACGCCTACGCCCAGGGGCTCTCCGAGGAGATCCTCGGCGAGGCCCTCCGGGGACGCCGCGACGACGTCTTCGTCGCCACGAAGTTCCACGGGCAGATCGGCGACGACCCGCGGCACGCCGGCAACTCCCGCTGGTGGATCACCCGCGCGGTCGAGGACAGCCTCCGCCGACTGGGCACCGACCACATCGACCTCTACCAGGCGCACCGCCCCGACCCGCGCACCGACCTGCTCGAGACGCTCCAGGCGCTCGACGGCCTGGTCCGGGCGGGCAAGATCCGCTACTACGGCACCTCCACCTTCCCCGCGCACGAGCAGGTGCGGGCGCACTGGCTGGCCGAGAAGCACGGGCTCGTGGCCCCGCACACCGAGCAGCTGCCCTACTCCCTGCTCGTCCGCGGCGCCGAGCGCGAGGTCTTCCCCGTCGTCGAGCGGTACGGCGTCGGCGTGCTCAGCTACGGCCCCCTGGCTGCCGGCTGGCTCTCCGGCCGCTACCGCGTCGGCGGCGAGCAGCCCGAGTCGGCACGTGCCGACCTCATCCCGGGACGCTTCGACATCGCCGCCGAGCGCAACCAGCGCAAGCTCGTCGCCGCGGACGCCCTCGCCGCCCTGGCCGAGGACAACGGCCTCACGCTCGTCGAGCTCGCCATCGCGTTCGCCCTCAACCACCCCGCGATCAGCAGCGTCATCATCGGGCCGCGCACGCAGGACCACCTGGAGGCCTACCTGAAGGCGGTCGCGGTGTCGCTCCCCGACGCGGTGCTCGACCGCATCGACGAGATCGTCGACCCCGGCACGCAGTTCCTCGAGCGCGACACCGGCCAGCACACGCCGTCGCTCCAGCCCGCCGCGCTCCGCCGCCCCCGCTCCTGATCCCCGCCACCCGGAAGGAACCCCATGACCACCTCGCCCCGCTGGGACACCCCGTACGTCGCGAACCCCGACCGCTACGCCAGCATCGCCACCCGCCGCGTCGGCACGCACGGGCTGCGGCTGCCGGCCCTCTCGTTCGGCCTGTGGCAGAAGTTCGGTCGCGACTACGACTTCGAGACGCAGCGCGAGATCATCCTCCACGCCTTCGACCTGGGCATCGGCAGCTTCGACAACGCCGACCGCTACGGCCCGCCGCACCGCGCCGCCCAGCAGACCTTCGGGCGCGTGCTCGCCACGGACCTCGCGCCCTACCGCGACGAGCTCTTCCTCTCGACGAAGGCCGGCGGCGACCTCGGCCCCAGCCCCTTCACCAGCGGTGGTTCGCGGAAGGCGCTGCTGAGCTCGTTGGAGCACAGCCTGCGCGACCTCGGCACCGACTACGTGGACGTCTTCTACCACCACCGGCCCGACGAGGACACGCCGCTGGAGGAGACCGCGGCCGCGCTGGCGAGCGCGGTCCAGCAGGGCAAGGCGCTGCACGTCGGCATCTCGAACTACGCCCCCGACCGCGCGCACGCGATCGCCGGGCTGCTGCGCGAGGCGGGCGTGCCGCTCCTCATCCACCAGCCGCGCTACTCCATCTTCGACCGCCGCATCGAGCAGCCGGGCGGGCTCATCGAGACGGCCCGCGAGGACGGCTTCGGCCTCATCGTCTACTCGCCGCTCGCCCAGGGCCTGCTGACGAACAAGTACCTCGAGTCGATCCCCGAGGGTGCCCGGGCCGAGAACTCCTCGTTCCTCAGCCCGGACTCCATCGACGAGACCTACCGGCAGCGCGCCGCGGAGCTCGACAAGCTCGCCGCCGCCCGCGGCCAGTCGCTCGCGCAGCTCGCCCTGCAGTGGGTGCTCCGCAAGCCCGAGGTCAGCACGGCGCTCGTCGGAGCCAGCTCGACCTGGCAGCTCGACCACAACATCCAGGCGCTCGAGGCCGCGCCGTTCACGGACGAGGAGCTCGCCCTCATCGACGAGCACGGCGTGCACGGCACGGGTCTCAACCTGTGACCTCCGCCTGACCCACCCCTCTCCCACCCCCTCTTCCACCCCCCTCCCGGGTCGTGGTGCGAGGCCGCGGCTTTCCGCAGGCCTCACACCACGACCCGGGTGGCTCACCGGACCCCGAGGACCCCCGTGCCCGAGACCCCGTCGCCCACCCCGTCGGGTGCGCCCCACTTCATCGCCTCGCTCATGACGCCCGGTCACTTCCGCACCGCCTGGCGGCTCCCGGAGGCCGACCCGGGCCTGCACCTGAGCATCGACCACTACCAGCGCCTCGCCCGGATCGCGGACGAGGTCGGCCTCGACGCGGTCTTCCTCGGGGACGCCCCCGCGCTGGGACCCGACATCGCCTCGACGCCCGGCGGCGGCATCGACCCGCTGGTGCTCCTCGGCAACCTGCTCGCGGTGACCGAGCGCGTGGGGGCCGTGGCGACCAGCTCGTCGACCTACAACGCGCCGTACAACCTGGCGCGCCGGTTCCAGTCGCTCGACATCGTCAGCAAGGGCCGGGCCGCGGTCAACGTCGTCACGACCTTCGCGCCCGCCGCGGCGGCCAACTTCGGGTGGAGCGCCGCGCCGGAGAAGGAGGTGCGCTACCGCCGCGCCCACGAGTTCCTCGAGGTCGTCACGAAGCTGTGGGACGCGTGGGGCCCGGGGTCGCTCCCGCGGGACAAGGAGTCGGGGATCTACGGCGACGTCGACCGGATCCGCCGGATCGACCACCGGGGCGAGTTCTTCTCCGTCGCCGGGCCGCTGCCCGTGCCTGCCGGTCCCCAGGGGCGTCCCGTCGTCGTCCAGGCGGGTGGCTCCGAGGGCGGGCTCCGCCTCGCGGGTGACTTCGCCGACGTGGTGTTCACCGTGGCCCAGACGCAGGGCAAGGCCGTGGCCTTCCGGGAGGACATCCGTGCGCGGGCCGCCGCCGCGGGGCGTGACCCCGACGCCGTCAAGGTCTCGCTCGGCGTCATCGTGCTCGTCGGCGAGACGGACGCCGACGCGCAGGAACGGCTCGCCGCCCTCCAGGCCACGCTGCCGCTGGTCGACGTCGCGCAGAACCTCCTCGCCACCCTCGGGCTGCCCGACCACGGCGTCGACACGCCGATCCTCGTCGAGGACCTGCCGGAGCTGGCGCAGGGCGGCGAGGGCTCGACCGGGTTCCAGGTCAGCCTCCGGGCGCTCGTCGCCGAGCAGCCCCGCACGGCCACCGAGCTCGCGCGGCTGACGGTCGGTGCCTCGGCCGGCGGCCACCGTCTCGTCGTCGGCTCACCGGAGGCGATCGCCGACGACCTCGAGGACTGGTGGCGGGCCGGCACGGCGGACGGCTTCACCGTCATGTACGCCGACACGGCCGTCGACTTCGAGCGCTTCGCACGCCTGGTGCTGCCCCTCCTGGCGGGACGCGGTCTCTTCCGGGAGGCGCCGGTCGGATCGACGCTGCGGGCGCGGCTCGGCCTCGCGGGCGATCCGCGCCGTACCCGGGACGTCATCCCGTCCGGCGCCCGGGGCGACCGCCCCGCATGACGTCCGGCGGGCGGGCACGGGGGAGGAGCCTCAGCCCGCCCTCGGATCGGCGGCGGTCGCCAGGTGCACCTCGACGGTCGTCGCGCCGGCGTGGGTCGTGACCTCCCACCGGTCGGACAACCCGTCGACGATGAGCAGGCCGCGGCCGCGGGGCGCGTCGAGCTCGGGCTGCTGCACCTGCAGCCGCGCCCCGTCGCCCGTCACCGGCGGCAGGCCGGCGGCGGGCGCCCGGCGGGGGTGGCAGCGGGGGCACCGCGGGTGGGGGCCGTGGTCGGTGACCCGCAGCACGACGGTCTCGGGGGTCGCCTCCCACGCGAGGTGCAGCGTCTCGTTGGGGCAGGGGAAGCCGTGGTCGAGGCTGTTGGCGACCAGCTCGTGGAGGACGAGGAGCGCGTTCTCCGTCACCACCTGGGCGGTGCCCGCCGTGGCGAGGTGGTGACGCAGGAGCCGGCGGGCCAGGTCGGCCCCACGGTCGGTGAAGGGCACCTCGGTCTGGAAGGCCACGACCTCAGCCATCGCTCTCCACCACCTCGACGCCCGTGATCGTCAGCACCCGGTGCGCGACGGTGCCCGGCGCGGCGACGACCGTGAGGTCGGCGCCGTGCAGGCGCATGCGGCGCCGCAGCGACAGCAGCGTGCCGATCCCGAGGCTCGGCAGGAAGTCCGCCCGGCTCAGGTCGAGGGTGATCGACCGGGTGAGGCCCTCCGAGGCCGCGGTGATGGCCCGGTCGAGCTCCTCGACGTCGCGGAACGCCCAGACGCCGCCGGTCACGGTCACCGTGCGCGTGGTGGGGTCCAGCGCAGACGCGAAGGGAGGCTCCTCCATGGGAGAAACCTAGCGGGCGCCGTGCGGCTCGAGGCGCACGACGACGGACTTCGAGGTCGGGGTGCGGGAGGTGTCGGCGTAGGAACCCAGCGGCACGAGCACGTTCGTCTCGGGGTAGTACGCCGCGGCGCACCCCCGCGGTGTGCTGTACGCCACGCAGCGGAAGGCCTCGGCGCGGCGCTCGCCGTCGCTCCACTCCGAGACGAGGTCGACGACGTCGCCGTCGGCGAGCCCCTGCTCGGCCAGGTCGTCCGCGTGCACGAGCACGACCCGGCGACCGCCGTGGATGCCCCGGTAGCGGTCGTCCTTGCCGTAGATCGTGGTGTTGTACTGGTCGTGCGACCGCAGCGTCTGCAGCAGCAGGCGCCCCGCGGGCACGCGCGGGAACTCCAGCTCGTTGACGGTGAACTCCGCCTTGCCCGACGGCGTGGTGAAGCCGCGCTCGTCGCGCGGGCGGTGCGGCAGCACGAACCCGCCGGGCACGTCGATCTTCGCCTCGAAGTCCTCGAACCCCGGTACGACGCGGGAGATCGACGCCCGGATCGTCGCGTAGTCGTCGCGGAACGCGCGCCAGTCCGCCTGGGGAGCGTTGTCGCGGCCGTCCAGGAGCCGCTCGGCGAGCTCGGAGATGATCGCCACCTCGCTGCGCAGCTCGTCGCTGGCGGGGGCCAGCCGTCCCTGGGAGGCGTGGACGGCACTCATCGAGTCCTCGACGGTGACGCGCTGCGGTCCGCTGGCCCGCACGTCGGCCTCGGTGCGTCCGAGCGTCGGCAGGATGAGCGCGCGACGTCCGTGCACGACGTGGGAGCGGTTGAGCTTCGTCGACACCTGCACGGTGAGGTCGAGCGAGCGCAGGGCCTCCTCGGTGACGGCGCTGTCCGGGGTGGCGCGGGCGAAGTTGCCGCCCATGCCGAGGAACACCTTGGCCTTCCCCGCGGCCATGGCCTCGATGGCCGCCACCGTGTCCCACCCGTGCTCGCGCGGCGAGGTGAACCCGAACTCCGCGTCGAGGTGGTCGTGGAACCACGCGGGCATCTGCTCGAAGATCCCCATGGTGCGGTCGCCCTGCACGTTGGAGTGCCCGCGCACGGGGCAGACGCCGGCGCCGGGGCGGCCGATGTTGCCCTGCAGGAGCAACAGGTTGACGACGTCGCGGAGCGTGGCGACGGAGTGCTTGTGCTGGGTCAGGCCCATCGCCCAGCAGACGATGGTGGAGCCGGAGCCGAGCAGGAGCGCGGCGACCTCCTCGATCTGCGACCGCTCCAGGCCGGTCGCCTCCGCGACGTCGTCCCAGTCCAGCGAGGCGAGGTGCGCGGCGTACTCCGCGAAGCCCCGCGTGCGCTCCTCGACGAAGGCGTGGTCGAGGACGGTGCCGGGGGCGGCCTCCTCGGCGGCCAGCAGGAGGGCGCCGAGGGCCTGGAAGAGCGCCTGGTCGCCGCCGAGCCTGACCTGGAGGAACACGTCGGCGATCGGGGTGCCGCGGCCGACGACGCCGCGGGCCTTCTGGGGGTTGTCGAAGCGGAGCAGCCCGGCCTCGTGCAGCGGGTTGACCGCGACGACCGTGCCGCCGTTGCGCTTCGTCTTCTCCAGCGCCGACAGCATGCGCGGGTGGTTGGTGCCGGGGTTCTGCCCGGCGACGATGACGAGCTCGGCGGTCTCGACGTCGTGGAGCGACACCGAGCCCTTGCCGATGCCGATCGTCTCGGTGAGGGCGGAGCCCGACGACTCGTGGCACATGTTCGAGCAGTCGGGGAGGTTGTTGGTGCCGAGGCCGCGGGCCAGCAGCTGCCACAGGAACGCGGCCTCGTTGGAGGTGCGTCCGGACGTGTAGAAGACCAGCTCGTCGGGGGAGTCGAGCGCGGCGACCTCGTCGGCCACCACGGCGTACGCCTCCTCCCACGTCACCGGGCGGTAGTGCTTGGCCCCCTCGTCGAGCAGCATCGGGTGGGTGAGCCGCCCCTGCTGGCCGAGCGCGAAGTCGTCCCAGGTCTCCAGCTCGGCGACCGGGTGCGCGGCGAAGAACTCCGGCGGCACCCGGCGCCGGGTCGCCTCCTCGGCGACGGCCTTCGCGCCGTTCTCGCAGAACTCCGCCGCGCTCCGGTGGTCACCCTCCGGCCACGCGCAGCCCGGGCAGTCGAACCCGTGCTTCTGGTTGACGAGCCGCAGGGTCTCGCCGGTGCGGACGGGCCCCATCTGCTCGACCGCGATCTGCATCGCGTGCGCCACCGCCGGCACCCCGACGGCACGCTGCTTCGGCTTGCCCACCGTCACGGCGCTCTCGTCGATGTTGGCGACGGCGGGGGTCACGTCCTCTCGTCCCATGTCCGCCATCATCCTCCACGGGTGGCGGGCGCGTGCTCAGCCCTCGTAGTTGCGGGTGGGGTAGTAGGTCGTCGGGTTGGCGTTCTGCCGCGCGCGGAGCCACTGCGTCCAGAGCACGACACCGATCGTGTCGGTGCGCTGGCCGCGCTCCCACGTGCCGCCGATGGGCTGGTAGTACGGCGCCAGCGCCTGCGTGCCCATGACGATGCCGGTCGGTGCCTGGTCGCAGGTGGCCGTGACGCAGTGCCGCAGCGCGAAGGTGCGGTTCGCGACGCGCCACATGCCGATCTCGTCCTTGCCGTCGCCGTTCCAGTCACCCGTGGTGACCTGGTACGCCGCGGAGACCGCCCCGAACTGGAAGCTGGTCGACGTCGTGGCGCTGGTGCGGATCGCGAAGACCTTGCTCTTGGTGTCGAGCAGGCCCACCTCGTCCTTGCCGTCGCCGTTCCAGTCGCCGGCGATCGGCTCGTAGCTCCGGCTGCGGGAGCCGAAGGAGAACGACCCGACGCGTCCCTCCTGGGTGCGCAGGTGGAACGTCGCGGTGCTGGGGTCGAAGACGCCGATCTCGTCGGTGCCGTCGCCGTCCCAGTCGCCCACGACGAAGCGCCAGCCGACCTTGCCGAGCGTGATGATGCGCTCGGACTCGCCGGAGCCGGGGGCCACGTACTCCACCGAGCCGGCGTCGGACGCCTCGTTGGTGAGGTGCACCCGGTTGCCGAGCACGCCGGCGGGCGTGTCGACGCCGTCGCCGTCCCAGTCGCCGGTCAGTGCCTGGTCGAACTGGCTGAACCGGCCGTAGGACCGGGCCGGCACGTCCCGCGGCAGGAACTGCGACTGGTCGAGGGAGGAGAGCGAGCGCTGGTTGTAGACCGCGCTGCTCGACACCGGCAGGCGGGGGTCGCGCTTCACGTGGCCGCCCTGGTCGGTCCACTGGCCCGAGTAGCGGCAGTAGGTGCCGCGGATCGGGTCGGTGTGGCGGCGGGTCGGCGGGCCGTACCAGAGGTCGGTGCGGGTGACGTTGCCGCGCCCGTCGAGGCAGTACGGCTGCACCGACGCCGGCCCGTCGGGCCAGTCGCGGGTGGCGCCGAGCATGATGTTGTCCTCGATGAGCGAGCCCGAGGTCTCGAAGGCCAGACGCACGTTCGTCCACGCGCCGAGGAAGGTGTTGCGGCGGATCGTGATGCCCGCCGTGCCCGCGTTCGCCGTCGTCTGCGACGAGGCGCCGAGCTTGATGTTGGACCCGTTGGAGGACCCGGCCAGCACGTTGCGCTCGATGTAGCCCGGACCGGAGCCCGTGTTCGGGTGCACGTAGATCAGGTGGTCGGTGTCCGCCGTGGCGCCGCGACCGGGGTTGGACCAGATCGTGTTGTGGCTGATCGTCCAGTCCTTCGGCTGGCCCCACACCTGGACCATGCCGTAGGTGCCGAAGCAGCAGATCTTGGAGTTGCGCAGGATCCAGCCGGTGCCGCCCACGAACTGCACGAGGTAGCCCGGCGGCTCCGTCGTGTCGCGGTAGCGCGCGCCGTTGCCGGAGATGTTGAAGCCGTCGAACGTCCAGTACTGCGCGTTGTCGATCGCCAGCGGCTCGTCGAGGAACACCTGGTCGTTGGCGGCCTGCACGGTGATCCGCTTGTCCGGCGTGCCCGCCGCGAGCCCGTTGGGCCGGATCACGTAGCTGTTCGGCGACGCGTAGCGCCCGCCCTTCACGAACAGGGTGTCGCCCGCCCGCAGCTTCTGCATCGACTGGCGGAGGTCCTTCCACGGCGCCGCCGACGTGCCGGGGTTCGCGTCGTTGCCGTTCGTGGCGACCCAGAAGACGCGGCCGGTGGGGGCGGCGGCTTGGACGGCTGCGGCGGCTGCGGCGGTCGGGGCGGTCGGGGCGGCTGCGGCCACGGAGCCGGCCACCTGGGCCGCCACGGGGGAGCCGTGGGCGCCGAGCAGCACCGTCAGGGCGAGCACGAGCAGGACGGCGGCACTACCACGCCGAGCACGCCGGCGGAGCGGGAGGGAGGGCATCCTCGGAGCGTAGGGCCAGACCTCGCCCGTGGCGACGGTTTCGGCCCAGTTGCCCCCGCGCGGGCGAGGAGGTCGAGCCGGGGCGCTCGAGGAAAGAGAACGCGGACGGATCCAGCCGGGCCGAGGAAAGTGCGCGGCGGGGGCGACGCTCGGAAAGAGAACGCGGACCGGGAGGGGCAGGGCCTCGGCGTGTCGGGCCTCATCGTCCGCGTTTTCTTTCCCCTGCCGAGGTCCGGTCACCGACCGGTCCGCGTTTTCTTTCCCCGGGGCGCCCGACCCCGCCGCGCATCCCGGTCCGAGCCCCGGGCCGAGCCCCGGGTCAGGCCGTGGGCAGGTCGGCCGGGAGGTGCACGTCGAGCCACCGGTCGAGGGCCGCGTACGCCGCGGCGCGGGGCTCCGCGAGCGAGAGGAACACGTCGTGCCGGGCGCCGGCGACGGGTACGACGTGGGTCTCGCCGCCCAGGCAGCCGGCCCACCGGGCGATCTGGCGCACGTCGAGGATGTTGTCGGAGCGGTCCGTCAGCTCCGTGACGCGCCGCGAGAAGCTGGTGCGGTCGGAGCGGAGGACCAGGGACGGCACGCCGACGTCGAGCCCGCGGTGCAGGGCGGCGTGCCCGCGGCGTACGGCGTTGAGCCAGCCCACCGTGATCGGGAAGCCCGCGAGGGGACGCAGGGCGAGGTCGTAGTCCCACTCGCCGCGACCGCTGACGTGGAGCGCGTCGCCGTAGACGGTCGTCACGGGCAGGTCGAGGCGGCGCAGGGGCTGCACGCGGGAGACCGCCCGCAGCGCCTGGGTGACGGGTCCGCGCATGACGGGCTTGCCCTGCAGGTCGAACCAGGGGCTGTTGAGCACCTGGCCCACCACGGGCGCGACGCGGTCCTCGCGCCGGCGACGGTCCAGCCACAGGGGCAGCACGAGCCCACCGGTCGAGTGGCCCATCACGACGACCGGCGCGCCGGGGTGGTCGGCGGCGATCGCGGTGAGGGCGGTCTCGAGCTCGGTGTCGTAGAGCGCCAGGTCGCTCGCGTAGTGCGCCGTCTGGTGGGGCTCCCGGGCACGGCCGCACTTGCGCAGGTCGAGCGCGTGGAAGGCCAGGCCGCGGGCGGCGCAGTGGTGGGCGAGGTCGGTCTGGAAGAAGTAGTCGGAGAAGCCGTGCACGAACAGCACGGCGCCGACGACGGTCTCCTCGGGGCGCACGACGCGACGCACGAGCACGGCGTGCACGTCGCCGCCCTCGCCGTCGGGGTCGGGCCCGAGGTCGATCCGGGCCTGCTCGAAGCCCTCGCCGAGGATGTCGGGACGCCAGTCCTGCACCGTCGCGGTGGTGCCCACGCCCGTGCTCACGCGTCGACCAGGCCGGGCTCGGCGGCGTCGGGGGTGGCCGACGCGGCGGGGACGGCGACCGGTCGCGGGCGCAGCCCGGTGAGGGTCCGCCCCAGGTCGCTGCGCAGGGTCGTCGCCGCGTCGAGCACGTAGTTCTGCCGCACGCGCCAGGGCGCCTTGTCGCCCTGGCGCGGGAAGGCGTCGATGGAGCGCTGCACGTAGCCCGCGGCCAGGTCGAGCAGCGGTCGTGAGCCGAGGTCGCCGTCCGGGGTGGGCACGGCCGCGGCGTACCCCTGCTCGTCGGTCCACGCCAGCACCTTGCACACGAGGCGGTGGGTGAGGTCGGCGCGCAGCGTCCAGGAGGCGTTGGTGTAGCCGATGCAGACCGCGAAGGAGGGGATGCCGGTGACCATGGCGCCGTTCCACGTGTGCTGCTCGGGGAGCGTCACCTCGACCCCGTCGACGCTCGGCGCGATGCCGCCGAAGGCGCGCAGCCGCAGGCCGGTGGCGGTGACCACCACGTCGGCCTCGAGCACCCGGCCGGACTCGAGCCGGATGCCCTCGGGCACGAACGACGCGATGCGGTCGGTGACCACCTCGGCCGCGCCGCTCTTGATGACCTTGAAGAGGTCGCCGCCGGGGACGGCGCAGAGGCGCTGGTCCCACGGGTCGTAGGTCGGCGTGAAGTGGTCGGCCACGAGCTGCGGGTCGCCGAGGAACTTGGTCGTCAGCCCGGTCAGCAGCTTCCGCGCCTGCTGCGGACGGCGGCGGCAGAACTGGTAGAAGGCCGTCGAGAAGGCGATGTTCTTCGCCCGGATCGCGTGGTGGGCGGCGGCCGGCGGGAGCAGCCGCTTGAGGCGCTCGGCGTTGGCATCGACGCGGGGCACGGCGCTGATCCAGGTGGGGGTGCGCTGCAGCATCGTCACGTGGCCGGCGGGCGCGCTGCCGCCGTTCGTGCTCTCGTCGGCGAGCATCGCCGGCACGAGGGTGACCGCGGTGGCGCCGGAGCCGATGACGACGACGCGCTGGTCGGCGTAGGAGAGGTCCTCGGGCCAGAACTGGGGGTGCACGACCTGGCCGGCGAAGTCCTCGATGCCGGGCAGGTCGGGGTGGTGCGGCTCGTCGTAGTCGTAGTAGCCGGCGCAGGAGTAGAGGAAGCCGCAGGTCAGCGCGCGCCGCTCGCCCGTGCGGGGGTCCTCGACCTGGACCGTCCACCGGCAGGTGGCGGTGTCGAAGTCGGCGGCGACGACGCGGGAGGAGTACCGGATGTGCTCGTCGATGCCGAACTCGCTGGCCGTCTCCTCGATGTAGCGGAGGATCGACGGACCGTCGGCGAGCGAGCGGCCGTCGCGCCACGGCTTGAAGGAGTAGCCGAGCGTGTACATGTCCGAGTCGGACCGCACGCCCGGGTAGCGGAACAGGTCCCACGTGCCGCCCATCGCCTCGCGGGCCTCGAGCACGACGTAGCTCGTGCCCGGACGCTCGCTCTGCAGGCGGTACGCCGCGCCGACGCCGGAGAGGCCGGCGCCGACCACGACGACGTCGACGTGCTCGGTGCTCTGGTCCGTGGAGGTGCTCATGATGTCGATGGTGCTCCGCGGGGCCGTCCGAAACTTGTCCCTGTACGACAGGATCTTGTCCTGACGCGACACCTGGGAGGGACGATGGGCTACATCCGCTCGGCCGCGCTGCGCGGGTTCGCCGACGAGGTGACGGTCCACGGGGGCGATCCCGCGGCGTACGCCCGCGCCGTCGGCCTGCGCCCCGACGCCCTGCTGGCCGACGACGTGCTCGTGCGGGACGAGGCGGCCGCCCAGCTGCTCGAGCTCGCCGCGCACGCCCTCGGGCGCCCCGACCTCGGGCTCCGCATCGCCCGCCGCCAGGACATCACGACGCTGGGCTCCCTGGCGGTCGCGATCCAGCACTCGCCGACGCTCGGGGACGCGCTGGACTGCACGTCGCGCTACCTCTTCGTCCACAACGGCTCCCTCAGCGTGCGGCTCGGCGGCGACCCGCAGGGGGAGCGGGGCGTGGCGGGGCTGCACTACGGGCCGGCCGGCGAGGGCCTCGTGCAGGGCACCGACATGGGCCTGGCCTTCGCCCACGGCGTCATCACCTACCTGCACGGCGGGCCGTACGGCCTCCTGGGCGTGGAGCTGCCCTACCGGCCGGCGGCCGAGCCCGCGGCGTACGAGGCGGCCTACGGCGCCCCCGTCACCTTCGAGGCGCCCGGGACCGCGGCGGTGCTGCGGCTCCCGCAGGCCCTCGCGGGTCACCGGCTCGCCGGCGTGAACGCCACGCTGCGCCGGCTCGCGCTCGCCCACCTGGCGGCGCAGACGCCGCTGCCGGGCACGGGCGGCGGCACCAGCGCCCGGGTGCGGGCCGCGGTGCGGGAGTCGCTCGGCACCGGCAGCGTCGAGATCGCCGCGGTCGCGCGGCTCCTCGCGGTCCACCACCGCACGCTGCAGCGGCGGCTCGAGGCGGAGGGCACGACGTTCGGGGCGCTCGTGGACGAGGTACGCCGCGGCGAGGCCCGGCGTCTCCTCACCGGCACCGACCTGCCCCTGGCCCAGGTGTCGGCCATGGTCGGCTTCGCGGAGCAGTCGGCGCTGTCCCGCGCCGCCCGGCGGTGGTGGGACGCCGCGCCGCGGGCCGTGCGCGCCGGCGCCGCCCCGGATCGGGTGTCGTGGGGCACCCTGGAGGGGTGAGCACCCCAGCCTCCGCCCCCCGGCCCGACCCCACCGTCCTGCCCAGCATCGCCGTCACCGGGGCCACCGGCGCGGTCGGCGGTCTCGTCGCCCGCGACCTGGCGGGCCGCGGCGTGCCGCAGCGCCTCCTGGCCCGGACCCCCACCCGCGTGCCCAACCTGCCGGGGGCCGTCCCGCTGGCTTGCGACTACGCCGACCCGGACGCCGCGCGCGCCGCGCTCGAGGGCGTCGAGACGCTGCTCATGGTGTCCGCCGGCGAGACCGCCGACCGGGTGGACGTGCACCGGGCGTTCGTCGACGCGGCGGCCGCGGCCGGGGTGCAGCACGTCGTCTACACGTCGTTCGCCGCCGCCGCCCCCGACTGCACGTTCACGCTCGGTCGCGACCACCACGCCACCGAGGAGCACCTGCGGGCCAGCGGGATGGCCTGGACGTTCCTGCGCGACAACTTCTACCTCGACGTCCTGCCCCTCTTCGTCGGCGACGACGGCGTGCTCCGCGGTCCCGCCGGCGACGGTCGGGTCGCCGCGGTCGCGCGGGCCGACGTCGCGCGCGCGGCGACCGAGGTGCTGCTCGACCCCGTGGCGCACGCGGGCCGCACCTACGAGCTCACCGGGCCCGTCGCGATCACGCTGGAAGAGGCGGCCGCGGTGATCACCGCGGTGACCGGCCGCCCCACGTCGTTCCCACGACGAGACGGTCGAGGAGGCCTACGCCTCGCGGCGCCGGTGGGAGGCGCCGGAGTGGCAGTACGACGCGTGGGTCTCGACCTACACCGCCATCCGCTCCGGCGAGCTCGCCGCGGTGAGCGACGACGTCCGCCTCCTCACCGACCGCGAGCCGCTCGACCTCGCCGCGGTGCTGCGGGGGGCCTAGGCCGACGCATTTCGCCCCGCCCACCGCGCCCGTGTGAGGCTGAGGGCGTGACCGAGCTCGACACCGCCACCCCGCCCGACCGCCCCGCCCCCGACCGCCCCGCCCTCGACCTGCCCGTCCTGCCCGACGGGCTGCGGCTCGCGGTCGTCGACATGGACGGCACGCTCCTCGACGGCGACGGCGAGGTGCCGGACACGCTGTGGCCGCTCCTCGACCGGCTGGCGGCGGCGGGGGTGGCGTTCGCGCCGGCGAGCGGTCGGCAGTACGCCACGCTGCGCCGCATGTTCGACCGCGCCGCGGACGGCATGGTCTTCATCGCCGAGAACGGGGCCTACGTCGTGCGGGACGGCGCGGAGGTGTCGTCCACGGCGATCGAGCCCGCCGTGGTCGCCGACCTCGTCCGCACGCTCCGCGAGGTGGTCGCCGACCGCGACGCCGGGGTGGTGCTGTGCGGCAAGCGGGCGGCGTACGTCGAGCGTGACGACCCGGCCTTCCTCGCGGAGGTGGACCGCTACTACGCCGCGCGCGAGCTCGTCGACGACCTCGGCGCGGTCGACGACGAGATCGTCAAGGTCGCCATCAACGACGCGCACGACCCGCAGGTCGTCGCCGACGCGCTCGCCGGTTTCGCCGGCGACCACCAGGTCGTCGTGTCGGGCACGAAGTGGGCGGACGTCATGGTCGCCGGTGTCCACAAGGGCGCTGCGGTGCGGCGCCTCCAGGAGGCGCTCGGCGTCACGCGGGCGCAGACCGCGGCGTTCGGCGACTACCTCAACGACCTCGAGATGCTCGACGAGGCGGCCGCGTCCTTCGCGATGGCGGGTGCCCACCCGACGGTCAAGGAGCGCGCGGCCCACCTCGCGCCGGCGCACACCGAGGCCGGGGTCGTGACGGTGCTGGAGGCGCTGCTCGCCCGGCTCGACCAGCACGACCGGTGACCGAGGCGCTCCTGCTCGTCCTGGCCGGCGTCGCGGCCGGCCTGTGCGGCTCGATCGCCGGTCTGGCCTCGCTCGCGTCGTACCCCGCCCTCCTCGCCGCCGGCCTCCCGCCGCTCGCCGCGAACGTCACGAACACGACGGCGCTGCTCGCCAACGGCGTGGGCACGGCGCTGGGCTCGCGCCGCGAGCTCGCCGGGCAGGGCCGGCGGGTGGCCGTGCTGTGCGCGTGGGCCGCGCTCGGGGGGACCCTCGGTGCGGGGCTCCTGCTCCTCGGCGGCGAGGAGACCTTCGAGGTGGTGGTGCCGGGCCTCGTCGCGCTCGGCGCCGTGCTGCTGCTCGCCCGCGACCGCATGCGGGCCTGGGTGGCGCGTCGCGGCCGCGGTCCCCTCGACACGGGTGCGGTGCCGGGCGCGCAGGTCGCGGCGGTGGGGGTGTACGGCGGCTACTTCGGCGCCGCTGCCGGCATCATCATGCTCGCCGTGCTGTCCGTGCGCACGACGGAGCCCCTCGCCGTCACCAACGCCGTGAAGAACCTGGCGACGAGCGCGGCGAACGCCGTCGCGGCGGTCGTCTACGCCGTGCTGGCCCCCGTCGACTGGTCGGCCGCGGGCTGCGTCGCCGCCGGTGCGCTCGTGGGTGGCTGGGTCGGCCCGCAGGTCGTGCGGGTGCTGCCCGAGACCCCGTTGCGCTGGGCCATCGGCGTCGCCGGGCTCGGCCTGGCGGTGCACCTGGGGCTCGCGGCGGCGTGACGGTCCCGCGCCCCGGCTGGTGCCGGGGTGCATGCTGGCGCCCATGAGTGAGCAGTCGGACGTGCACGAGGTGGACCTCGTCGTGGTCGGGACCGGACCGGGTGGTGAGGCGCTCGCCGGGGGCGCCGCGCGCGCCGGCCTCGACGTCGTCGCGGTCGAGAAGCACCTCGTGGGCGGTGAGTGCCCCTACTACGGCTGCATCCCCTCGAAGATGATGCTCCGCGCCGCCGACGCCCTCGCCGAGGCCCACCGCGCCTCGCAGCTCGCCGGCGACGTCGTCGTGACACCCTCGTGGGCGCCGGTCGCGCAGCGCATCTCCGACGAGGCCACCGCCGGCTGGGACGACACCGCCGCCGTGCAGCGCCTCGAGGACGCGGGCGGCCGGCTGGCGCGCGGCGCCGGGCGGCTCGAGGGGCCCCGCCGGGTGGTCGTCACCGCCGACGACGGCTCCACCACGACGTACGTCGCTCGCCGCGGTGTCGTGCTCAACCCCGGTACCCGCCCGGCCCTGCCCCCGGTCGAGGGCCTCGCGGACGTGCCCGTCTGGACCAACCGCGACGCCGTGCGTGCCACCGAGGTGCCCGGCCGGCTGGTCGTGCTCGGCGGCGGCCCGATCGGTGTCGAGCTGGCGCAGGTCTTCGCGCGCTTCGGCGCGCGGGTGACGGTCGTGCAGCACGGGGACCGGATCCTCGCCGGCGACGAGCCGGAGGCGGCGGCGATCCTCACCGACGCGCTGGTGGCGGACGGGATCCGCGTGCTCACGGGCGTGGAGGCCGTGCACGCGTCGTACGTCGACGGCCAGGTCACCCTCCGCCTCGACACGGGGGAGGAGGTGCAGGCCGACCGCCTGCTCGTCGCGGCGGGCCGCACGCCCAACCTCGACGACCTCGGCCTGGAGACCGTGGGCCTCGACCCGTCGGCGCGCGTGCTCGACGTCGACGACCGGCTCCGGGCGCTCGACGCCGACGGCGCGGAGGTCGACGGCCTGTGGGTGATCGGCGACGTCACGGGCAAGGGGGCGTTCACGCACGTGTCGATGTACCAGTCGGGGATCGCGCTCGCCGACGTGCTGGCGGAGGGTGGCGACGGGGATCGGCCGCGGGCCGGCTACCACGCCCTCCCGCACACCACCTTCACCGACCCGGAGGTGGCCGGTGCGGGCCTCACCGAGGCCGCCGCCCGCGACGCGGGCCTGCGGGTGCGGGTGGGCTCGACGCCCCTGGAGCAGTCCTCGCGCGGCTTCACCCACGGACCGGGAGCGACGGGGATCGTCAAGGTCGTCGAGGACGCCGACCGGGGCGTGCTCGTCGGGGCGACCGTCGTCGGCCCCGCCGGCGGCGAGATCCAGGGCTTCCTCACCCTCGCCGTCCACGCCGCGGTCCCCGTGGCGGAGCTGCGCGGCATGATCTACGCCTACCCCACGTTCCACCGCGCCATCGAGAGCGCGCTGGCCGACCTGCACGCGTGACCGCCCCCACGCGTCCCGCACCCATCCGGGTGGGGGGACCGTGTCGAACCTGTCCGGGTGTCGGTGCCGCCTGCCAGACTCCATGTCGCGCGCCTCGAGAGGGAGAGCCGTTTGATCGAGTTCCGTTCGGTCCGCAAGGAGTACGCCGACGGCACGGTCGCCGTCGGTGACCTGAGCCTCGTCGTCCCCGAGCGCAGCACCACGGTGCTGCTCGGGTCGTCCGGGTGTGGCAAGACGACCCTCCTCCGGATGGTGAACCGCATGGTCGATCCCACGTCGGGCACCGTCCTCGTCGACGGCCGCGACGTGAAGGATCAGGACCGGGTGCGGCTGCGTCGCTCGATCGGCTACGTGCTGCAGGCCGGCGGGCTCATGCCCCACCGCAGCGTGCTCGACAACGTCGCCACCGTGCCGCGTCTCGAGGGGGCGACGCGGCGGGCCGCCCACGCCCGGGCCGCGGAGCTGCTCGAGGTGGTCGGCCTCGACCCGGCGCTCGGGCGGAGGTACCCGGGGCAGCTCTCGGGCGGCCAGCAGCAGCGCGTGGGCGTCGCCCGTGCCCTCGGCGCGGACCCCGACGTGCTGCTCATGGACGAGCCGTTCGGTGCCGTCGACCCGATCGTCCGCGCCGACCTGCAGGCGGAGCTGCGGCGGCTGCAGGCCGAGCTCGGCAAGACGGTGCTCTTCGTGACCCACGACGTCGACGAGGCGCTGCGGCTCGGCGACGAGGTCGTCGTGCTCCGCGCCGGCGGGGTCGTCGCGCAGCGGGGCGCGCCGGCCGAGCTCGTGGCCGCGCCCGCCGACGACTTCGTGGCGGACTTCCTGGGGCTGCGCAGCCGGCAGCGGCAGCTGCGCGTGCGGGAGCAGGACGGGCGGCGTCTCGTGGTGGACGCCGACGGGAGGCCGGTCGGCGTGCTCGACGGGGCCGTTGACGGGGCCGCTGGCGGGACCGCTGGCGGGGCCGCTGGCGGGGAGGTCCCCGGCGCGTGAAGTGGTTGTCCCAGAACTATCCCCAGGTCATCGAGCTCTTCCTCACCCACCTGGCGCTGAGCGTGCCGGCGGTCGTCGCGAGCTTCCTCATCGCGGTGCCGCTGGGCTGGTCGGCGCAGCACGGCCGGGGGCTGCGCGGCCCGGTGCTGGTCGGGGTGGGCCTGCTCTACGCGATCCCCTCCCTGCCGCTCTTCATCATCGTGCCGGTGCTGATCGGCACCCCGCTGCGCTCGTCGGCCACGATGATCGTCGTGCTGACGGTGTACGGCGTCGCCGTGCTCGTCCGCTCGGCCGCCGATGCCTTCGCGTCGGTGCCGGCCACGACCCTCGACGCCGCGGCCGCCGTCGGGCACACCCGGTGGTCGTCGTTCTGGCGGGTCGAGCTCCCGCTCGCCGGGCCGGTGCTGCTCGCCGGCGTCCGGGTCATCACGGTCAGCACCGTCAGCCTGGTGAGCGTCGGTGCGGTCATCGGCATCCAGAGCCTCGGCACCCTCTTCACCGACGGCTTCCAGCGCGGCATCCGGTTCGAGGTGGTCACCGGGATCGTCCTCATCGTCGCGCTCGCGGTGCTGCTCGACGGGCTCGTCGTGCTGGCCGGCCGGCTGCTCATGCCGTGGACGCGGGGATCGGTCGGTCGCGCTCGGGCGAAGCGGGTCCGTGACGACGCGCCGGTGCTCGCGGAGCCGCAGCTGGCGAGCGCCGGCAAGCACGAGGAGGCGCCGCGGTGAACCTCTTCGTCGACGCCTGGCGCTGGCTCACGACCGGCAGCAACTGGACCGGTGACGGCGGTGCCGCGACCCGCCTCGTCGAGCACCTCCTCGTCTCCGGGCTCGTGGTCGGGATCGCCGCGGTCATCGCCGTACCGCTCGGGGTGCTCGTCGGCCACACCGGTCGGGGACGCACCGCGGTCGTGCTGGCGGCCAGCGCCGCGCGCGCGGTCCCCACGCTCGGACTGCTCACCCTGGTCGCCCTCGCGACCGGCATCGGCCTCACCGGCCCCGTCGTCGCGCTCGTCGTGCTCGCCGTGCCGTCGCTGCTGGCCGGCGCCTACGCGGGCGTCGAGTCCGTCGACCGCGTGACGATCGACGCCGCCCGCGCGGTGGGCATGACGGAGGCGCAGGTCGTGCGCCGCGTCGAGCTGCCGCTGGCGGCGCCGCTGCTGGTGGGCGGCCTGCGCAGCGCGACGCTGCAGGTGGTGGCGACGTCGACGCTCGCGGCCTACACCGCCGACGTCGGCCTCGGCCGCCTGCTGTTCGCGGGGTTGAAGGCGCGGGAGTACGACGTCATGCTCGCCTCCGCGCTCCTCGTCGTCGCCCTCGCGCTCGTGCTCGAGGGCGTGCTCGCCCTCGTGCAGCGCCTCGTCACCCCGCGCACCTCCGCCCGTGCGGGGAATGCGCGCCCGATCTCCACCGTTCCCGAGCAGAGCCCCACCGAGAGGACGTCATGACCACCACCCTGCGCCGCCGCCTGAGCGCGGCCTTCGCCCTCGTCCCCGCCCTGGCGCTCGCCTCGGCGTGCGGCGGTGGGGACGACTCCGACCCGCTGGCCGCCGGAGGCGGTGACGGCGACACGATCGTCGTCGGGTCCCAGGACTACTACTCCAACGAGATCATCGCCGAGATCTACGCGCAGGCGCTGGAGGACGGTGGCTACGACGTCACCCGCGACTTCCGCAACGGCCAGCGCGAGACCTACCTCCCCGAGATCGAGGAGGGCAACATCGACCTGTTCCCGGAGTACACGGGCCCGGTGCTGCAGTACTGGGAGCCCGACACGGAGGCCCGTCTCGCCGACGACGTCTACGCCGCGCTCGAGGAGGCCGTGCCCGAGGGGCTCCGCGTGCTCGACCAGTCCGACGCGACCGACCAGGACGCCTACGTGGTGACGCGCGAGTTCTCGGAGGAGTACGGCGTGACCTCCGCCGCCGACCTCGCCGACGTGCCGGTGCCGCTCACCCTCGGCGCGAACTCCGAGGCGGAGAGCCGCCCCAACGGGCCGCAGGGGCTGTCGGGTACCTACGGCGTCGACGTGGACTTCGCCCCCATCGAGGACGGCGGCGGCCCCCTCACCGTGCAGGCGCTGAAGGACGACGACATCCAGATCGCGATCATCTACACGGCGACGCCGTCGATCGCCCAGGAGGACCTCGTCGTGCTCGACGACCCCGAGGGTCTCTTCCTCGCGTCGAACGTCGTGCCGCTCGCCAGCGACAACGTCGACGACGAGGCGGCCGCGATCATCAACGAGGTCAACGCCAAGCTGACCGCCGACGGCCTGCGCGAGCTCAACGTGCAGAGCGTCGAGGACCAGTCGCCGGCGTCGACGATCGCGTCGGAGTGGCTCGAGGAGCAGGGCCTGGTCTGACGTCCGGTCCCGGACCTGTCGAGGTCCGGGCCTCGTCGATCGACGGGGTGGGGCTGCCCGCACGCGGGTGGCTCCGCCCCGTTCGTCGTTCCCGGGCACGCGCGTGTCACTCGCGGCGGGTGAAGCGGAGCTTGCCGGTGCCGAGGCGTTCGACGAGGTAGAGCGGGTCGTGGATCTGGTGGTGGTGTTGGTCGCAGAGGAGGCAGCCGTCTCTCGTGTTGGTGTGGCCGCCTGCTGACCATTCGGTGAGGTGGTGGGCGTGGGTCTGGTGGGGTGGTCTCGTGCAGCCTTCGGCGACGCAGCCCTTGTCCCTGACGGCCATCGCGGTGCGCATGGCTTTGGTGTGGAAGCGGGCGGTGCGGCCGAGGTCGAGGACCTCGCTCTTCGTGCCGAGGACGGCGGGGATGAGGCCGGCGTCGCAGGCGAGGCGTCGCGCTTCGCTAGCGCTGATTTGGCCGCCGGTGTCGAGGGATGCTGGTGCGAGTCCGCCGAGGAGTGAATCGAGGGTCATGGTGACGACGACGGTTGCGCCGGTGCCGCCCGTGTTGGGGAGGTCTTTGTGGTCGAGCATCTCGAGGAGCTGTTGGAACGCTCGTCCGTAGCGTTCGGGGGTCGTCCGGTCCCGTTGGAAGCGTCGCTCGGGGTCGTCGGCGGCGTTGAGGTGCTGCGGCGCGGCGTAGGCGTCGAGGGCTTTGCGGAGCATGGCGCCGTGGAGCTCGGGGATCACGAACCGTCCCCAGACGCGGCCGAGTCCGTCGGAGACGATGCTCAGGCGTGACGCGGTCCGTGCTTCGCGTTCTTCGCGTTCCAGGAGCGCGGCGTCGTGGGCTTCGCCGATGTCGGGGGCGATGACGGTGAGGATCTTCTTCCCGATTGCGCGTAGGGCGCGGGCGTCGTGGTCGACGGCGAAGCCGACCAGTGTCTTCTCGGCCTGGAGTCGCAGGTCGGGGTCGAGGTCGTCGGGTAGCGCGGCGAGGGCCTTGACGATGACGTCGGCCTGCTCGGTGTCCACCGCACCGGTCTCGCACGCCGGTGCGAGGTGGGTCCGGTAGCGGCTCGTGTCGCCGGCGATGGCCTCACCGATCCGCGCGAACCGGTAGGCGTCGCGTCGGGTCATGGCCGTGGCGTTGGCCAGCCACACCGCGGCGGTGGAGGCACCGTTCTCCCGATAGAGCTCGACCTCGTCCGCGTGCTGCACCAGTACCGCGACCAGCGCGGAGGCCCGCGCAACCAACCGGTGCGCGTCGATCAGCGCGATGCCGGTCTGCGGTGCGCTCAACCAGCCGAGCCCGGTGCGGCCATCGGCAGCGAGCACGTCCGTCGCCGTCCGGATCGCCTCGAGCAACGGGTGTCCCGCGTCGACACCCGGCACTGTCCATCCGGGCTCCGATTCCCTCGGGGGCCCTGGCGCGTCGTACCGCTCCTCGTCGCTCGCGACGATCCGGCACCCCAGCGTCGCCTCGACCGGCCACTCACCCGTGGTGAACGCGTGCTCCAACCAGTCCGGCTCCGGCGCATCGACCAGGAACTCGGCAGGGGGTTCCGGCACCGGTGGCCCGAAGCCATCGGCGTCCCCAGTTGAGCTGACCCCCGTCATGGCCACCACTCAACCCGAGACCACCGACAGTTCTCGACGCGGCCGCACCCAGCGCCGTACCGCCTGGGGACAACCGCGGCGACATGACAACTCGACGCCCGCCGTACGACCCAACTCGACGCCTACGCCGCGCCGTCCGACCCACCTCGCCGCGCCTGCCGCGCTGTTCGACCCAACTCGACGCGCCTGCCGCGCCGTCCGACCCACCTCGACGCGCCTGCCGCGGCGTACGACCCAACTCGACGCACGAACCTCAGTGCGGCACGGGGCAGCCGCCGGGGCGGGCGGGGAAGGTGCCGAGGGCGGCGAGGTCGAAGCCGCCGGGGTAGCTGCGGATCCGCGGCATGTCCTGCGCGCGCTTGGGCCGACGCCGCGGGGGCAGCGCCCGCAGCACGCGGGCCCGCGCCTTCAGCGCGGCGCGGGCGCCCTGGCGCACGACGCGTCCGGGGTCGTCGTAGCCCAGCGCCTCCCGCAGCGGCTCGTCGAGCATCCCCAGCACGAACAGCCGGACACCGCCGGCGAAGGGGCGGGGGTAGAACGTCGTCGCCAGCTCCACCAGCGCGTCCGCCACCCGCCGCGAGGCGGGGGAGAAGGCGAAGTGCTCCGCCTCGTAGGAGTCCATGAGGTCGGCGAACTCGTCGTACGTCGCGGGCACGTCGCGGATCGCCATGTGGCGCCCGAGGGCGCGGTAGTAGTTGACGCTCGCCCGCAGCTCGACCTCGGAGAGCGGACGGCGGCCGACGTCGTCGATCCAGCGCTTCGGCACGACGACGAAGGTGGAGAGCACGTAGCGCATGTCGTCGTTGCTGATGTCGTAGGCACGGTGCATCTGGTTGATGCGCCGGACCGCCGTGCGGCCCTCGGGGCTCTCGAAGCCGTGGACCAACGGCGCGTCCAGCAGCAGCACCGTGTCGTCGTAGCGCTGCTGGCGACGCTCGGTGAACTCGCCCGTGGCGTCGAGCAGCCCGCCGATGCTGGGCACCGCGTAGGTGCGGAAGAGGGCGAAGCTGAGGGCCTGCACCATGTCCCACCAGAACTCGTGCTGGCTCAGGTCGCGGTAGATCTCGACGTACGCCGTCTCGGGGTCCATCCGGTCGTGCCGCCGCTGCCAGTAGTCCTTGTCCATGACGTCTCGTTCCTCCGCCCGCCGGGTCCGTAAGTCAGGTTATGGCACCCGGCGGCGGAGGGGAAGGGTCACGAGCAGGGGCGCGTCACTGCCCGTTCTGGCTCGCGTCGCGGTCGTCGATCGCGATGTCCAGGCTCACGGGGTCGGTCGCGCCGCTGCGCGCGGTGACGGCGAGGTCGACGGGCCCGGCGTCGGTCGTCTGCGTGCAGTAGACGCGGATCCCCAGCTCGAGGTCGAGGTCGTCGAGACAGGTGACCTCGCCCGCGCCGCCCTCGTCGGTCAGCTCCTGCATCACCAGCGGGGTGAGCTGCGTGGTCGTCAGGTAGGTGCGGACCGGGTCCACCCGGAACTCCACCTCGGTGCCGTCGACGGCCGACACCACGACGTCGGCGTCCTGGGTGCGGTCGCCGAGCACGTAGGTGCACGTCGTGCGGGCGTCCACCTCGGGCTCGAGCCCCCCGCACGAGATCGGCGAGGGCGGGTCGGTCGCCGACCGGCCGACCTGCTCGGCCACCGCGTCCGCGACCTGGGCCTGGGTGAAGTCGGGGATCTCGTCGCTGCAGCCGGCGAGCAGGGCGACGCCCGCCAGTGTCGTGACCGTCCCGACGATCCGTCGACGCATCAGCTCCCTCTCCGGCGACCCCTCCCGGGCGCCCCGGGGGGCGCGTGTGGAGGCGACCCTCTCACGCCCGGGCGTGCTCCGTGACGACGACACCGGAGGAGTACGGCGTGACCCGCGTGCGCCGCAGGTGGCGGGGCGCGTAGGGCCCGGCGAAGAGGCTCGGTCCCTCGCCGAGGACGAGCGGGTTCACCTTGAGCACGAGGTGGTCGATCTCGTCGGCGAGCGCTGCGGCGAGCACCCCGCCCCCGCACAGCCAGATGCCGCTCCCGTCCTCCTCCTTGAGCCGCCGTACGACGCGGACCGGGTCCTCGTCGGTGACCGTGACGCCCGGTGCGGCGTCGGCCTGGGTGTGCGAGCGGGAGAAGGCGACCTGGCGCAGGTGGGGGTACGGGTCCCGCGTGTGGGCGAAGCCCGCGGCGTACGTGCTCCAGCCCATGAGGACCGTGTCGAAGCGGGCGCGGTCGGCCTCGATGCCGAGGGCGTCGAGCGCGGTTGGCCGACGCGGCCATCGGGGTCCTGGCCGACGAGGGTTCCCGGGGGCTGACGCACCGCGCGGTCGACCGGCGGGCGGGGGAGCCCGCCGGCACGACGTCCAACTACTTCCGCTCGCGGAGCGACCTGCTCGCCGGCGTCGTCGCGCGGATCGGCGAGCGCATCGCGCCCGACCCCGCCGTGGTCGACCGGTTGCGGTCGGCGCCGCCCGGCCGCGCGTCGTACGCCGCCCACCTGCGCTACGTCGTCGCGCGCATGACGGCCTCGCGGGAGGTCGCGCTGGCCTGGTTCGAGATGCGTCTCGAGTCCGCACGGCGGCCCGAGGTCGCGGAGCTGATGGGCGCGACGTTGACCGCGGGGTTCGCGGCCGACGTCGCCTACAACGCCGAGGCCGGGCTGCCGGGCGGGGCCGCCGAGATCGCGCTCCTCCACCACGCGGTCGACGGGCTGCTGCTCGACCGCCTCACGGTGTCGATCGACCCCGCCACGCCCACCGACGCCGTCGTCGACGCGCTGGTGGCCGGACTGCTGCCGGAGGCCTGAGCGCGGATGTTCACGGACTCGTCGCCGCGCGGTCGGGCGACGGTGGGGGAGCGGGCGCGCCGTCCTGCCTAGCCTGCCCCGGTGCTGTCCCCCGCCATGATCGCGCGCGGCGTGCTCGGCTCGTCGCTCGTGCTCGTCGGGGGCTTCGTCGTCTCCACCATCCCGCGCTCGGCGCCCGTGATGGAGCTGCAGCTGCTCGCCGACGCCCGGGCCACCACGGTCGGTCGCATGGCGGGTCTCGCCCTCGTCATGCTCGGCCTCGGGCTCCTGGGGGCCGCGTGGCTCTCGTTGTGCCGCGCGGTGGCCCGCGACGGCACCGACCCGCACGACGCGGTCGACCGCGTCCGCTACTGCACCCTCCTCTGGTGCGCGCCCCTGCTGCTGGCGCCCCCGCTGTTCAGCCGGGACGGCTGGTCGTACGCGGCCCAGGGCACGATGACCAACGTCGACGCGTCGCCCTACCTCTACGGGCCCAACGTGCTCGGCGGTCCCGTCGTCGAGGCGGTCGACCCGCGGTGGATGGGCACGGTGACGCCCTACGGCCCGCTGCCCCTCGCCATCGGCGACCTCGCCGCGACCGTCACCGGCAACCCGTGGGTGCTCGTCGTCATCCACCGGCTGGCGGCGCTCGCCGGACTCGCGCTGCTCGCCTGGGCCGTGCCCCGGATGGCCGGCTGGGCGGGGGTGAACCCCGCGCTCGCGACCGCGATCGTCTGCGCGTCCCCGCTCATGCTCGCGAACGGGGCCGGGGGTCTCCACAACGACCTCACCATGGTCGGCCTCATGGCCGCGGCCCTCGTCGTCGCCGCGGAGCGGTCGTGGGTGCTCGGCGCCGTGCTGGGCGGGCTGGCCGCCGCGGTGAAGGCGCCCGGCGGCCTCGTCTGCATCGCCGTCGCGCTCGTCGGCCTCCCCCTGGCGGCGACCCTGGTGCAGCGGCTGCGCCGGCTCGCGGCGGTCGCGACGATCTCGGTCGCCTGCCTCGTCGCCCTCGGCCTCGCCTGGGGCGTCGGGCTCGGCTGGATCGAGGCGTTGACGGTGCCCGGCACCGTCAACACGCCCCTGTCGCTGCCCACGGTCGTGGGCGGGGCGCTCGACGACGTCGCCACGCTCACCGGGCTGGGGACCCCGCCCGCGACGTTCCTCGAGATCACCCGCCTCGTCGGCAACGTCGCCGCGATCGCCTTCGCCGGCTGGGTGGCGCTCCGCTGGCCGACGGGCCGCCGAGAGCGGGCCGTCGCCGCGGTCGCCGCCGTCATGGGCGTGATGGTGCTGCTCAGCCCCGTGGTCCACCTCTGGTACTTCCTCTGGGTCGTCCCCTTCCTCGCCCCGCTCCGCCTCCACCGCCTGGGCGCGCTCGGCGTGCTCTTCGTGTCGGTCGTGGCGGGCGTCGTCGCCCCGCTCGACTCGTCGTTGCACGGCGCCTACCTGGCGATCGTCATGGGGTCGATGATCGCGACGGGCACGGCGGCCCTGCTGTTCGCGACCCACCGCTCCCGCGCCCGCGTCGAGCGCATCGTCGCGCCGCCCTCGTGGCTCGCGGCCCCCGCGCGCCCGCCCGCGTCCCGACCGTCCGGCTGATCCGCTGCGCCGCGCGGCGATCTGCTCCATGATCCTGCTCAGGCCTCACCCCCACGTGCCGATGGTGGGGCGAGTGACGGGGGGTCGGAGGAGACATGGACGCTGGGTCAGGGGTGCTCCTCGTCGTCGAGGACACGGACGACCCCCGCGGGGCGCGGGTCGCCGCCGTGCGCGGCACCGTCCCGGCGGCCGTGCGGGAGCGGCTCCTCGACGCCGCCGTCGTACGGCGCGTGCCCGACGCCCTCGCCGACGGGGGCTCGGTGGAGGAGGTGGCGGGCCTCGCGGCGTACGCGCTCCTCTGGGTGGCGGACACCGTCGGTCCGGACGACCGGGGCGCCGCCGAGCAGGGCCGCCGGGCGACGGCCGCGCGCGCGGCCGTGCGGGCCGCGGTGGCCGCCGAGGACCCCGGCGCGGTGCTGGCCGCCTCCGAGAGCGAGCTGCTCCGGGCGATGGGTGCGCGGGCGGTGAAGACCCGGATCTACGAGGGCGTGCCCGGCACCGACGCCCTCCACGCCATCCCGAGCCGGCTGCCGCCGGTGCCCGAGGCGTTGCAGCCCACCATCCGCCGGGTCATGGGGGAGTGCTGGCGGACGCAGGAGACCTGGTCGCTCGCGGCCGACGACCTGGACCGCGTCGTGGAGCTCTCCGACGACCGCTACGCCCACCTGCTGCTCGGTGGCTGGATCGTCGACCTGGCGCGGATCGGGCTGTCCCGGCTGTTGCTGGCGCCGGTCGGGGCGGGGGACGACTGCCTCGGTGCGTTCTCGGTGTTCCGCGGTCCGGACGACCCGCCGTGGTCCGACGCCGAGCGCACCACGGCGCTCGACCTCGGCCACGACCTCGGCCAGGTCGTGCTCGCGGCCCGCGCCCGGCACGTCGAGCGGCGGGCGGCCGAGGAGCTGCGTCGGCTGGAGCAGTACCGCGGCCGCATGATCACCACGCTCGCCCACGAGCTGCGCACGCCGCTGACCACCATCTCGGCGGCGCTCGACCTGATGGCGGCCCCCGCCGACGGCGACCTCGACGGCGCCGCCTACATCCGCCGGGGCGTCGACCTCATGGGCAGCACCATCGACAACCTGCTCGTCGTCACCCAGGCGCAGGCGCCCCGGGCGACGGCGGCCACGCCCTGCGACGTGGCCACGGCCGCCCGCTGGGCCGTCGAGGCCGTCGAGGTCGCCGCCGAGGCCAAGTCCATCCACCTGGGGCTCGAGGTGCCCGACGACGCGCCGCTCGTGCTGGCCGACCCGACCGACCTCGGCCACGTGCTGTCCAACCTCGTCGGCAACGCCGTGAAGTACACGCCGCACGGCGGTCGGATCCGGGTCGCCGTCGTCGCCGACGCCGCGCACGTGCGGATCGAGGTGCACGACACCGGCATCGGGATCAGCGAGGGCGACCAGCGCCACCTCTTCGCCGAGTTCTTCCGCTCCACCAACCCCGCCGCGCTCGAGCAGTCCGGGTCGGGTCTCGGCCTGACGATCGTGCGGAGGCTGGTGGAGCGGCTCGGCGGCCGCGTCGCGGTCGAGTCCGAGCTGGGCCGCGGCTCGTGCTTCAGCGTCGAGCTGCCGCGCGCGTGACGCGGGCCCGACCCACGACGTACGCCAGGGCGGCGGCCGCGAGGATGCCGACCACCGGCGGGATGCCGACGCCGAGGTGGTCGGAGCCCCACGCCAGCGCGCTGGCCACGACGTAGCAGCCGAGCACCGGCAGGTCGACCCGGGGCAGGACCGCGCCCTCCGGCATGCCCGCCCGCCAGCGACCGAGGTAGTCCCCGATGATGACGCCGCCCAGCGGCGGCACGAAGATCCCGAGCAGCACGAGGTAGTCGACGAGGTGCTCGTGCACCCCGAGCAGCGCCAGCACGGTGCCGATCACGGAGCCGCCGACGACGAACGGGATCTTGCTCGGCCGGTCGAACATCGCGGCGCCGGCGACACCGAAGGCGTAGGCCGTGTCCGCGTTGGACTTCCACAGGTTGCCGAAGAGCAGGAACAGGCCCCAGCCCACGAGGCCGAGCTGGTAGAGCACCAGCACGAAGTCGCCCTCGCCGAACGTCATGGCCCCGACGGCGCCGAAGAAGATCATGAGGCCGTTGCCGACGAGGAAGCCTATGCAGCAGGCGAGCACGGCGTGCCGGCCGCGGCGGGCGAAGCGCGTCCAGTTCGGGGTCTGGGTGCCGGCGGACACGAAGGTGCCCACCACGGTCGTCACCGCGACCGCGAGGGTCATCGAGCCGCCCGGCTCGACGTCGGCCAGGCCGCTCCAGCCGCCCACCTCGTCCAGCGAGCGCTGCAGCACCCAGAGCGCGAGCACGAGGATGAGCGGCGTCGAGACGAGCGACACCCAGTACATGCCGCGGTATCCGTAGCAGGCCGTCAGGCACATGAGCGCGCTGGCGAGCACCATGACGGTCGCCTCCGCGGCGTAGGACTCCCAGCCGAAGGCCTGGGCGGTCAGCGCGCCGACGGTGCCGATGATGACGCCGTACCAGCCCACCTGCGTGCCGCCCAGCAGCAACGAGGCGAAGCGGGAGCCCGCGGTGCCCAGCACGTAGCGGGCCATCACGACGGTGGTCAGCCCCGTGCGGGCGCCGATCCAGCCGAGCACGGCGACGTACGCGCCGAGGATCGCGGAGCCCAGCAGGATGACGCCGAGCAGGCCGTCGAGGCGGAACGCGTTGCCGAGCTCGGCGCCCGCGAGCATCGTCGGCGTGAACACGGTGAACCCGAGCAGCACGACCGCCAGCGAGAAGAACGACTTGCGGGCGTGGAGCGGGACCGGGGTGACGGGGTAGTCGGGGTCGACGACCGGGGCGGCCGTGCCGGTGCCCTCCTCCAGCGAGGCGCTCACGCCTCCTCGCCGATGTCCTCGGCCCACACCTCGGGACGCTCGCGCACCATGCGCTCCATCAGCTCGCGGCACTCGGCGTCGTCGACGACGTCGACGGTGATGCCGTGGGAGCGCAGCCAGTCCTCGGAGGCCTGGAAGCTCCGGTTCTCCCCGACGACGATCCGCGGGATGCCGTAGAGCACCGCCGTCCCGGCGCACATGTAGCAGGGGGAGAGCGTCGTGTAGAGCACGCTCTCGCGGTAGACGCGCGCAGGCTGGCGGCCCGCGTTCTCGAGGCAGTCGGTCTCGCCGTGCCGGATCGCGCTGCCCAGCTGGACGCGGCGGTTGCGGCCGGTGGCGAGCAGCTCGCCGCGGTGCACGAGCGCGGCGCCGATGGGCACGCCGCCCTCCTCCCAGCCGGTGCGGGCCTCCGCGATCGCGTGCTTCAGGAACTGCCGGTCGTCGTCCACGGGTCCACCTCGTCGTCGCAGTTGCCGGGCCGTCCGCCCGGTGGGGCTTGTGGGTGCGACGCCCATGCTGGTGGGATGGGCCGCCCGGCCCCAAGGGACGGAACGTCACCGGTGAGCGGTGACAAGGTGGACGGTCCGACCGGTGACCGATGCCGGGAGAGGGGGTACGTCGGTGGTCCCGTTGCAGGAGGTGCTGCGGCTGCCGTCGTTCCTGGCCGCCGCCCCCGAGGTGCGGTGCGGCGACGTCGCCGCGGCGCAGGTGCGCTGGGTGCACTCCTCCGAGGTCTACGAGATGGGCGGTCTCCTCGGGGGCGGCGAGCTGCTGCTCACCACCGGCCTGGGCCTCCACGGGCGCAGCGACGCGCAGCTCGCGGCGTACGTCGACGAGCTCGTCGCCGCCGGGTGCGTCGCCCTCGGGCTCGAGCTCGGTCGCTCGCTCCTCGACGTGCCGGCGCCGCTCGAGCGCCGGGCCGCGGAGCGCGGGCTCGTGCTGCTCGTGCTCGGCGCCGGCACCGTCGTGCCCTTCGAGCGGCACGTCGAGGACTTCCACGAGCTCGTGGTCCGCCGACGCACCGCGCCGGGCGGCGGGGAGACGGTGGCGCGGCGGTTCGTGGACCTGGTCGTGCGGGCGGCCGGGCTGCCCGCGCTCCTCGACGAGGTCGCCCGGGCGGCGGGCTGCCAGGTCGAGCTGCACGACCTCGCGGGGCGCCTGGTGGAGCGCAGCCGCATCCGCACGGTGGCGGCGCCCGACGCGACGACGACGGCGCCGGTCGCGGGGGCTCGGGGCGTCCGCGCCGTGCTCGTGCTCCGCGCGGAGGAGGACGGGCTGCGCCGGCGCACCGCCGACGAGGCCGCCGTCGCCGTGGCCCTCGAGCTGGGTCGGCACGCCGACGTCGGCGGCCACGCGTCGGTCGAGCAGGCCCTGGTCACCGACCTCCACGCCGGCGGCCTGGTCTCCACCGCGGAGGTCCTGGCGCGCCTCCGCCACGCGGGCCTGCGGGTCGCCCCCGGCGACCCCCTCGCGACCCTGGCGCTCGACGCCGGCCCCGCGGTCGCGCCCACCGACCTGCTCGCCGCCCTCCAGACCTGCGCCGAGGGCGTCGCCCTGGTGTCGGGCGTGCTCGGCACCCACGTGGTCGGCGTCGTCCGGCTCGCGCCGGGCGGCGACACCAGCGTGCTGCGCCGTCGGCTCGAGGACCTGGCCGCGCGCCTGTCGGGGCACCTCGGCCCGGCCGTCGACGACGAGGCCGACGTGCGGGTGGCGCTCACGACGCCCGACCCGGACGCCGGCACCCTCGCGGCCCGGCTCGAGGACGCGCGGGACCTGGTGCGGCTGGCCCGCCGGCACGGCGGCCCGGCCGGGGTCGTGCTCGCGCGCGACCTGGGGGTGCAGCGGCTCCTCACCGGCGCGACCGACGCGCAGGCCCTCTCCGACTTCGTGGTCGAGCAGATCGGCCCGCTCGTGGACGCCGATCGCGCGCACGGCCCCCACGGCCCCCACGGCGCCGCCCTGCTGCGCACGCTGGACGCCTACCTCGGCCACGGGCTCAGCAAGGCCGCGACCGCGGAGGCTCTCGGGATCCGGCGGCAGTCGCTCTACGGCCGGCTCGAGCGGATCGAGCGCCTGCTGGGGGTGCGGCTGGACGACCCCGGGCACCGCGCCGGGCTCGTCCTCGCGCTCACGGCGTGGCGCCTGCGCACGGGCCTCGACCCGCAGGCCGCGTTCTGACGGACCTCAGCCCGTGACTGCCGCCGAGGCCGCCACCCGGTCGGCGACCTGCGGCGCCGGTACGTCGACGCGTCGGCACCACCGGCGCGTGCGTTCGAGGGTGGCGGCGTCGAACGCGGCCCAGGCCGCGGTGGCGCTCCCGGCCAGGAGCCGGGCGGCCTCGTCGGGCTCGCCGTCGAGGCACGACCGCACGGCGGCGAGCACCGCGACGGGGTCGCGGTCGCCGCGCACCGTCTCGGTGGCGACCTCGCGGTCGAGCGCTGCGTCGACGAGGGCCGTCCAGACCTCCGGCCGGGTGGCGTCGAGGCCCACGACCAGGTCGGCGTACCCGATCTCGTCGAGGGCGGCCTCCGCGCCGTACCCGCCGACGCCGGTGGGGAGCACCACCGTCACGGGCACGTCCTCGGGCAGGGTGCCGTCGTCGCGCAGGGGGTCGAGCGCGGCGACCACGCGGCGCACGTTGCCCGCCGGGTCGGCAGCGTCGCGCAACGTCGTGCGCACGCCGGCGAGCACCAGGCCGGCGCGGGCGGCCAGGCCGAGCGGACCGGCGACCTGGGCGGCACCCCCGGTGCCGACCACCGTGACGGGCAGCCCGGGCGCGTGCTCGCGGACCGTCGGCAGGAGCAGGTCGTCGACGGCGACGGCGCCCACGAACGGGGGAAGGTCACCGGGGAGGTCCGCGGGGCCGGCGTCGGGGGCGACGATGAGCGTGACGAGTCCGGCGAGGGCAGGAGCGGTCATGACCCGAGGCTAGCGAGGGAGGTCAGCGGCCCCGGCGGGCCGGGGCGGCGGCTGGTACGGCGGCGTCGGGACCTCGAGGCCCTCGTAGGCCGCGAGGCGCTCGGCCGCGACCACGCGCATCGTGCGCACGAAGACCGGGTGGCGGCGGAGCTCGCGCTCGTCGGCCTCCCCGCGGCGTACGGCGACGGCCAGCGCGTGCAGCTCCCTGTCGTCGGTGCGCCGCAGGACCTCCGCCACCGGGTCGAACCGTCGGCGGGGCGCCCCGGGCAGGCCGGAGTCGAGCTTCGGCAGCCGGCCGGTCTCGGAGCGGAAGGCGGAGAGGGCGCGGGGCAGGTGCGCCTCGATGTGCTCGTTGACCGCCGCGACGTTCGTGCGGGGCGGTGCCGGGACCGAGGTGGCCCGGGCGGGGAGGCGGCCCGCCACCGGGCTGCGCCACCCGTCGTCGGGGCGCGTCACGGGCCGTCCACGTCGGAGGGGGTGAACGTCGTCGCGTCGCCGTGGGGGACGGCGAGCCCGGGGTAGGTGTTGATCTGGCCGAGCGTGAGCGGGAAGACCGCCACGAGGGCGAACAGCAGGTCGATGATGAGGAAGATGAGGTCGATCGCCTTGGCGACGGCGGTGATCCACTTGAGGATCTGGCTCGTGCCACGGCGCATGGCCTGCAGGATGTCCGCGGGGTCGAAGCCGGCCCACTCGATGAACACCCCGAAGAGCCAGTCGATGAGGCTGCAGAGGGCGTCGGTGAGCATCCGCATGCCCATCGCGAACCCGTGGAAGCCCTGGCTGGTGCGCCCCAGGTCGCTCTGGTGGGAGGCGAGCACCTCGCAGAACCCGGCGAAGGACGTGAAGGCCGCGTCGGCGGCGTTGCCCGACCAGCTCGGCTGGACGGCGAGGACGGAGGCCGCGAGCTCGGCCTCGGCGCGCTCGAAGAAGTCCTTGAGCTCGGCCAGCGACAGGGCCGCGGTGCCGATGGTCGTCCAGTCGCCGTCGAAGGTGTCGCGGAGGCTCTGCGTGGGGTCGGGCATGTGCGCGAACAGCGGGATCTGGAGGAGCGCGTCGATGGCCCACGTGAGACTGATGACGTAGCTGGTGTTGTCGAGGATGTCGCCCCACACGTCGAGACCCTCGAAGAAGTCGCCCGGCGCGGCCAGCTCGGCGGTCAGGTCCGCCGTCGTGATGCCCGCGGTCTCGCCGTCGGGGTCGAAGGCCTCGGCCAGGTCGAGCGGGGTGGTGATCTGGCTCAGCAGCGCGTCGTACGCGGCCCGCTGGGCGAGGTCGGTCGCGTCGTAGTCGTCGGCGTTCGCGGCGAGCGCGTCGCCCGCGCCCTGGAGGTAGGACTGCACGGGGCCGTCGGGGGCGTACGCCGCGCGCAGGTCCTCCCGCGCGCGGTCGAGCTCCGCGACGATGTTGTCGAAGGTGACGCCCCCCGTGGGGGCCCGCACGTGCGACTCGGCGTAGGTCAGGGCGGACGGGATCGCCGCCGCCATGGCGTGGAGGTCGTCGGCCACGCTGCGCAGGGCAGCCGTGTCCACGTCGAAGCTCATGGCGGCGGTCGTGCCCCGCTCTCGGCGTGGCGAAACTCAGCTCAGTCGACGACCGAGCGAAACCGGCGGACCGTCGGGCCAGGAGGGTCTCGGGTGTCGGGTGTCGGCGGTGCGGCCCCCCGCGTGGCTTCCCCGGCTGGGAAGCGGGTACCGAGGAGACGTGAATCCTGAGCCGGCACCGGGGCGGTGCTCGCCGTCCGTCTGGGTCCTGCTGGCCCTCGTCATCACCCTGCTGTCGGCGTGCGGTCTCTCCATCCCGACCGATCCTGACGGCACGCTGGACGCCGTGCGGCGCGACGGCGTGCTGCGCGCGGGGGCTTCGCCGAGCCCCGGGTGGGTGGAGACCGGGACCGACGCCCCCACGGGTCGTGAGCCCGAGCTGGTCGAGGGCTTCGCGGACCACCTCGGGGCGCGTGTCGAGTGGACGGTGGCGGGCGAGGAGCACCTCGTCGAGATGCTCGAGAAGGGCGAGCTCGACCTCGTGGTCGGTGGGCTCAGCGACCAGAACGCCTGGACCTCGAAGGCGGCACCGACCCGCCCGTACACGGAGGAGCGGACGGCGGACGGCGCGAGGGCGCACGTGATGCTGGTGCCGATGGGCGAGAACGCCTTCCAGTCGGAGCTCGAGCGCTGGCTCGACGGGGCGACGTCGTGAGTGCGGCCCGGGGTGCGGACGAGGCGGGGGAGCGCGGCTACCCCCGCTCACGGTTCGGCCACACCGACCTGCCCGAGGAGCAGGCTTCGGCCCTGCGCCGCGCCGTACGCCTGGAGATCGCCACGCTGGCGTTCATGGTCACCGCCGTGGTCGTCGTCTTCCTCACCATGGGCAGCTCGCAGGCCATGCAGAACGCGTGGGCCGAGGACCTCCTGGCGCTGATCCCGCCGCTGGCGTTCCTCGTCGCCGTGCGTCGGGCGCGCAAGCGGCCGACCAGCGACCACCCGTACGGCTTCCACCGCGCCACCGGGGTCGGCCACCTCACGGCCGCGGTCGCGCTCCTGGCGGTCGGGGTCAGCCTCGTCGTCGACTCCGGGCTGGGGCTGCTGCGTGCCGAGCACCCACCGATCGGCACGACCGAGCTGTTGGGCCACGCCGTGTGGTCGGGCTGGTTGATGATCGCCGCGATGGTCTACACCGGCATCGGCCCGTTCGTCCTCGGCCGGCTCAAGCTGCCGCTGGCCGAGCAGCTGCACGACAAGGTGCTCTACGCCGACGCCGACATGCAGAAGGCGGACTGGATGACCGCCCTCGGCACCATCGTCGGGGTGATCGGCATCGGTCTGGGCCTCTGGTGGGCGGACGCGGCTGCGGCGCTGCTGATCGCCGGCTCGATCGTCCACGACGGGTGGCGCAACCTGCGTGCTGCCTCGAGCGGGCTCATGGACCGCCGCGCCCGCACCTTCGACGACGAGCACCCCCACCCGCTCACGCTCGCCGTCGACGAGGTCCTCGCCCGTCAGGACTGGGTGGTCGACAGCAGGTCCCGCGTCCGCGACCAGGGCCACGTCTTCCACGTCGAGGCGTTCGTGCGGCCCCGGCCGGGACGGCACGTCGACATCGACGATCTCGAGACCGCCGTCGACAGGCTGCGGGAGCTGGACTGGAAGATCAACGACGTCGTCCTCATGCCCGTGCGCGAGCTCCCCGAGACCATCCCCGACCCCAGCCGGGACCAGGACTGATCTCGCGGCGCGGGTGCTCTGTCGCCGGCCGGGAGGACCCCGCCCTCAGGCCACGAGCGCCCGCGGGGCGCGGCCGCCGAGCCCCTCGTGCACCGCGAGCATGCGGTCGACCGTGGCGCTCCACGGGAACTCCTCGGCCCGCGCCCGGGCCGCGCGTCGTCGCTGCGCCTCGGGCCGCGCGGCCACGGCGAGCACGGCCTCGGCGAGGGCGGAGGGACGCGGCGGCGCCCAGGCGCCCGACTGCTCGTCGACCAGCTCGCGGGCACCGCCCGACGACGCGGTGACGACGGGGGTGCCGCAGGCCAGGGCCTCCAGCACGGCCAGGCCGAAGGTCTCGCCGGGGCAGACCGAGAGGGCGACGTCGGCGGCGGCGACGCGGGCGGCCAGCTCGGCGCGACCGGCGACGTGCCCGTGGAAGGTCACGGGCGCCCGGCCCGCGATGGCCCGGAGCTCGTCGAGGTGGGGCCCGTCGCCGTACACGTCGAGCCGGACGTCGACGCCCCGCCGGTGCAGCTCGACGGCCGTCGCGACGGCGAGGTGGGGCGACTTCTCCCGCGACAGGCGGCCGACGTGGACCAGCCGGAGGGGACCGCCGCGTCCCTCCACGGGGGCCTGGACGGGGCGGAAGGTCTCGAGGTCGACGCCCAGCGGGACCCGCACGAGCGGGCAGCCCGCGGCGGCGGCCGGGAGGCGGAACTCGGCCCGCGCGAACCCCGACGTGACGACGACGGCGTCGAACTGCCGCACGAGGATCTTGTTGTAGAGGCCGATGGTGGTCTTGACGCTCGCGTCGAGGCCCATGCGCATCGAGAGCATGTGGTCGAGCCGCTCGTGGGAGAACAGCACGGAGGCGACGCCGCTGCGCCGCGCCCACCGGGTGACGGGCAGGAGGGTCGACTTGTCGTTGACCTCGATCGTGGTCGGCCCGAACTCCTCGAGGGCGTCGATGACCCGCCACGGCTCGACGATGAGGCGGTAGCTCGCTCCCACCCGCGGTGCGCGCAGCTGGACCACCTCGCCGAGGTCGGTGGTGTAGCGGGCGTCCGTGGGGCCGGGGACGACGAGGAGCCGGTCGGCGCCGGCCGCGACGTACCCCTCCGCGAGCGCCTGGACGGCGGTCTTCATCCCTCCCGAGGCAGGGCCGATGAAGTTGGCGAGCTGAGCGATGCGCACGCAGGCAGAGGCTGCCGGGGCCGGGTGAACGGGCGGCGCCGTGCCGGTGGAACCGGGGTGTCGGGTGGGGGCTGGGGACGCGTCGGGTGCGGTTGTCGGTGGGGGGGCGGCAGGATGGCTCCATGAGCAACACGGAGACGCGTCCGGACGAGGTCGAGTGCCGGGCGGGCGACGCTGCGGGTGGTGGCGTGGAGATCCTCGAGCCGCGTGACGTGCCGCTGGGCGGCCCCCGCGCGATGCTGGTGCGGCGCACGCTTCCGCAGCGGGAGCGCTCGCTGATCGGGGCGTGGTGCTTCGTGGACCACTACGGGCCCGACCTCGTCGCGGAGTCCGGCGGCATGAAGGTGGCGCCCCACCCGCACACGGGGCTGCAGACCGTCTCGTGGCTGTTCACCGGCGAGATCGAGCACCGCGACTCGGTGGGCTCCCACGCGATGGTGCGGCCCGGCGAGGTCAACCTGATGACGGCGGGCCACGGCATCAGCCACTCCGAGGTGTCGACACCGGACACGACGGAGCTGCACGGGGCGCAGCTGTGGGTCGCGCTGCCCGAGGCGCACCGCGACACGGCGCCCGCCTTCGAGCACCACGCGCCGCCGACGGTGCACGCCCCCGGCGTGGAGGCGCGCGTCTTCCTCGGCAGCCTGCTCGGCTCGACGTCGCCCGTGGCGACCTTCACCCCGCTGCTGGGGGCCGAGCTGGTGCTCGCGCCGGGTGCCAGGGTGACGCTGGACGTCGACCCGGCCTTCGAGCACGGGGTGCTCGTCGACCTCGGCGACGTGACGGTGGAGGGGGTGGCGGCGGCGCGCGCCGACCTGGCGTACGTCGCGCCCGAGCACGCCACGCTGACGCTCGTCGCCGGCGGGGAGGGCTCCCGGGTGCTGCTCCTCGGCGGCCCGCCCTTCGGCGAGGCCATCGTCATGTGGTGGAACTTCGTGGGACGCACCCACGAGGAGGTCGTCGCCTACCGCGAGGCGTGGCAGGCGCAGGTCACGGCGGGGACGGACACCGTGGTGGGCGACTCCCAGGACGTCGCCGACGGTCGCTTCGGGATCGTGGTCGGTGACCACCTCCCGCCGATCCCCGCCCCCGTGCTCCCCAACGCGCGGCTGCGCGAGCGGCGGTGAGCGACGTCGACCTGGGGGACGCCCACCGGGGGGACGCGGTCCTGGGGGAGGGACGGCGTGGCGCGCTGCCCGTGGGCAGCACGCCCGGGGCCGATGCGGGACTACCACGACACGGAGTGGGGCGTCCCCGTCGCGGGTCGCGGCGTCGATCGCGAGACGGCCTACTTCGAGCGCCTGACGCTCGAGGCCTTCCAGTCGGGCCTGTCGTGGTCGACGATCCTGGCCAAGCGCCCGGCCTTCCGGGAGGCATTCGCCGGGTTCGACGTGGCGCGGGTCGCGGCGTACGGCGACGAGGAGCGCGCGGCGCTCCTGGCCGACGCCCGCATCGTGCGCAACCGCGCGAAGGTCGACGCGACGATCGTGAACGCAGGCGCGGTGCTGGCGATGCGGGAGGAGGGCCCGGAGGTCTTTGCCGACCTGCTGGAGTCGTTCCGTCCCGAGGAGACGCCCGCGCCGCGGGTGGTCGCCGAGGTGCCCACCACGTCGCCGGGGTCGCTGGCGCTCAGCAAGGCGCTGAAGAAGCGAGGCCTGACCTTCGTCGGGCCGACCACCATGCACGCGCTGATGGAGGCGACGGGGCTCGTCGACACGCACCTGGTGGCGTGCCACCGGCGCGGGGTGGGGCGAGCCGGGTCCCGCTGAGCGGGGTCGGGTCGGGTCAGAAGATCCAGATGCTGCCGATGGCGGCCGGGAGCAGGCCCAGCAGGAGCAGCCAGTGCAGCGGCGAGCGCCGATGCACGAGCAGCCCGCAGGCCATGCCGATCACGCCGACGATCGCGGCGATGACCACGAGGCCGACGCGGGAGGCCAGGTGGCCGTCGATCGCGAGGGCCGCGACCACGAGGCCGCCCGCGAGGTGCAGGGCCGTGGTGACGATGAGCACCGACATGACCCATTGCTGCACGCTGGTCAGGCGCTCCTCGGCGACCTTCGGCGGCGCCGCCTGCGGCGGGTTGTCGAAGTCGATCAGGTGTCGGCGCTTCTTCGGCGTCGAACGTGCGGGAGTGGTGGACGGCACCTCCTCACGGTACCCCGATCGCTCCTGCTTGAATGCCTCGCCATGACCTCCCGCGCCCGGCCCCCTCGCCCTGCATCGGTGGTCTTCCTCGACGGCCTCCTGTGGCTGCTCGGCTTCTGGTTCGTCGGTGAGCTCGTGGTGCGCACGTTCGGCATCCCGGTCCCCGGGGCCGTCGTCGGCATGCTCGGCCTGTTCGTCGCCCTCCAGGTGCGCCGACCCGGCCCCCGCTCGGCGACGCTGACCGCCGCGGACGGGCTGCTGGCCCACCTGCAGCTGCTGTTCATCCCGGCCGGGGTGGGCATCGTCGCGTTCCTCGCGGTGGTGCGGGACGACGCCGTGCCGATCGTCGGTGCGCTCCTGGCGTCGTGGGCTATCGGTCTCGTGCTCGTCGGCTGGGTCGTGACGCTCCTGCTGCCGCGGCGGGGCCGGTGACCCCGCTCCTCGCCTGGCAGCCCGAGGCGACCTGGGCCTGGCTCCAGGGGTCGCCCCTGCTGGGCGTGCTGCTGACGCTCGCGGCGTACCGGGTCGGACGGGCCGTGCACCACCGTTGCGGCCGGCACCCGGCGACGCAGCCGGTGCTCGTCGCGATCGTCCTCGTCTCGGCGGTGCTGCTGGCGACGGGGACGTCGTACGGCGAGTACTCGCGCGGCGGCGACCTCCTCGCCTTCCTGCTGGGCCCGGCCACGGTGGCGCTCGCGGTGCCGCTGCACCGGCAGGCCCACCACCTCCGCCGGCTGCTCCTGCCGCTGCTCGTCGCGATCCCGCTCGGCGTCGTCGTGTCGGTCAGCACGGGCTTCTGGCTGGTGACGCTGCTCGGCGGGGACGAGCAGCTCGCGATCACGATGGCGCCCAAGGCGGCGACCACGCCCGTGTCGCTGGTGCTCTCCGGGGACGCCGGCGGCATCGCGGCGCTCACCGCCGTGCTGACGATCGGCGTCGGCATCGTCTCCGCGGTGCTCGGCCCCTGGCTGATGACGCTCGCCCGGGTGCGCCACCCCCACGCCCGCGGGGTGGCGATGGGGGCGGTGTCGCACGGGATCGGTACGTCGCGGTCGCTCGCCGACGACCCCGAGGAGGGCGCGTTCGCGGGGTTGGCGATGGGCCTGACGGCGTTCAGCACCGCGGTGCTGCTGCCGGTGTTGCTGGGGTTGTTCGGGGCGTGAGGGTGGAGCCGCTGCACGAGCTCGCGGGCCGACGAACTGTGCGGATGGGGTGGGCCCGAGGGGCTGGAGCTCGTCCCAGGAGCACATTTCTGGCCCCCCCCGGGGGGACCGGCGCGTTCGACGCCCTCGCCGGACCTGCGGGCGTTCGACCGGGGCGGAGGTGGCCCGCCGTCGGGTCGGGCCTGCGAACTGTGCGGCTGGGGTGGGCCGGAAGCGCCGCGGACTGCTCCAGGTGCACAGTTCTGGGCCCCGCGCGCCCAGGACCGTCACCGTCGACGCCTATCGTCCGACGCATGACCCTGACCCTCGGCATGATCACCCTCGACACGACCGACCCGAGCCCCCTCGCGGCGTGGTGGTCGGCGCAGACGGGCGCCACGGTGGAGGCGGAGAACGACGGCTGGTTCGTCGTGCTCCAGCTCCCCGGCGGGCCCCGGCTCGGCTTCCAGAAGGTCGACGACCCGACGCCCGGCAAGAACCGGATGCACCTGGACCTCGGGGCTGCCTCCGGTGACCTCGACGCCGAGGTGGAGCGTCTCGTCGACGCCGGGGCGACGCTGGTGGCGGAGCGCTCGATGGGCGACTTCCGCTGGGTCACGCTGGCGGATCCCGACGGCAACCAGTTCTGCGTCGCGGAGCACTGAGCCCGGCCCGCCGGGAGCGCGGGACCTCAGAGCACGGGACCTCAGAGCGCGCGACCTCAGAGGGCGGTGTACCCGCCGTCCGCCGTCACCACCGAGCCGGTCATGAACGACGACGCGTCGGACAGCATCCACGCCACCACCGGGGCGATCTCCTCGGGCTCGGCGATGCGGCCCTGCGGGGTCAGGGACTCCATGTGCTCGAGCGCTCCCGGCTCGGCGAGCCAGTCGGTGAGGATCGGGGTGCGCACCGAGCCGGGGGCGAGCACGTTGATGCGCACTCCCCGCCGGCCGTAGTCGGCGGCGGCCGACTTGGAGAGGCCGACCACGGCGTGCTTGCTGGCGCAGTAGGGCGCGATGCCGGGGGCGGCGATCACACCCCCGACGGAGGCGGTGTTGACGATGACACCGCCGCCGGCGCGGAGCATGGCCGGCACCTCGTGGCGGAGGCAGGAGATGACGCCGAAGAGGTTCACCTCCAGCACCTGGCGCACGGTGGCGTCGTCCTGCTCGTGGAGGGGCGCGGCCGGCCCCTGCGTGCCGGCGTTGTTGAACGCCAGGTGCAGTGCGCCGTACCGGGCCTCCACCTCCGCGACCGTCGCCGCGACGGCGGCGTCGTCGGTCACGTCCAGCTGCATGGCGACGGCCGTGCCGCCCGCGGCGGTGATGTCCTCGACCGCGTCCTCGCAGGCGGCCAGGTTGCGGGCGGCCAGCACGGTCGTGGCGCCGCACTCCGCGAGGTAGCGCGCCGTCGCCTCCCCGATGCCCTGGCTGGCCCCGGTGACGAGGCAGACCTTGTCGCGCAGGTCGGGGTGGCCGGGGAGCGGGAGGGTGGCGGTCACGGGGTTCCTCCTGGGGTGGTCGAGCGGTGCGCGGCGAGCCGGTCGTGGACGGGGCCCAGCGCCGCGTAGGTCTGGCGGTAGAGGGCGAACAGCTCGTCGTACGTCGCGGTGACGCCCGGGTCGGGCTCGAAGACGCGGTCGACCTGGGCGAGGCTCGCAGCGGCCCGCCACGGGTCGTCGCCCGTGAGGGCCGAGGCGGCCAGCGTCGCCGCGCCGACGACGGCGGTGTCGGCCTCGCGGGAGCGTCGGACGACCCGGCCGGTGACGTCGGCGGCGATCTGGCACCACAGCTCGCTGCGCGAGCCGCCGCCCGACAACGTCAGCGCCTCGGCCCGCGGGGTCGCCACCTCGACGGCCTCCAGCAGCTCGCGCAGGGAGTACGCGACGCCCTCCAGCACGGCGCGCGAGAGGTCCGCGAACGTGGTCGACGAGCTCATCCCGGTGAACCAGGCCCGGACGTGGTCGTCCCACAGCGGGGCCCGCTCGCCCATGAGGTGCGGCGCGAAGACCACACCGCCGCAGCCGGGAGCGGCGGTCGCGGCCGCGGCGACGACCTCCTCGACCGAGTGCCCCGACAGCCGCGCCCACCAGCGCAGCGAGTCCCCGCCGGACTGGGTGGGGCCGGCGTGCACGTGCCGCGAGCGGAACGGGGCGAAGGCGACGACGCCCGGCGCGGGTGTGCCGTCGGCGCCGAGGGCGGCCACGATGACCGACGTCCCGATCGTCGCCATCGTGTGGCCGACCTCGTGCAGGCCCGAGCCGAGGACGTTGCCGAAGGCGTCCATCGTCCCCGTGGCGACCACGGTGCCGGCCGGGATCCCGTGCCACGGCCGCACGGTGCGCCCCGCGGGCACCTCCGGCGACGCCAGGGGCGCGAGGCGCTCGGCGAGGCCCGGTGCGTGGGCGACCCCGGCGACGTACCGCCCGTCGGGGCCGACCACCTTGAACGACCCCAGGGGGTCGGCGGACGGCGCGCCGGTCAGCCACGCGACGACGAGGTCCTTCGGGAGGAGGAGCCACCGGGTGGCGGCCCACACGTCGGGCTCGTGCTCGGCGAGCCACAGCGCGCGCGGCACCGGGTTGGAGGCGTCGATGGGCCGCTCGTCCCCCCAGCCGGCGAGCCGGCCCTCGGGGCCGAGGCGCTCGTTGAGGGCCTCGGCCGTGGCGGCCGTCCGCACGTCCTGCCACAGCAGGGCCGGGCGGAGCGGGCGGAGCGCCGCGTCGACCGGCACGTGGGTGTCGACCTGGCTGGTGACACCGATCGCCCGGACCGGGCCGAGGTCCACCTGCGCGGCGAGCCGCGCGACGCACGCGTCGACGGCGTCGATCCAGTCGTGGCCCTCCTGCTCCGCGCGCTCGGGCGCCGGCCGGCTGATCTCGTAGCCCGCCGAGCCCGAGGCGAGGGGCGACCCGTCGGCGCTGAACGCGATGGCCTTCGTGGTCGTGCTGCCGATGTCGACGCCGACGTACGTCGGGACGCCCGGCTCCGCCGTCGCCACCGGGGGCGTGGGCTCAGGCACCGTCCACCGCCGTCCGCAGCGAGGACAGCAGGGAGACGAGCGCTCCCCGCCCGGCCTCGGCGGCGCGCACGCAGGCCGAGCCGACGATGACCCCGTCGGCGCCCATGGCGAGCGCGGCCCGCACGTGGTCACCGGTCGAGAGGCCGAAGCCGAGGAGGACGGGCGCCGTGACGCCCTGCTCCCGCAGGCGGGCGATCGTCGCCGCGTTGCCGGGAGCCACGTGGTCGCGGTGCCCGGTCACCCCGTCGGCCGCGGCCAGCATGACGTACCCCTCCGCTCGCCGCGCCGCCGCGACCTCGGCCTCCGTGGGCGCGTGCGACAGGAACGGGACGCCCGCCAGGCCGGCCGCCGCGGCCGTGTCGACCAGGGCGAGCTGGTCGGCGTCGGGCAGGAGGACGCCCCCGGCCCCCGAGGAGGCGACGACGTCGAGGTACGCCGCGCCCGGCTCCTCCTGGTAGCTCATCCACACGGCCGCGCTGTCGTCCACGTCGCCCAGGTCGGCGGCGAGGCGTTCGGCGGCGGCGGTCCCGGTGCACCCGGCGGCCGTCGCGCGCTCCATCGACGCGCTGACGACCGGGCCGTCGAGCAGGGCGTGGCCACCCGCCACGCCGACCTCGAGCACGTCGACGCCGTGGTCGGCGTAGAGACGTGCCGTGGCGTCGGGGGTGGCGGGGTCGCCGTGGGGGAGGTAGCACACCAGGAGCCGCCCGGCACGGCTCCGGACCACCGTGCCGAGCCCGTTCGCGAGGGTCCTCACGACGAGAGCACCTCCGGGGCGCCGGCCTCGACCGCGGGGTCGGAGGCGGCGACCTCCGGGCGGAGCAGGTCGCGGATCTCGTGGCGCAGCGGCACGAACTGCGGGTGCGCGAGCACGGAGTCGAGCGCGCGCTCGCGTCCGAAGGGCACCGTCACGACCCGCTTGATCCGCGCCGGACGGCTCGACATCACGACGATCCGGTCGGCCAGGAGCAGGGCCTCGTCGATGTCGTGGGTGACGAGGAGCGTCGTGGTGCCGAAGCGGCGCACGATCGAGAGCAGCTCCTCCTGGAGGTAGCTGCGCGTGAGCGCGTCGAGCGCACCGAACGGCTCGTCGAGGAGCAGCAGGTCGGGCTCGAGGGCCAGGCCGCGGGCGAGCGCCGCCCGCTGCTGCATGCCGCCGCTCAGCTGGTGCGGGTACTTCTCCCCGTGCTCGCCCAGGTGGACGAGCTCCAGGGCCTCGTTCGCCCGCCGGCGCCGCTCGGCGGCGGGCACGCCCGCCTGCTCGAGCCCGAACTCGACGTTGTGGCGCACCGAGCGCCACGGGAGGAGCCGGGGGTTCTGGAAGACGTAGGCGCTCCGCAGCTCCTCGGTGCCGGCGCTGCCCGCCACGTCGATCGTCCCGGTCGTCGCGTCGGTCAGCCCGGCGAGCAGGTTGAGCAGCGTCGACTTGCCGCAACCCGAGGGGCCGATGAGCGCGACCAGCTCGCCGCGCTCGATCTCGAGGTCCACGCCGGTCATGACCGGAGCCGTGGTCTTCGGGTAGGTCTTGCCGACGTCGCGGAAGGCGATCATCGGCGCGGAGGTGGTGGCCATGGGTCAGCCCTTCTTGACGTGACGGGTGAGGCGGCGCTCGGCCGGGCGGAACGCGCCGTACTCGAGCACCAGGGTCATCGCGACGACGCTGAGGCCCCACATGAAGACGGCCTTGGTGTCGAGCAGCTTGATCGCGCTGCTCACCTGGAAGCCGATGCCCTCGGCACCCATCAGGTACTCGGCGAACAGGGTGATCTGCCACGCGACACCGAGGGTGATGCGGGCGCCGGCGAGGAAGTACGGCACCACGGCGGGCAGCACGACGGTGCGCATGATGGCGCCCTCCGAGGCCCGGTAGGCCCGCGCCATGTCGACCAGGTCCTGGTCGATGGCGCGGGTGCCCTGGATGACGTTGAGCAGGAAGTAGGTGATCGACCCGGCCACCGTCACGCCGACGACGGAGCTGGTGGAGGCTCCGGCGACGACGAGCGCGAGGGCGATCAGCACGATCGTGGGCACGGTCTGGAGGAAGACGAGCACGACCCGGCTGAGGTCCTCGGCGATCTTCGAGCGGCCGATGACGATGCCCAGCGGCAGTCCGGCGACCAGCACGATCCCGAACGCCAGCAGCAGGTGCTGCAGGGTCGCCCAGACCTCCTCGATCCACACCCCGCGGTTCCACGTGGAGGTGAAGGAGGTCCAGACGTCGATCGGGGCGGGCAGGACGTAACCGGGGTAGTGGGGCGCCGCCAGGTTCCACGCCAGCAGGATCACGAGCGCGGCGAGCACGACCCGCGCGGGACGGATCCAGCGCCGTACCAGCCCGCGGCCGCGGCCGGGGCGGGCCGCACGCTCCCCGCCCCGGTCGGGCTCACGCCGAGGGCGGGAGGGGCCGCTGCCCTCGGTGCCGCCCGGCTGGGCCAGGCGCCCCCCGGCCTCGATGTGGGTGCTCACGTCACTCGCCCGTGATCTGGAAGAGCGCGGCCGGGTCGGCGGGGGCGGACTCGATGAAGCCCGACTCGGCGAGGAGCGGGTAGATCTCGGTCCAGGTCTCCACGTCCTGCTCGGTGACCTTCTTCTGCTCCTCGGTGGTGCCCGAGAGGTTGAGCACCTCGCCGACGAGCGTGAGCTGGTCCGCCGCGATGCCGCTGACGTCCGCGGCCTCCGCGATGACGGTGTCCGGGTCCTCCTGGTAGAGCGTCCAGGCCTCCTGGGTCAGCTGCACGAGGGCGTCGACGAACTCGGGGTTCTTGTCGACGAAGTCGGTGCTCGCGATGAACCCGCCGTTCATGACGGCCGGGTCGCCGAACGCCTCCTCGAAGGCCTCCTGCACGCTGAAGACCGGGCGGTAGCCCTCGGCGAGCAGCGGGGCGGTGGCGGGCGCCTCGACGAACGCGGCGTCGACACGGCCGAGCGTGAGCTCCTGGGCGGCGGCGTCGGTCTCCGTGAGGTCGAAGTACTCGTCGATGGTGTCGCCGGTGGCCGCGGCGACGGCGGCCTGCTCGGCGCCGAAGCGGCTGCTGAGCGGGGCGATGGCGACGCTCTTGCCGGCGAGGTCCTCGATGGAGTCGACCGAGGAGTCCGGCGCGACGAGGAGCTCCGGGCCGGGGGTCCAGCGGGCCATGGGGAAGAAGTAGGTCGTGTCGATCCCGTACTGCTCCTGGATCCGCGGCTGGAACGACGGCACGGTGGTGATCACGTCGACGTCGCCCCGCCCGAACGAGGGCACCTGCGTGGTGGCGTCCAGCACCTCGAACTCCACGTCGTAGCCCATCTCCTCGAAGTCGGGCGCCGAGGTGGCCATGAGGTAGTCGAAGATCGGGTGGAACGGCACGTCGATCGCGATGGTGATGGTGCTGGTCTCGGCGTCGGCGGCGTCGGCGTTCGTGCCGGTGTTGTCCTGGTTGGACGCGCATCCGGCGGCGACGAGCGTGACGGTGGTGGCGAGCGCGGCGAGCGAGGTCCTGCGGCTGATGGCCATGGTGACTCCTGGAGAGTGTCCTGCGGGGGTTCGGGTGGTGCTCGGGCGGTGGTGCTTCAGGTCGGTCCGACGGCGCCGTCGTCGTCGGACCGGCTCGTGGGGACGAGCTGGAGCGGGAGGTCGTGGACCCGACGCTCCGTGGAGATCTCCACGGCGTCGCCGGGCATGGTGGCGCGGTCGTCGATGACGGCCACGCCCTCGGCGGTGTAGGTGATGCGGCTGCTGACCAGGGCGGGCGAGCCCGCCGACCGGCCGAGTGCTGCCGCCGCGTCGGTCGCCATGGCGGTGGCGTGGAAGGTCTCCACCGCGCGTTCGACCCGCAGCCCGAGCTGCTCGGCGAGGGCGTCGTAGAGCGACGCCCCGCCGACCTCGTCGATGCGCAGCGCCGTGCCGATCTCGACGGGCAGCAGCGACATCGTGTAGACGAAGGGCACTCCGTCCACGGTGCGCAAGCGGGCGAGCGCGAAGACCCGGTCGGTCTCGAGCCCCATCCGCACGGGGACGCCCGGGGGTGCCGGCACGACCTCGGCGCTGAGGATCTGCGTGCCCATGGCGCTGCCACGGGCCTCGACCGACGCGCGGAAGCTGGTCAGCACGTCGATCGGCAGTCGGTAGGGGCGGCGCGCGACGTAGGTCCCGCGGCCGTGCTCGACGCGCAGCAGTCCCTGGTCGGAGAGCACGCCGAGCGCCTGGCGGAGCGTCATCACGGTGACGCCGAAGTGGTCGGCCATCTCCTTCTGCGAGGGCAGGAGGGAGCCGGGCACCAGACGCCCCGTCTCGATCGCCTCGGTGACGTCGCGGCAGATCGCCAGGTACTTGGCCGTGCCCCCGGCGTCGGGGCGGCTGCGGCGCACCGCGCGCGCGAAGGCCTCGGGATCGTCAGGCACGGACGCGGTCCTCGCGCTCGGCGGCCCGGCGCACGCTGCGGACCAGCCGGCGCACGGCGTGCTCGCCCTCGCCGGCGGCAGCGACGAGCGTCGTGCCGATCACCGCACCGTCGGCGCTGGTGTCGACGAGCAGTTCGACCTCGTCGGGTCCGCGGACCCCGAAGCCGACCAGCACGTGGGCGTCGCGCCCGCCCATGGCCTCGCGCAGCTCGGTGACCCGCTCGCGGGCCTTGGCGGGGTCGAAGGTGCCGCCGGTCTGGAGGTCGGCCGACTGCACGTAGACGACCGGGTCGGCGAAGGGCAGGTCGCGCAGCAGCGCGAGGTCCTTCTCGAGGTGGATGAACAGGACCTGCTCGAGCCCGACCCGACGCGCCGCGGTGGCGGCCTGGATCTGCTCGGCGAAGGAGTGCTCGGGCATGAGGACCGCGTCGACGTCGGCGTCGAGGCACGTCTGGAGCAGCCCCTGCTGGCCGAGCTCCTCGGCGGGCGTGGCGGTAGGCGAGGGCGACGACCGCCTGGTCGGGCTCCCGCCGCTGCAGCGCGGCCAGGCGGAGGCCCTCGTGGGGTCCGCTGATGGCGGCTGCACCCTGTTGGCCCGCGGCCTGGATGAGCGGGCCGTCCAGCGGCAGGGGCGGGTTGGGGATGGCGATCTCGAGGGCGTCGGCGCCGGCGTCGAACGCGGCGGCGACCCCGGCCACGAAGCCCGAGCGCCCGGGGTAACCGGCCGGCAGGAAGCCGAGCACGAACAGGCGTCCGCTGGCTCGCACCGCGCGCAGCCGGGACGTCAGGCGGTTCATCGTCAGGTCACTCCCACTCATCTAGAAGACTAGAAGAGAAGGTAGGGACGGCGGCGTCGACGCGTCAACGGTTTCCCGGGACGTCCCGCGTTCCGTGGACGACGGCCGCGCTCGGCGGACAGGGCCCCGCCCCGTCCACGGGAACGGCGGGAGAGGTGGCCCCCCGGGTGACCCGTCAGTAGCGTGCGCGCATGACGAGAGTGCACGCGTTCGGTGACGACGCCCTGGGCGACCTCGACGCCGTGGGTCTCGCGGAGCACCTGGCCGCCGGGAGGGTCTCCGCGGTCGAGGTCGTGGACGCCGCGATCGCCCGGTGCGAGGCGGTGGGTCCGACGCTCAACGGCCTGGCCCTCGACACCTACACGCGGGCGCGGCGGCAGGCGCGCGACCCGCGCCCCGGGTTCTTCTCCGGGGTGCCGACGGTCGTGAAGGACAACGTCGCGGTCGCCGGGCTGCCGACGCAGGACGGCTGCGACGCGTTCGTCGCCCGGCCGGCGGCCAGGGACGGCGACTTCTTCCGGATGTACGGCGCGACCGGGGTCGTGCCGATCGGCAAGTCCCAGCTGTCGGAGTTCGGCTTCTCGGCCTCCGCGGAGCACCCGCGGCTCGGGGCGGTGCGCAACCCGTGGGACCCGACGCGCACGGCGGGGGCGTCCTCCGCGGGCTCCGCGGCGTTCGTCGCGGCGGGGGTCGTGCCGATCGCGCACGCCAACGACGGAGGAGGCTCGATCCGCATCCCCGCGGCGGCCTGCGGCCTGGTGGGGCTGAAGCCGACCCGCAACCGCTTCGCGCAGGACAAGGTGTTCCGCGACATGCCCGTGCGGATCGTCGCGGACGGCGTGGTGACCCGGTCGGTGCGGGACACGGCGGCGTACCTCCGCGAGGCGGAGCGCGTATACCGCAACCTCGCGCTCGCCCCCGTCGGGGATATCACGCGGCCCGGCACCAAGCGGCTGAAGGTGGCCGTCGTGACCACGTCCGTCGGCACGGTCGCGAGCCCCGAGGTACGCGAGGCGACGCTGGGCGTGGCCCGCCTGCTCGAGGAGCTGGGTCACCACGTGGTGGAGCTGGAGCAGCCGCCGGTGCCGCCGTCGTTCCGCGACGACTTCCTGCTCTACTGGGGCTTCCTGGCCACCTTCCTCGTCGCGACCGGGCGAGCGAGCCACCGCGGCACGTGGGACCCGTCCCGGCTCGACGACCTCACCCGGGGGCTCGCGCGCCACGCGGCGCGGCGGATGCACCGCCTCCCCGGCGCGATCGCCCGGCTGGCGCGCTCCGAGCGGCTCAGCGCCGCGTTCTTCGCCGACCACGACGTCGTGCTGACCCCGACCGTCGCGACGGTCACGCCCCCGGTCGGCCACCTCGACCCGACCCTGGACTTCGCGACCGTGATCGACCGGCTCCTGGACTGGGTGGCCTTCACGCCGCTCCAGAACGCCACGGGCGAGCCCGCGATCTCGCTGCCCCTCGCGACCACGGCGGACGGTCTGCCCCTCGGCGTGATGATCGGCGCCGGCCGCGGACGGGAGGCGACGCTGCTGGAGGTGGCCTACGAGCTCGAGGAGGCGCGCCCCTTCGCGCGGATCCAGGGCTGAAGCCACCCGGGTGCCGCGGCGCGGAACGCGTCCCGGTCCAGCGCGCCGGCGCCGGCGGGCACGCAGCCGAGCAGCGGTACGCCGCTGACCCGCGCCAGGTCGTCGCGGTTGCAGCGCTCGGCGAGGTCGGGCTCGGCGGGCCAGGAGCCGATCACCAGCCCGGCCGGCTCGATGCCGCGCGCCCGGAGCGCCCCGACGGTCAGCTCCGTGTGGTTGAGGGTGCCGAGGCCGGCGGCGACCACGACGACCACGTCGACGTCCAGGTCCCCGAGCTCGGCGGCCAGGTCGAGCAGCGTGCCGCCCTCGGTGTCGAGCCGCACCAGCAGGCCGCCGGCTCCCTCCACCACCACGGTGTCCTCGAAGGCCGCCAGCACGCGCACCCGGTCCGCGTGCTCGGCGACGCGCGGGATCCCCACCCCGCGCAGCCGGGCAGCGGTGTCGGGGGCGAGGGGGTCGGCGAGGGCGGTGTGCTCCTGCACGGCGCACCCGGTGAGGCGGTGCACGACGTCGGCGTCGGCCTCGTCGCCGGGCGCGGCGACCGTGCCGATGCCCGTCTGCACCGGCTTCACGACGGTGACGGAGCCGTGCTCCGCGGCGACCACCGCGAGTGCCGCCGTGACGACGGTCTTGCCGACGCCCGTGCTGGTTCCGGTCACGACAACGACCCGTCCGGTGCTCACGCGGCCTCCCGCACGCCGCCGACGACGTCCGTCAGGAGGGCGAGGGCCCGGTCCCAGGCGGCGTCGTCGACGCCCGCCGAGGCGGTCACGCGGAGCCGGGCGACACCGTCGGGCACGGACGGCGGGCGGAAGCACCCGACGCGCACGCCCCGCCCGAGCAGGTCGGCCTGGGCGGCCACGGCCGCCTGCGGGGACGGCATCGGGACGGACAGCACCGCCCCGGCCGCCGGGGGTACGCCGAGGGCCGCGGCCAGTGCGCGCATCCGGGCGCGCACGCGGGCGGCGTGCCACGGCTCGTCCCGGGCGACGCGCAGCGCGGCGAGGGCGCCCGCGGTCGACGTCGGCGCGAGCCCGGTGTCGAAGATGAAGGGCCGTGCGCGGTTCACCAGGTGCTCGACGAGCGCGACCGGCCCGAGCACGGCACCGCCCTGGGCGCCGAGCGCCTTCGACAGGGTGGCGGTGAGCACGACGTGCGGCTGGCCCGCGAGCCCGGCGGAGGCCACGAGCCCGGGTCCGTGCACGCCGAGTCCGTGGGCCTCGTCGACGACGAGGAGGGCGCCGTACGCCGCGGCCACGTCCGCGAGGGCCGTGAGCGGGGCCGCGTCGCCGAGCACGGAGTAGACGGACTCGACGAGCACGAGCGCCCGAGCGTCGGGGGCCTCGGCGGCGTGGGTGGCGAGCGCGCGGCGTACCGCGTCGACGTCGGCGTGGGGCACCACCGCCACCCGGGCGCGGGCGAGCCGGACGGCGTCGATGAGGGAGGCGTGCACGTGGGCGTCGGAGACGACCAGCGTGCCCGGGTCGGCGAGCGCGGTGACGAGGGCGAGGTTGGCGTGGTAGCCCGTCGAGCACACGAGCGCGGCGGGCTGGCCGGTCCAGGCGGCGAGCTCGTCCTCGAGCTCCACGTGCACGGCGAGGGTGCCCGTCACCAGCCGTGAGGCGCCGGCCCCGGCGCCCCAGGTGCGTGCCGCCGCAGAGGCCGCCTCGACGACGCGCGGGTCACGGGAGAGCCCGAGGTAGTCGTTGCCCGCCAGGTCCGTCGTCGGGTCGTCGGCGGGGCGGGGCCGCAGCGTGCGCGTCAGCCCGGCGGCCTCCCGCTCGCGGGCCTGGCCGGCCCACCAGGCGGCCCAGGTCATGCCGTCACCGCCGCGGTCATCCCGGCGACGATGGTCGCCACCTCGGCGTCGGACGCGACGTACGGCGGCATCGCGTAGACCAGGTCGCGGAAGGGGCGCAGCCACGCGCCCGCGGCGACGGCGGCGTCGGTCGCCCGCGGCACGTCGACGGGCCGGTCGAGCTGGACGACCCCGACCGCGCCGCACGTGCGGACGTCCCGCACCCCCGGGAGGTCGCGCAACGGGGCGAGGCCCGTCGCGAGCCCCCGCTCGATGCGGGCGACGTCGGCCGCCCACGAGCCGTCGGCGAGCAGGTCGAGGCTGGCCAGCGCGACCGCCGAGGACAACGGGTTGCCCATGAAGGTCGGGCCGTGGAGCAGGCCGCCGCCCTCGCCGTCGCTCACGGTGCGGGCCACCTCCCGGGTGCAGAGCACGGCCGCCGCGGAGAGGTAGCCGCCCGTGAGCGCCTTGCCGACGCAGAGCACGTCGGGGCGCACCCCGGCGGCGTCGCAGGCGAAGAGGGTGCCGGTGCGGCCGAAGCCCGTCGCGATCTCGTCGAGCACGAGCAGCAGGCCGTGCTCGTCGGCGATCTCCCGCAGCGCGACGAGGCACGCCGCCGGGTAGGCGTGCATGCCCCCGGCGCCCTGCAGCAGCGGCTCGGCGACGATCGCCGCCAGCTCGTCGGAGTGGTCGCGGGCCAGCGCGCGCACCTCGTCGACCCACGCCGTCACCGCGGCCGGGTCGGAGCCGCGGGCCGGGGGGCGGGGCGCGAAGACCTGCGGGGCGAGCCGGCCCGGGAAGAGCGCGTGCATGCCGCCGACGGGGTCGCAGACGCTCATCGCGCCGGAGGTGTCGCCGTGGTAGCCGCCGCGGAGGGCGAGCATGCGCGTGCGGCGCGGGCGACCCGCCCCGCGCTGGTGCTGCACCGCCAGCTTGAGCGCCACCTCGACCGCGACGGACCCCGAGTCCGCGAGGAAGACGTGCTCGAGCCCGGCGGGGGTGAGCTCCACCAGCCGCTCGGCCAGGCGGACGGCGGGGGCGTGGGTGAGCCCGCCGAACATCACGTGGGCCATCGCCCCCAGCTGCTCGGTGACCGCGGCGTCGAGGGCCGGGTGCGCGTAGCCGTGGACGGCCGCCCACCACGAGGCCATCCCGTCGACGACCTCCCGCGGCTCGCCCGGGCGGGCCGGGTCGTCGGCGAGCACGAGGCGCGCGCCGTACGCCCGCTCGACGAGGCGCACCGGGCCCGGCCGGGTGGCCGAGGCGTAGGGGTGCCAGACGTGGGCGCGGTCGGCGGCGAGGAGGTCCGCGACCGTGCGGGGGGTGGTGGTGGTCGACATCGGGACGCGACCCTAGCCGTTCGACGGCCAGACCTGAACACCGTTCAGAAAAATTCCTTAACGGTGTTCAGGTCGAGGCGGATCCGGGCTACGCTCCGGCGCCGTGACCGACCTCCAGACGCCCGTGCCCCCTGCCGCGAGCCCCGCCGATCCCGTCGGCGCGCTCCTCGATCGCGCCCGTCGCACCGTGCTGGACGGCGGGCAGGGCCTCGGCCTCGCGGACCTCGTCGAGGTGCTCCGGGTGCCCGACGACCGGGTGCCCGAGCTGCTCGACCTGGCCCACGCCGTGCGGATGGCGCACTGCGGCCCCGAGGTCGAGGTGGAGGGGATCATCAGCCTGAAGACCGGCGGCTGCCCCGAGGACTGCCACTTCTGCAGCCAGTCCGGTCAGTTCACCTCGCCGGTGCGGGCGGTCTGGCTCGACGTGCGCCAGCTCGTGGCGGCCGCGAAGGAGACGGCGGCGACCGGCGCGACCGAGTTCTGCATCGTCGCCGCCGTGCGCGGGCCCGACCAGCGGCTGATGGCGCAGGTGCGCGAGGGCGTCGCGGCGATCCAGGCGGAGGTCGACATCAACGTCGCGTGCTCGCTCGGGATGCTGACCCAGGAGCAGGTCGACGAGCTCGCGGCGATGGGCGTGCACCGCTACAACCACAACCTCGAGGCCGCGCGGTCCTACTTCGACAAGGTCGTCACCACCCACTCCTGGGAGGAGCGGTGGGAGACCTGCACGATGGTGCGCGAGGCCGGGATGGAGCTCTGCTGCGGCGGGCTCGTCGGCATGGGGGAGTCGCTCGAGCAGCGCGCCGAGCTCGCCGCCGAGCTGGCCGAGCTCGACCCCCACGAGGTGCCGCTCAACTTCCTCAACCCGCGCCCGGGCACGCCCTTCGGCGACCTGCCGCTCATGGGGTCGCAGGACGCGCTGCGCACCATCGCCGCCTTCCGGCTGGCGATGCCGCGGACGATCCTGCGGTACGCCGGGGGCCGCGAGCTCACCCTCGGCGACCTCGGCACGCGCGACGGCCTCCTCGGTGGCATCAACGCGGTCATCGTCGGCAACTACCTGACGACGCTGGGCCGCGAGCCGGATGCCGACCTCGAGCTGCTCGCCGAGCTGCGGATGCCGATCCGGGAGCTGGCGAAGACGTTGTGAGTGCGTACTGCGGGCACTGCGGGGAGGGGGCGGCCGGTCGCGACCACGACGCGTGCGCCCGCAGCCTCGCCCTGGAGCCGCCGCGGTTCTGCGGCGCCTGCCGGCGGCGGATGAAGGTGCAGGTCACCCCGCGCGGTTGGACCGCCGCGTGCGTCGAGCACGGGGTGGTCGGGTCGGGCTGAGGCCCGGTGCCTGGTCCCGCCCGTCCGTCCGCCGGCCCGCCCGGCCCGCGCAAGCTCGGCCCGCGCAAGCTCGGCCCGCGCAAGCTCGCGAAATGTGCGGTTGGGGTCGGTGTGGGTCGGTCTGGTGCGTCCCAGCTGCACAATTCCGCCCGCCAGGCTCGGCCCCGGAATCGGTCGGGTTCGGATGACAACCCATCGGTGGCCACGGGACTCTCTTCTCGTCGACGCGTGCTCGTCAGCACGTGTGGCGGCAAGGGGGCGGAATGCGGAGGGACCGGAGCGCTGAGGCGTTCGACGAGTTCGTCGCGGCGCGGGGCGACGCGCTGTGGCGCAGCGCGTTCCTGCTGACGGGCGACCGCCACGTCGCGGAAGAGCTCGTCCAGGACGCGCTGGCTCGGTGCTGGCCGCACTGGCGTCGTGTCACCGCGGGCGGCGACTTCGAGTCCTACGTGCGCCGTGTCCTCTTCACCACCCACACGCGCCGCTGGCGTCGACGGGCGGGGCACGCCGTTGCCGGCGACGAGGTCGCCTGGTCGCACGATCGGCTGGCGTCGACGGATGGCCCCGACGGTGTCGAGCAGAGGCGCGACCTCGCGGTCGCCCTGCAGGACCTGTCGGCCGGGCAGCGAGCCGTGGTGGTGCTGCGGTGGTTCGAGGACCTCAGCGTGGACGAGACCGCCCGGGTGCTGGGCGTCAGCAGCGGCACCGTCAAGAGCCAGACAGCGCGTGTGCTCGCCGCACTGCGCCGCTCGACCCACCTGAGCGAGGAGGTCCGATGAGTGACGAGATGTGGCTGCGGCAGGGCCTGGCCGACCTCGCGGAACGGGACGCGCCGCCCGCTGGGTTCGGGGAGCGCGTGACCGGCGTGCGCACGAGGGGCGCGCGACGGAGGCGGAGGCGGAATGCGTGGGCGGGTGCGGCCGCTGTCGCCGCTGTCGCCCTGGTGGTACCGGTCGCTGTGATCGTCACCGATCGCCTCGACCGGTCCTCGGACGTGGCGGGGGAGACGATCACGGGCGACGCGGTGCCGGGCGACTTCACCTGCGACGCCCCGCGCGCCGTGGGGGACACCACCGACGGTGCGCTGCCGGCCGGTGCCGTCGCGCTGCGGATGTGCAGCCTCGCCGCGGGACCGGGCACCGAGCCCGATGCGACTCCCGTCGCGCTCCCGCCGGACGCGCTCGTGTCGGACGTCGAGGCCGTGCTCGCCCTGGTGGACGGCGAGACGGTGCCGGTCGGCACGACCCCCCCGTATGTGCCTCAACGACGGGAGCCTGCTTTGGTCGATGGCGGTGCAGTACGCGGACGGCTCGGTGCGGACGATCGAGGGCGACAACGGCTTCTGCCGCGATGTGGTCGTGGGGGACACGGTCTACGTCGGCGCCGGGCCGGAGGTGTACGGCGCGTTCATCGCCGCGCTGGCCGAGCAGCGCGCCGTCGGCACGCCGCCCGCTGACCTGGTCGCGTCCCCACCGGCGTGCGAGCGCGACCCGGACGATCCCTTCGGGCCGACGGCCGTGATGCCCGCGACCCCGCCCCTCGGCGACCTGCTTGTCGAACCCCGACTGTGCTGGCAGGACGCTGACCGCTCGTGGCACGGCACCCCACTGAGTGTCGACGACGTCGCGGTCGTCGACGCCGACATCGCGGCCAGGCTCTCCGACCGCGAGGACGTCGACGCGCCGTTCGGTGATGGGTGCCCTCCCTGGCGCGAGGCGGCCATCGCCGGTGTGAGCCGGTGGGGAGAGCCGGTGTGGATCGGGGGGTCATGCGCCACTTTCCAGTGGTCGGACGGCCGGGGCGGGGTCTACTCGTGGACACCGTCGCCCGACGTGCTCGAGCGGATCCTGGAGCTGACCGGAGAGGGATCGCCCTGAGACGACCGAGTTTTTGGGGCGACCACCGCCGCCGGGAAGTGTGCGGTTGGTGCCGGTCCGAGTCGATCCGGTGCGTCCCAGCCGCACATTTCCGCCCGCAAGGCTCGGCCCCCGCCGCGCCCCCGCCGCGCCCCCGCCGCGCCCCGCACGCCCCCGCCGGGCCGAGCGCAGCGGAACTCGCTCGCCCCCCGCCCGGCCGGGTGGCAGGGTGGGACGGGTCACACCCTGCACCTCGACCTCGGGAGGACCCCATGACCGACAACTCGGCACCGGACGACGTGAAGGCCAAGATGCGGGAGGCGTTGAAGCGCAAGCAGGCCCACGACCACCCCGACGACTCGGTGGCCGGCGAGGGCAAGGCGCACGGCCCGGAGGTCACGGGCGGCGCCGCTCCGCAGATGCACCGGCGCAAGGCGGGGGGCGGCGGCTCCTGACCCCACCGGGTGGTGCTCCCGTCAGCCGCGCGTGCGTCGGCGGGGCACCACCAGCGGGGTCCCCGTCTCCGGGTCCGGCACGACACGGCAGCGCAGCCCGTAGACGTGCTCGACCAGCTCCTCGGTGACCACCTCGGCCGGGGGACCGGACCGCACGACCTCGCCGTCCTTCATCAGCACGACGTGGTCGGCGTAGCGCGCCGCCTGGTTGAGGTCGTGCAGCACGACCACGATCGTGCGGCCGTGGTCGGTGCGCAGGTCCTCGAAGAGCTCCAGCAGGCCGTACTGGTGGGCCACGTCGAGGAACGTCGTCGGCTCGTCGAGCAACAGCACCGAGGTCTCCTGCGCGAGCGCCATCGCGACCCACACCCGCTGGCGCTGGCCACCCGACAGCTCGTCGACCAGCCGGCCGGAGAGCTCCGTGACGCCGGTGGCCTCCAGCGCGGCGACGACCGCACGCTCGTCGTCGGCCGACCACCGGTCGAACATCCCCTGGTGGGGGTGACGCCCGCGCGCCACCAGGTCGGCCACGCGGATGCCGTCCGGGGCCAGCGAGGTCTGGGGCAGCAGCCCGAGGCGGGTAGCGAGCTCCCGAGGTCGGTACGACGCGATGTCACGCCCGTCGAGGACGACGTGGCCCGCGCTCGGTCGCAGCAGCCGGGCGAGGGCACGCAGCAGGGTCGACTTGCCGCACGCGTTGGGCCCGATGACGGCGGTGTAGCTGCCCCGGGCGACCTCGACGTCGACGGCACGGCAGACGAGCCGGTCGTCGTAGCCGACGCTGACGCCCGTCGCGGCGAGCGTGGTCGGGGGCGGCCCGTGGGTGCCGCCGTCCGGTACGGCGCGGATGGGGGCCGGTGCGGATCCGGTCATCGTGTCCTCCTGAACTCGGTGGCGAGCAGCCAGGCGAGGTAGGCGCCGCCGACGCAGACCGTCACGACGCCCACCGGGAAGCCGACCTGCTGGGCGACCACGTCGGCGACCAGCAGCACGAACGCGCCGACGAGCGCGGACGGCAGCAGCACGAGGCCGTCGCCGCGCACGAGCCGGCGTGCGATCTGGGGCGCGGCGAGCGCCACGAAGGTGATGGGCCCGGCGGCCGCGGTCACCAGTGCGGTGAGCGCCACGCCGAGCACCACCGCCGCGGCCCGGACCCGCTCGGCCCGGAGCCCGAGGGACCGGGCCGCGTCGTCACCCAGCTCCAGCTGGCGGAGGCCGTCGGCGACGAGGACGAGCAGGACCAGCAGCACGGCCAGCACCCCGACCATCGGCCACAGCTGCTCGTGGCCGAGCGCGTTGAACGAGCCCGCGGCCCACACCGCCGCCAGCATGGCGCTCTCGACGTCGACGGTGAGCATCAGCCACGAGTTGAGGGAGCCCAGCAGCGCGCCCACGCCGATCCCCATGATGATGAGGCGGAACGGCTGCACGGAGCCGCGGTGGACCGCGAGCAGGTACACCAGCAGGGCGGTGGCGCACCCCCCGAGGAGCGCTCCGGCGGCGATGTCGAGGTAGCGGGTCGAGCCCAGGGCCAGCATGACGACGAGCGCCCCCGTGTGGGATCCGGCGCCGAAGCCGATGATGTCGGGCGACCCGAGGGGGTTGCGGGTGAGCGACTGGAAGATCGCCCCGCTCAGGGCGAGCGCGGCGCCGCAGGCGACGGCGAACAGCACCCGGGGCAGGCGCCACTCGACGACGACCAGGCGGGCCGCCTGGCTGTCGCCCGTGCCGAGCAGGGCCTCCACGACCTCAGAGGCCGTCAGCTCGTAGGTACCGGTGCGCAGCGCGAGCACCGCGGTGCCGAGGGTGGCGGCGACCAGCAGCGTGCCGACGACGATGCTCCGCAGGCCCAGCAGTGCGGAGACGCGTCCGACACGGACGGCGACCACGCGGTGGCCGTGGTCGAGGGCGGGCGCGGTCACAGGCCGCTCACCGACCTGCGGCGCGCGAGGACCAGGAGGACGGGTGCGCCCACCAGGGCCGTCACGAGCCCCACCCGCAGCTCGCCGTTGGGCATCGCGATGCGCCCGACGACGTCGGAGGCGAGCAGGAGCACCGGGGCCGCGAGCACGGTGAACGCCAGGATCCAGCGCTGGTCGGGTCCGACGAACCAGCGCACGACGTGGGGGACGACCAGCCCGACGAAGCCGATCGGGCCCGCCAGCGCCGTCGCGGTGCCGGCGAGGAGCGTCACGGCGACGACCACGAGCACCCGGACCCGACCGGTGCGCACCCCGAGGGCCGTGCCGAGGTCGTCGCCGAGCGCCAGCGCGTTGAGGGGGCGCGCGACGACGAGCGCGAGCAGCAGGCCCAGCACGATGAGCGGCGTGAAGGACAGGACCAGGTCGAGCTGCCGCCCGCCGATCGAGCCCACGCCCCAGAAGCGCAGGTCGTCGAAGGTCTCGCGGTCCGAGAGCACGATCGCCGTCGTCAGCCCGCCGAGCACGGCACTGAGGGCGACCCCCGCGAGGGTGAGCTTCGCGGGCGTCGCCCGGCCTCCGCCCGCGGAGCCGAGCAGGTAGACGAGCACCGTGACGGTGCCTGCCCCCGCGAGGGCGAACCAGACGTAGCCGAGCGGGGCGGTGAGGCCGAGGAACCCGACGGCGGCGGTGACGCCGAAGGTCGCCCCGGCGTTCACCCCGAGGATGCCGGGGTCGGCGAGCGGGTTGCGGGTGAACGCCTGGATGAGTGCGCCGCACACCCCGAGGGCCGGGCCGACGACGAGGCCCACCACCGTGCGGGGGACCCGCAGCTCCCGCACCATGACGTGCTCGTCGACCGTGTCGTCGTAGGCCGTGAGCGCTGCCCAGAGCGTCGAGGGCGCGATGTCGCGGGCTCCGACGGCGATGCTCGCGACGCAGGTGCCGAGGAGCACCAGGAGCACGACGAGGAGGCCCGCCGTCCGCACCCGGTTGCTGCCGGTGAGGCCGACGGGGACCCGCTCGGCCTCACGCGCCGCGGTCGTGACCGTGGCGCTCACAGCCCGACGGCCTCGTAGAGCCGCTGGACCTCGTCGACGATCTCCTCCGTGTCGCGGGTCTCGTCGGCCCAGAGGGCGTCGAGCCGCTCGGAGAAGTCCGGTCCGAGCGCGTCGTACCGCTCCCGCCACTCCTCGGCCCGCTCGGTCCAGTAGCCCACGCACTTGTAGCGGTCGCCCGGCAGGCCCAGGTCGTGGCGCAGGTAGCGCCGGGCCGCGCGGTTCTCGCGGGTCTCCGACGCCACCCACACGTACGTCGTGTCGGTGACCTCGGTGCGACGGAGCGCCTCGACGAGGTGGCTGGGCGAGTGCCCGTTGCCGGAGCCCCGGAGCCACACGTGCTCCACCGCCGCGCCGTCCGGCACCCGGGCCTGCAGCTGGTGCTCGGCCCCGCGCACCTCCAGCAGCAGGGTCGTGGCGAGGCGGTCGGCCGTCGCCTCCGCGATCCGGAGGGCCGCCGGCAGGGCCGGTTCGTCGGCGACGAGCACCTGACGGGTCGTGCCGGCGGGCGGGTCGTAGAGGCCGTACGGCGCGTTCAGCCCGACCACCTGGCCCACGGCGGCCTGCTGGGCCCAGGCTGCCGCGACGCCGCCCTCGTGCACCACGAAGTCCAGGTCCACCTCGCCCGCCCGGTGGTGCCGGACGGTGTAGACGCGCATCGCCGCGGGCTCGACCCCCTCGTCCCACTCCCAGCCGCGGTCGGTCACGTGCGGCAGACGGGGCTCGGAGTCCGGGGTGTCGGGGAAGAAGAGGCGGACGTACTCGTCGCCGATTCCCGTCGTCGGGTAGTCGGTCAGGTCGGGCCCGCCGAGCGTCACCCGCACCAGGCCGGGGGTCAGCTGTCGGACGGCGGTCACCTGGGCTCGGTGGATGCGCGGGAGGTAGCCCGCGGGGAGCCGGGGGTCGTCGGCGGTGGGCACGGCGGGTCCTTCGGACGGAGGGGTCGGGACGGGGAGGAGGATCAGTCGGCGGCGCGCACGACGCCCTCGCCGGCGGCGGCCGCGACGAGGTCGTCGACGAAGCCGCGCTCGAGCGCCCACGGGATGCTGAGCGGCGTGGGGGCGTTCGTCGCCATCGCCAGCGCGTTGTCCTCGATGAAGTAGTAGGTGCCCTCCGCGAAGGGCGCCCAGCGGCTCACGACCGGGTTCGCCAGCGTCGCCTGCGTCTCCGCCGGCCCGTTGGACCACCCCACGAACAGGTCGGTCTCGAAGGTGTCGAGCTCCTCGATGCTGAGCGCGCCCACGAAGTTGGAGAAGCCCTCGCCGAGGATCTCGAGGCTGGGGGTGTCGACGAGCCCGAACTCCCGCAGGAATGCCACCCGCGGGTCCTCCGAGCGGTAGATGCCCAGCTCGGTGTCGCCGTCGGCGACGATCCCGCCGTACGCGACGGTCGTGCCCTCGAGGCCGGCGTCCGCGGCGGCGTCGTCGATCAGCGCGCTCGTCGCGGACACGAGCGCCTCGGCCTCGGCGTCGCGCCCGAGGGCCGTGCCCACCTCGAGGACGAGGTCGTCCCAGGATCCCGAGAACCAGGGCTCCTCCGCGTAGGCGACCGTCGGGGCGATCTCGCTGAGCCGGTCGTACTGGACGTCGGTGATCCCCGAGTGCGGCGCCAGGATGACGTCGGGCTCGAGGGCGAGGACCTGCTCGAGGTCGGGATCGCCCGCGTCGTCGAAGGAGAGGATCTCGGGCAGGGGGGCGTCGAGCTCCTCGGTCACGTGCTCGCGGAACCAGGGCGTGAAGCCCTCGTCGTCGCCGCCCCACGTCTCGGGCACGCCCACGGGGACGACGCCGAGTGCCGCCACGATGTCCTGGGTCATCCACCCGATCGTCACGACCCGCTCCGGCCGCTCGGGGATGGTGGCGGCGCCCAGGGCGTGCTCGATCGTGACGGGGAAGGCGCCGTCGCCCGACGCGGCGGACGCCTCGTCGTCGGAGGTGCCGCAGGCGGTGAGCAGGCCCGCCGTCGCGGCGAGCGCGGTCGCGGCTCCCAGCACGCGGGCGAGACGGGGCTTGGAGTAGTTCATGGATGCTCGGTTCTCTCGGGTCGGGGGCCGGGAAGTGGCCCCGCGAGACGCTAGGCAGCGCGAGCGTCGAGCACCGGACAACCTCTGTCGCGTGCGGGACAAGTGAGGTGAGGCTGTGCTAACTCGAGGGACCTGTCGGCAACCGCCCCGGTGTCCGTGCGCCGACACGGGTTGTCCGCAGTGTGCCGTTCGACGCCCCTAGCGTTCGGGCCGGTCCGGAGCGCCCGGACCCCGGCCCGAGGAGAGTCCGACGTGACCACCACGCACCACTCGTTCCACCCATCCCGCCTGCCCCGCTGCGCTGCCGGCGCCCTCGCGCTCGCGCTCGCCGTCGCCGGCTGCTCCGCGACCGCGGGTGGCGACGAGGGCGACGCGGAGCGGCACGTCTTCGCCGAGGCGGAGCCCGGGGCGTTCCCCGTGACCGTCGAGCACGCCCTCGGGTCCACCACCATCGAGGAGCAGCCCGAGCGCGTCGTCGTCATCGGGTGGGCCGGCGCCGACCTCGCGGTGGCTCTGGGCACCGTTCCGGTCGCCCAAGGCGTTGCCGCCGGCATCGACGCCGACCACTACCCGTGGTTCGCCGAGGCGGTCGAGGAGCTTGGCGGCGTCCTCCCCGCCGTGGACCCCTCGCTCGAGCGGGGCGAGGTCGACATCGAGTACGTGCTGGAGCAGGACCCCGACCTCGTCCTGGCCATCGGGTCCGGCATCTCGGAGGTCGAGTACGAGCGGCTCAGCGAGATCGCCCCCACCGTGGCCTACCCCGACGGGCCCTGGGAGACGACGGTGCCGGAGCACCTCGCGCTCATGGGCGAGGCGCTCGGCCGCAGCGACCGTGCCGCCGAGATCGTCGAGGAGATGGACGAGCGCCTCGCGGCGTCGGCCGCGGCCCACCCGGAGCTGGACGGACTGTCCTTCCTCAACGCGAGCATCCCGGCGGAGGACGGCAGTGTCGTGGTGTTCTCCTCGGCGGACCAGCGCACCCACACGCTGGAGGCCCTGGGGCTGGAGCCGTTGCCACAGGCGGAGGCGCTGCTCGCGGCGAACGACGGGGCGAGCAGCTTCGTGCTGGGGCTCGAGGAGCTGCGGGAGCTGGCGCCGGACGTGTTCGTCACCGTCGCCACCGACGACGCGTGGCAGGCGGCCCTCGACGCGCAGCCCGTGTTCGCCTCCTGGGCTCCCGTCGCCGACGGCCGCGCGGCGCCGATCGCCGACCCCGCCGTCGGGCTCGCGTTCTCCACGGCGACGCCGCTGGCGCTGTCGTGGGGGCTCGACGAGATCGTGGAGGAGCTGCTGGACGCCACCGACTGAACCCCGGGCGCCGCGGCCGGCTAGCGCGGGCGCGGCGCCCCGGACCGCAGGTAGTGGTGGGGCGGGCTGCCCACGGTGCGACGGAAGGCCGCGGTGAACGCGCTGACGGTCGAGTACCCGACCCGGTGCGCGACCTGGCCGACCGTCGCTCCCGAACCGAGCAGCTCGACCGCGGCGCTCATGCGGGCGCACGTGCGCCACTGGGTGAAGGTCATCCCGGTGTCGCTGCGGAACGCCCGGGCGATCGTGCGGGCGCTCATGGAGGTGCGCCACGCCCAGTCCTCGATCGAGCGGTCGTCGGCAGGGTCGGCGAGGATCGCCCGCGCCACCGCGAGGATGCGCGGGTCCCGCGGGACCGGCAGCCGGAGCGCGTGCTCGCCCTCCTCCGCCAGCAGCTCGAAGCAGACCCGCTGTGCGCGGAGCCGCTGCTCGCGCGGCATGTCCTGCTCCGCGAGGTGCAGCAGCAGCTCGCGGAGAGCGAGGTTCACCGCCACGGGCCGTGGGCCACGGCCCGTGGCGGGGGCGCCCGCGCTGCCGGACCAGGCCGACCACGCCTCCGGCAGCACGTGGGTGCAGTTCGCCGGGCTGCCCGGGGAGCGGAGGGCGGCGTGCACCGTCCCGGACGGGAGCCACAGCCCCTGTCCCAGGGACAGGCGCCACGACAGGCCGTCGACCTCGACGGTCGTCGACCCCTGCTCCGGCCAGAGCACCACGTGCTCGGGGTGGGTGTGGGGGTCGGCGCCGCACCGGTCCGGCTCCGCGTCGTCGGGGAGGTGCACGTCCAGGGTGGTCATGAGGTAGCCGTCGGGGACGGCGCGGACGCACGCGCGCACCTCGTCGGTCGCCGTCGGCTCCTCCACCGCAACGCTCATCGTCGCCCTTCCTGTCGCTGACTTAGGGTCACCTTACTTCGTGTCACGGGTGGGTGCGGACGGTGTCCGATCGGCGACAACGGGCGTCCACCCGACCGGCCCGTCCCGGCCTAGCGTCGACGTCCGTGCAGCTCCCCACCGCTCCTCGAGCCGGACGCCACCGTGCGGACCGTGCTGGCCCTGGCGCTCCGTCGCGACGGCCGTGACCGCCGCCTCGCGCTCGCCACCGCGGGGCTGGTGCTCCACCAGGCGGCCGAGGCGGCGGTGCCGGTGCTCATCGGGGTCGTCATCGACCGCGCGGTCGAGCCCGGCGATCCCCGGGCCCTCGTGCTCTGGCTCGCCGTGCTGGGCGCGGTCTTCGTCGTGCTGTCGACCAGCTACCAGCGGGCCACCCTCGGGATGGTGCGCGTCTACGGGCACGCGGAGCACGACCTCCGGCAGCTCGCGGTGGGCCGGGTCGTGCACCCGCGCGGCACCGCGGGACACCGGCCGACCGGGGAGGTGCTCTCCGTCGCGACCTCCGACACCTACCGCGTCGCCGGCGTCGCGTGGAGCATCGCGCAGCAGGCCGCCACCGTCGCGGCCGTCCTGGTCACCACCGGGGTGCTGCTGTCGATCTCGGTGCCGCTGGGCCTGGGCGTGCTGGTCGGGACCGTGCTCGTGCTCGTCGGGATGCAGGCCCTCGCTCGCCCGCTGGAGCGGATCGGTCTCGCCGAGCAGAGCTCGGTCGCCGATGCCAGCACCGTCGCGACCGACGCCCTCGCCGGCCTGCGGGTGGTCCAGGGCCTCGGGGCGCAGGCGGAGATCGTGCGGCGCTACCGCGTCGCGAGCGCGGCGTCGCGCGCCGGCGCGGTCGCCGCCTCCCGCTCGGTGCTCGCGTACGGCGCGGTGAGCTCCGCGGTGTCGACGGTCTTCCTCGGCGCGCTGGCCTTCGCCGGTGCCGTGATGGCGTCCCGCGGCACGATCACCGTCGGGCAGCTGGTCACCGTCGTCGGGCTGGCCCAGTTCCTGCAGGGGTCGCTGGAGCACGTCGGGACCTTCGGCGCCAACTGGATGCACAAGCGCGCCTCCGCCCGGCGCCTGCGCGCCCTGGTCACGGCCGAGGTGGCGCTGCCGCCGGCGCACGCCGTCCCGCCGGACGCCCCGACCGACGACGCCCCGACCGACGACGCCACGCCCGCGCTTGCGTGGCATCCGGTCGGCGGCCCGGCGGTGTGCGTGCCGCACGGCGCGCTGGTCGGCGTCCGGGTCGGCTCGGCCGAGGAGGCGCGGCGGGTGGCGGCGCGGCTGGGCTACCGCGTGCCCGTCGCACCCGGGGAGCTGCTGGTCGACGGCCGGGACGCGGTCGCGCTCGGCCCGGAGCGCTACCGGGCGCTCGTGACCGCGCCGCCCCACGACGGTGCCGTGCTCACCGGGACGCTGGCCGAGAACGTGACCCTCGGCGCGGCGTCCCTCCAGCCGCGCCTCGTGCGAGCCGCCGCGCTCGACGACGTCGTCGAGCGGCTCGGCGGGCCCGACGCGGCGGTCGGGCAGGCCGGGCGCCGCCTGTCCGGGGGGCAGCGGCAGCGTCTCCTGGTGGCCCGAGCCCTCCACGTCGCGGGCGACGTGCTCGTGCTGGACGAGCCGGCGACGGCCCTCGACGCCATGACCGAGCGCGTCGTCGCCGAGCGGCTGCGCGCGCTGCGGCGCACGATCGTCCTCGTCACGACGAGCCCGCTGCTCCTCGCGGTCTGCGACGACGTCGTCGACGTGGCCGGTCGGCGTGCCGACGCGGTGGCGGCGTCGTGAGCGGGACCGCGACGCTGCTGCCCGTCGCGTCGGCGCGCGAGACGGCCCGCGTCGTCGGACGCCTGCTGGACCGGCGCCGCGCCCGGCTCGTCGCCACCGTGCTGCTGCTCCTCCTCGCGTCGGCGACGGCCCTCGCCGTGCCGCGACTGCTCGGTGAGGTCGTCGACGCCGTCGCGCGCTCGGCCCCCACGACCGAGCTCGCGGTGCTCGGCGGGGCGGTGGCAGCAGCGGGCGGCGTCGCGGCCGCGCTCGGACTGGCCGGCGGTCGGATCCTCGTCGCGTGCCTGCAGGAGGTGGTGGCCGAGCTGCGGGAAAACGTGGTCGCGGCCGCGATCGCGCTCGACGCCGGCACGGTCGAGTCCGCGGGCAGCGGCGACGTCGTCTCCCGGGTGACCCGTGACGTCGAGGCCGTGACGGAGGCGGCCTCGGACGTGCTGCCGCAGTTCGTGCGTGCGGGGTTCACGATCGCCCTGACGCTGGTGGGCCTGGCCGTGCTGGACCCGTGGCTCGTCCTCGCGGCCCTGACCGCCGCGCCGCTCCAGGCGGGCACCACGCGCTGGTTCGTGCGTCGCTCCCGTCCGCTCTACGAGCGTCTGCGCCGCGAGGAGTCGTCCCGCGGGCAGGCGATCATCGAGACGGTCGACGGTGCGGCGACGGTGCAGGCCCACGGCCGTCAGCAGCAGCACCTCGCGACGATCGCGGAGCGGAGCCTGCGCGCCGTGGAGACGGGCCGCGACGCCACCCGCGTGCGCAACCGGTTCTTCGCGGGGCTCAACACCGCCGAGTTCCTCGGGCTCGCGGCGGTGCTCGCCGTCGGCTTCTGGCGCGCGGACGCCGGGGCGCTCACCGTCGGAGGCGTGACCGCCGGGGCCCTCTACTTCCACCGCCTGTTCGGACCCGTCGGCTCGCTGCTCGAGAGCATCGACGACCTGCAGCGCGCCAGCGTCGGGCTGGAGCGGCTCGTCGGGATCATCGGCCCGGGACCCAGCACGCGCAGTCCCGGTCCGAGCGCGGTGGTCCGGGACGCCGCGGTCGAGGTGTGCGGCCTGAGCCTGGCGTACGGCGCGGGACCCGACGTGCTCCGCGACGTCACCCTCCGCATCGCCCCCGGCACGACGACGGTGCTCGTCGGGGCGAGCGGCTCGGGGAAGTCCACCCTCGCCCGCGCGGTGGCCGGCCTGCTGCCGGTGGAGCGCGGCGAGGTGCTCGTCGGGGGTGTCCCGGCGGCCCGGGCCCGGCGTCCCGACGGTCGTCCCGCCGTCCTGCTCGTCACGCAGGAGGTGCACCTGTTCACGGGCACGGTCGCCGACGACGTGCGGCTGGGTCGTCCTGCCGCGACCGACGCCGAGGTGCGGGGTGCGTTGGACCGGGTGGGCGCCGCCTGGGTCCACGACCTCCCCGACGGCGTGGCGACGGTGCTGGGCCCCGACACCGACGAGGGCCGCGCCCAGCAGGTCGCGCTCGCCCGGGCGCTGCTCGCCGATCCCCCCGTGCTCGTGCTGGACGAGGCGACGGCGTACGCCGGGGGGAGGGGGGCGGGGCTCGACGACGCCGTGGACGCGCTGCGCCGGGGCCGCACCACCCTCGTCGTCGCCCACCGCCTCGCGACGACCCTGCACGCCGACACCGTCGTCGTGCTCGCGGACGGCCGGATCGTCGAGCAGGGCACCCACGCCGAGCTCGTCGCCCGCGGCGGTGCCTTCGCCGCGCTGTGGGAGGCGTGGTCCAGCGTGCCGCGCTGAGACCCGGGGCCACCGTGCGGCTACAGCTTGCGCAGCCGCACGTACCGCACCGAGTGGTCGCGGTCCTTGCGCAGCACGAGCGTCGCGCGCGACCGGGTCGGCAGCACGTTCTGCACCAGGTTGGGCCCGTTGATCGCGCCCCAGATCCGCGTGGCCTCCGCGACGGCGTCCTCCACGGACAGCGTCGCGTACTTCCGGAAGTAGGACGCCGGGTCGAGGAACGCGGTCTCGCGGAGGCGGAGGAACCGCTCGACGTACCACCGCTGGATGTCGGACGTCGCCGCGTCGACGTACACCGAGAAGTCGAAGAAGTCGCTGACCGCCAGGCTCGTGCGGCCGTCGTCGCGCACGATCGCTGGCTGGAGCACGTTGAGGCCCTCGACGATGACGATGTCGGGGTGGCGCACCACGACCTTCTCGTCGCGGCGCACGTCGTAGGACAGGTGCGAGTAGATGGGCGCCTCGACCTCGTCGCGGCCCGACTTGATGTCGACGACGAACTTGAGCAGCTTGCGCCGGTCGTAGGACTCCGGGAAGCCCTTCCGGGTGAGCAGCCCGCGCCGCTCCAGCTCCGCGTTGGGGTAGAGGAACCCGTCGGTCGTCACGAGCGCCACGTTGGGGTGCTCCGGCCACCGGGCCAGCAGCTCCTGCAGCACGCGGGCCGTCGTGGACTTGCCGACGGCCACGGAGCCGGCGACGCCGATGACGAAGGGGGTACGCCGCGGCTGCGGCCGCCCGAGGAACTGCTCGGTCCGTCGGTGCAGCTGGCCGGCCGACTCGACGTACAGGCTGAGCAGGCGCGAGAGGGGCAGGTAGATCTGCCGCACCTCGTCGAGGTCGAGGTGGGTGCCGAGGCCGCGGAGGCGGCGCACCTCCTCCAGGGTCAGCGGCGACTCCGTCGCGCTCGCGAGGGCCGCCCAGGCGGACCGGTCGAGCTCGACGTAGGGCGACGTGGGGTCGCGGCCCTGGTCCAGAGCGGTGGCGAGGTCGCCCGCGGCAGACATGCTCGGCATTGTTGCAGCATGCCCGGACCGGGTCGGACCAGGGACGCGCGTCACAGGCGCGCGCGCCGCCGCGCGCAGGATCCGAGGACCGCCGCCGACCGGCCGTAGACTCGGCCGCTATGTGCGGAATCGTGGGTTACGTCGGAGCTCGCTCGGCCCAGGACGTGGTGATCGAGGGTCTGCGGCGGATGGAGTACCGCGGCTACGACTCGGCCGGCATCGCGCTCGTCGCCGACGGCACGCTGGCGGTCGACAAGCGCGCCGGCAAGCTGGCCAACCTCGAGAAGGCGATCGACGAGAGCCCCCTGCCGGCCTCGACCATCGGCATCGGCCACACCCGCTGGGCGACCCACGGCGCGCCCACCGACGTGAACGCCCACCCCCACCTCGGCAGCCACCGGCGGCTCGCGGTGGTGCACAACGGCATCATCGAGAACTTCGCGGCGCTGCGGGACCGGATCGAGGACGAGGGCATCACCGTCGTCTCCGAGACGGACACGGAGATCGCCGCCCACCTGCTCGAGCTGCAGCTGGAGTCGGGCGAGGACCTGACGACGGCCATGCAGCGCGTCTGCTCGCGGCTCGAGGGCGCGTTCACGCTCGTCGCCGTCGACGCGCAGGACCCCGACCGGGTCGTCGCCGCCCGCCGCAACTCCCCGCTCGTGGTCGGCCTCGGCGAGGGCGAGAACTTCCTCGGCTCCGACGTCGCGGCGTTCATCGAGCACACCCGCGAGGCCCTCGAGCTCGGCCAGGACCAGGTCGTCACCATCACCCGCGAGGGCGTCGAGGTGACCGGCTTCGACGGCAGCCCGGCGGAGGGCACGCAGTACCACGTCGACTGGGACCTCTCGGCCGCCGAGAAGGACGGCCACGACTGGTTCATGCGCAAGGAGATCTTCGAGCAGCCCCGCGCGGTCGCCGACTCGCTCCTGGGCCGCATGGGTGCCGACGGCCTCCTCCAGCTCGACGAGGTGCGCCTCTCCGACGACGAGCTGCGCGACATCGACAAGATCATCATCATCGCGTGCGGCACGTCGTTCTACGCGGGGATGGTCGCGAAGTACGCCATCGAGCACTGGTGCCGCATCCCCGTCGAGGTGGAGCTGGCCAGCGAGTTCCGCTACCGCGACCCGATCCTCAACTACTCGACGCTCGTCGTCGCGATCAGCCAGTCGGGCGAGACCGCCGACACGCTCCAGGCGATCCGCCACGCGCGCGTGCAGAAATCGAAGGTGCTGGCGATCTGCAACACCAACGGCTCGACCATCCCGCGCGAGTCCGACGCGGTGATCTACACCCACGCCGGCCCCGAGATCGGCGTGGCCTCCACCAAGGGCTTCCTCACGCAGCTCGTGGCCTGCTACCTCCTGGCGCTCTACCTCGCGCAGGTCAAGGGCACGCGCTACGGCGACGAGATCAACCAGATCGTCCGCCAGCTCGAGGCGATGCCGGCCCACATCCAGGACGTGCTCGACCGGGCCGACGAGGTCTACGCCCTGGCGCGGGAGTACGTTGACGCCACGTCCGTGCTGTTCCTCGGGCGCCACGCGGGCTACCCCGTGGCCCTGGAGGGGGCGCTCAAGCTCAAGGAGCTGGCCTACCTCCACGCCGAGGGCTTCGCGGCCGGCGAGCTGAAGCACGGCCCCATCGCCCTCGTCGACGAGGGGCTGCCGGTGCTGTGCGTCGTGCCGTCCCGCGGGCGCGACCAGCTGCACGACAAGATGGTCTCCGGCATCCAGGAGGTGCGGGCCCGCGGGGCGCGCACCCTGTGCCTCGCCGAGGTCGGCGACACGGCGATCGAGCCCTACGCCGACGTGCTCTTCCGGCTGCCCAAGGTGCCGACGCTGCTCCAGCCGCTCGTCGCGACCGTGCCGCTGCAGCTCTTCGCCTGCGAGCTCGCGACCGCCAAGGGCCACGACGTGGACCAGCCGCGCAACCTCGCCAAGTCCGTCACGGTGGAGTGACCCGGTGCCGATCGTCGGCGTCGGCGTCGACGTCTGCGACGTGGGGCGCTTCGCCGCGTCGCTCGAGCGCACGCCCGCGCTGAGGTCGCGCCTCTTCACGCCCGTGGAGACCGACGGCCGCTCGCTCGAGTCGCTCGCCGCCCGCTTCGCCGCCAAGGAGGCGCTGGCCAAGGCGCTGGGCGCCCCGGGCGACCTGGAGTGGCACGACGCCGCGGTGCTCCGCGAGGCCGGGGCGGCGCCGTACCTGCAGTTCACCGGCACCGTGCTCGCCCGGGCGGACGCCCTCGGCGTGCGCAGCAGCCACCTCTCGCTCACCCACGACGCGGGGATCGCCACGGCCTTCGTGGTGCTCGAGGGCTGAGCGGGCCGGCGCGGCTAGGGTCGATCCCATGCGTGCCGCCCACACCGAGGCCCAGGTCCGAGCCGCCGAGGAGACGCTGATGGCGGCGCTCCCGCCGGGGGCGCTGATGCAGCGGGCCGCGACCGGGCTCGCCCACGCCGTGCTGGCGCTGCTCGACGGCGCCTACGGCCGCCGCATCACCCTCCTCGTCGGCGGCGGGCACAACGGCGGGGACGCGCTGTTCGCGGGCGCGCTCCTGGCCCGCCGCGGTGCCGCGGTCGACGCGGTGCTCCTCACCGAGACGCCGCACGAGGCGGGCCTGGCGGCGCTGGAGGCCGCCGGGGGCCGGGTACGCCGCGGGACCGCCGCCCCCCGACGCCTGCCCGACCTGGTGGTGGACGGGATCGTCGGGATCGGCGGCCGGCCGGGGCTGCGCCCCGACGCGGTGGCGGCGCTCGAGGCCCACGCGCCCGCCGGCTCCGGGGTGACCGTCGTGGCCGTCGACGTGCCCAGCGGCGTGGAGGTGGACACGGGCCGCCTGCCCGACGACGCCCACGTGCGCGCCGACGTCACCGTCACGTTCGGCACCCACAAGGTCGCCCACCTCGTCGACCCGGCCGCCCGCGCGTGCGGCGTGGTGCAGCTCGTCGACATCGGCCTGGCGCCGCACCTGGCCGCCCCCGCCGTCGAGGCGCTGCAGGCGGCGGACGTCGCGGCGCTGCTGCCGCGGCCCACCCCGTCCTCGCACAAGTACTCCCGCGGCGTCGTCGGCGTGCGCGCCGGCTCCGGGCGCTACCCGGGCGCCGGGCTGCTGGCCGTCGCGGGCGCGGCGAGCGGGCTGGTGGGGATGGTGCGCTACGTCGGCGACCCCACCGTGCTCGACCGCGTGCGGGAGGCGCACCCCGAGGTCGTGGGCGTCGGCCGGGTGCAGGCCTGGACGGTCGGCTCGGGCGGGGACAACCGCGCGGGGGCCGCGCTCCGCGCCGCGCTGGCCGACGAGGTGCCGCTCGTCGTCGACGCCGAGGCGCTCCGCCACCTCGACGCCCCGGTGCGCCGCGAGGGCGGCCGGCCCGTCGCCGCCGTGCTGACGCCCCACGCCGGGGAGCTCGCCGCGCTGCTCGACGTCGAGCGCGCCGAGGTCGAGGCCGACCAGCTCGCCTCCGCGCGCCGCGCCGCGGAGCGGTACGACGCGGTCGTGCTCCTCAAGGGCAGCCACAGCGTGGTGGCCCATCCCGACGGACGGGTGCGCGTCACCACGAGCAGCACCCCCTGGCTCGCCACCGCCGGGGCGGGCGACGTGCTCGCCGGGCTCATCGGCGCCCTGCTGGCGGGCGGGCTCGCGCCGTACGACGCCGCGTCGGTCGGCGCGTGGCTGCACGGTGCGGCCGCGACGTACGCCAGCCAGGGCGGCCCGATCGTGGCCACCCAGGTCGCGGCGGCCATCCCGGAGGTCGTCCGCGCCCTGCTGACCTGACCGCACCGGATCGGGGCTCCGCCCGCCTGCCACAATCTCCTCCGTGAACGCCGTCGACCGCCCCGAGGTCGTCGTGGACCTCGCCGCGGTGCGCCACGACGTCGCCGTGCTGCGGGCGCGCGTCGCCCCCGCGCGGATGATGACCGTGGTGAAGGCCGACGGCTACGGCCACGGCATGGTCGAGGTCGCCCGCGCCGCGCGGCAGGCGGGCACCGACTGGCTCGGCGTCGCGACGCCCGTCGAGGCCCTGGCGCTGCGGGCCGCGGGCGACACGGGGCCGCTGCTCTGCTGGCTCTCCGTGCCGGCCGACGACCTCGCGCCGCTGGTAGCCGCCGGCGTCGACCTCACCGCGTACTCGCCCGCCGAGGTCGCCGCCGTCGTCGAGGCCGCCTCCCGGGCGGGCCGGCCGGCGCGGCTCCAGCTCAAGGTCGACACCGGCCTGCACCGCGGCGGCGCGCTCCCCGCGGACTGGCCCGACCTCGTCGCCGCCGCCCGCGCCGCCGAGGAGGCGGGCGCGGTGCGGGTGACCGGCGTCTGGTCCCACTTCGCGGCCTCCGAGGACCCGGCCCACCCCGCGAACGACGCGCAGGAGGCGGTCTTCCGCGCCGCGCTCGAGGTCGTCGCCGCCGCGGGCCTCGAGCCCGAGGTGCGTCACCTGGCCAACTCGGCCGCGGCCCTCCTCCGCCCCTCGGCGCACTTCGACCTCGTGCGGTGCGGGATCGCGTCGTACGGCATCGACCCCGCGCCCGACCTCCCCGACGCCGCCTTCCCGGGCGGCCGTCCCGACCTCGTGCCGGCGATGACCGTGCGGGCGCCGCTGGTGCTGAGCAAGTCGCTGGCCGCGGGCGACGGGGTCTCCTACGGGCACACGTGGGTCGCGCCCGCGGCGACGACGGTCGGGCTGGTGCCGCTGGGGTACGGCGACGGGGTGCCCCGCCACGCCGCCGCCGGCGTCGGCACGGACCAGGCCGCCGAGGTGCTCGTGGGCGGGCGCCGGCGGCCGGTCCGGGGACGCGTGTGCATGGACCAGCTCGTCGTCGACCTCGACGGCGAGACCTTCCCGCCGGGCACCCCCGTGGTGCTCTTCGGGCCCGGCCGCGACGGCGAGCCGACGGCCCTGGACTGGGCGCGGGCCTGCGGGACGATCGACTACGAGGTGGTCACCCGGTTCCGCGGCCGCGCGCGGCGGGTCCACGTGGACAGCGCGGCGGACGGCGCGGCGGACGGCGCGGCGGACGGCGCGACGGACGGTACGGCGGACGGTACGGACGGAGGCGACCGGTGAGGATCGGACGGGTGGTCGCGGGCCTGGCCGCGGGGGCGGCCGGTGTCGCGCTGGCGGGCGGCGCCGCCGGGCTGGTGCACCAGCGCCGCGTCATCGCCCACCGCGACGCCGGCGGGGCGGTGGAGCTCGGCTCCCTGCGCTCGCCCGCGCTGACGGTCGTGGCCGACGACGGCGTGGCGCTGCACGTGGAGGTCGACGAGGTGCCGCCCACGGTCCGGGGGACCGCGCCGACGCTGGTGTTCGTCCACGGGTACGCCCTCAACCTCGACTGCTGGCACTTCCAGCGCGCGGCCTACCGCGGCCAGGTGCGCACCGTGTTCTACGACCAGCGCTCCCACGGGCGCTCGGGGCGCTCGGACGCGGAGCACGCGACGATCGAGCAGCTCGGGGCCGACCTGCTGACGGTGCTCGACCACGCGGCCCCCGAGGAGGAGGTCGTGCTCGTCGGGCACTCGATGGGCGGCATGAGCATCATCGCGCTCGCCGAGGCGCACCCGGAGCTGTTCGGCGACCGCGTCGTGGGCGTCGGCCTGATCGCGACGACCGCGGGCGGCCTCGACCCGACCCGGGCGCTGCTGCCGATGGTGCCGAAGGCGTTCGGCGGACCGCTCTCGCTGCGGTTCGTGGCCGGTCTGTCGCGGGGCCACCGCGTCGTCGACGGGTTCCGGAGGATCGGCAAGGGGCTCGCCATGGTCGGCACCGACCGGTTCGCGTTCGGCAGCGACGTGCCGGAGACCTACGTGGCGTTCGTCGACGACATGCTGAGCCGCACGCCCTTCGAGGTGCTGGCGCAGTTCTTCCCGGCGTTCGGCAGCCTCGACAAGTTCTCCGTCGTGCACGCCCTCGAGGAGGTGCCGACGACGATCGTCTGCGGCACGGGGGACCGGCTGACGAGCATCGGGCACGCCCGCAAGCTGCACGCCCACATCGGTGGCTCGCGCCTCGTCGAGGTGGAGGACGCGGGCCACATGGTGATCATGGAGCGGCACGTCGTCGTCGACGAGGCGCTCGACGACCTCATCGCGGCGGTGCAGGCCCAGCGGTCGGGCCGGTCGGGCGAGTCGAGCCAGCCGGGGCGGCACCGTGCCTGAGTCCTCGCGGCCCGTGGGTCCCGTGACGGTGCGCCGGGTCGGCCCCGAGGGGGCCGCCGCGGTGCACGCCGTCGTCCGCGCCGCCTTCGCGGCGCGCCCGGCCCTCGACCCGCCGACGGCCGCGCTCGCCGAGACCGTCGAGTCGATCGCCGACGCGCTGACCGCCGGGGGAGGCCTGCTCGCCGAGGGCGACGGTCACCCCGTCGGGGCGCTCGTCCTCGACCCCGAGCCCGCGGGGGGCCGGGTCTGGGTGCGGCGGTTCGGCGTCGTACCGGCCTGGCAGGCCCACGGCGTCGGCGCCCGCATGGTCGAGACAGTGATCGCCACGACGCCCCGGGAGGAGATCGCGGTGCTCGCCCGCGAGGAGCTGCCGCGCGCCCAGGCGTTCTGGGCGGGCCACGGGTTCGTCGAGGTGGGACGGACGGCGCCGTACGTCGAGATGGTGCGCCCCCCCTCCCTCGTCGTGCCCGACACCGACGCCATGCGCGACCTCGGTCGCCGGCTCGCCGGGCTGCTCCGGGCCGGGGACCTGCTGGTGCTGACCGGCGGGCTCGGCGCGGGCAAGACGACGTTCACCCAGGGCCTGGGCGCCGGTCTCGGGGTGCGCGGCGACGTCACGTCGCCGACCTTCGTCATCGCGCGGGTCCACCCGTCGACGGTCGGGGGGCCGGAGCTCGTCCACGTCGACGCCTACCGCCTCGGCGGCGCCGCCGAGCTCGACGACCTCGACCTCGACACCTCGCTCGAGGACGCCGTCACCGTCGTCGAGTGGGGCGCCGGCCTCGCCGAGCAGCTCGCCGACGACCGGCTCGAGGTGGTCATCGAGCGCAACGACACGGACGACGTGCGGCTCGTCCGCGTGAACGGGTACGGCGCGCGCTGGGCCGACGTCGACGTGGCGGCCGCGCTGGGCTGAGGGCGGGGCGGGGGCCGGGAATGTGCGGCTGGGGCACTCCGGACCGGCCCGGACCTGTACCAACCGCACAGTTCCCAGCCCCCGGGAGGTGCCCACCGCCGGGCTGACCGGCGTCGGGCTGGGTGAACCCTGGTCGCCGCGGGAAATGTGCGGCTGGGGCATGCCCGACCGCGTCGGACCTGCCCCAGCTGCACAGTTCAGGCCCTTCCCGACCGGATCGTCAGGGCGCGACGGGCCGACAGGTGCGGCGCGGGTCGAGCCCGCCGCGGGAAATGTGCGGCTGGGGCATGCCCGACCGCGTCGGACCTGCCCCAGCTGCCCAGTTCGCGCCCTTCCCGGCCGGATCGTGAGGGCGCGACGGCCGACTCAGGGCGCGTCGGTCATGAGGGTGACGAGGCTGATCCCGCTGTAGCCGAACTGCAGGTGCAGGTAGCGGCCGCCGACGACGTACCGCACCCACGACCCCTCCTCCGTGTCCGCCCCCTCGGGCCTGCCCCAGGCGGCGACCACGGCGTCCGCGTCGGCGTCGAGGTCGATGCCGTCGAGGAGCTGCTGCGCCCGCGGGTACTGCTTGAGCTTCACCCAGATCGTCCGCGCCCCCGCCCGGCCGAGGTCGACCTCGACCCCGCTGAGGGCGAGGTCGCGCTGGGACGTCCCCGCCGGCAGCGCGAGCAGGTAGGCGATCCGCTCCACGGCGTCGGACGTGCCGAGCGCGTCGAGCAGCACGTCCACGTCGCCGCCGATGGCGCCCTCGGGCATCCCCGCCGGCGGCTCGGCGGGCGTCGTGTCCTCGCCGAGCACGCCGTCCATCCAGGCGCTGAACTCGTCGGGCCCGCCGGACACCCACGCCCGCGGCACGTCGACGCCGAAGGTCTCCTCGACCCAGGCCCGCAGCTCGGCCGCGCGCAGCACGCCGAAGGGCGTCACGGGCGGGCCGCTGGGCCGGTCCAGCTCCTCGTAGCCCACCGCCATGAGCCGCACCAGGTCGAGCACGGAGTCGGCGACGACGAAGCGGCCGCCCTCGCTGCCCAGCGCCACGACGAGGTCGCGCCCCTCGTCGTCCCGCCACAGCGCGCCGACCGAGCCGGTCCCGTCGAGCCGCACCAGCGGCGTGAGGCGTGCGACGGCGGCGGGGTCGGTGCCCGGGGGGAACCAGCCCTCGAGCGAGCCGCCGGGTTCCACGCCGACGGCGAGGCCGCGGCGTACCAGCCAGCGGAACGTGCGGGCCAGCTCGTCGGGGAGCTCGTCGAAGGTCAGGGCGCCGTCCCGCTCCGGGGGCAGCAACGCGGGCAGGGTGGCGGACGCGGCGGCCCCCTGCGCGGTCACCAGCCACACGTCGAGGGTGTCGCCCACGGCCACCCGCAGGAGGGCGACGGCCGCGCCGTCGAGCGACCAGACGAGCACCTGCCCGGCGCCGAGGGCGACGGCGACGGCGTCGATCCAGCCGGCGTCGGTGTAGCCGTGCACCGAGTCCCGCACCACGGGCGCCCCCAGGTCGTCGCGCAGGGCGGCCTCGGCGAGGTCCGCGAACGCGGTCGCCTCCTCGGCGTCGCTCGTGCGAGCCTCGACGAGCGGGACGATCCACCCCTCGGGCGCCGCGTAGGCGGGCACGTCCTCGACCATCGCGTCGTCGTCCCACCAGCCCTCCGACGGCGTGGCCGCCACGGCACGGGCGAAGGTGCCCACGTCCTGCGGCTCGGGCTCGAACGACGACCAGTCCCGCTCGCTCATGCTGCTCCCCTCGGTGTGCACGTCTTCCCGCGGCCGCCCTCCCGACGACCGCGTGCGTCCTTCCCCCGGGCGGGTGTCCTAACCTCGTCGGGTGCTCCTCGCCTTCGACACCGCGACCCCGCGGGTGTGTGCCGCGGTCTACGACGCCGACACCGACACCGTGCTCGCCTCGGGGGTGGCCGAGCGGCCCATGAAGCACGGCGAGCAGCTCGCCCCGCTCATCGACGGCTGCCTGCGCGACGCGGGTCTCGACCGCCGCGACCTCACGGCGCTCGTGGTCGGCGTCGGGCCCGGACCCTTCACCGGCCTCCGCGTCGGGCTCGTCACCGCCCGCACCCTCGGCTACGTGCTCGACCTGCCGGTGTACGGCGTGTGCTCGCTCGACGCGCTCGCCGTCGAGGCGATCGCCACGGGGGCCGTCGCCGAGCCCTTCCTCGTCGCCACCGACGCGCGGCGCAAGGAGGTCTACCTGGCCTCCTACGACGAGACCGGCACCCGGCTGAGCGGCCCCACCGTGACCAAGCCCGCCGAGGTCGCCACCGACCTGCCGGTGGTCGGTGCGGGCCCGTCGCTCTACCCCGACGCCTTCACCCGGCCCGTCGGTCCGACCGAGCCCGACGCCGCCTGGATGGCCCGCGCCGTGGCGGGGGAGCACGTCGAGCTGCTCGACCCGGAGCCGCTCTACCTGCGCCGCCCCGACGCCGTCGCCAGCGCCGAGCGGTGAGCGACCCGACCCCGCCGGGCCCCGTCCTGCGTCCGGCCCGGACCGCCGACGTCGCCCGGGTCGCCCTGCTGGAGCGCGACCTGTTCGGCCCCGACGCCTGGAGCGAGGAGCAGGTCGGGGCCGAGCTCTCGGTGCCCGGCCGCGCGATGCTCGTGGCGGAGGACCCCACCGACCGGTCCGCGGTGGTGGGCTACGCCGTCCTGGGCGTGCAGGGCGACGTCGCGGACCTCCTCCGCATCGGCGTGGACCCGACCCAGCGCCGTACGGGGATCGCCTCCGCGCTGCTCGCGCACCTCCGGGGCGCCGCCCGTGGCGCGGGCGCGGATCGGATGCTGCTGGAGGTGAGCGACGCCAACACGGGCGCCGCGGCGTTCTACGCGGCCCGCGGCTTCGCCGAGATCCACCGCCGTCCGCGCTACTACCGCGACGGCTCCGCCGCGCTCGTCCTCCAGCTCACGCTCTGAGGACGGGCGTCAGCCCGCCAGCTTCGCCAGCCGCGACGACAGCAGCGCCACCCGATGCGCGTTGCCGGGGAGCTCGACGTACCGCTCGCCGTACGTCGCCAGCAGGTCGTCGTCGAGCCGCCGCACCGCGCCCGCGGGGTAGCGGTAGTCCATCCGTGCCGTCACCGCCTCGCTGTCGACGTCCGCCATGGCGCCGGCCAGGTCGGCCGCCGACGTGATGCCGAGCTCGGCGAGCAGACCGGCGATCCACTCGTAGTGGTCGGTGCGGGACCAGCCGGCGCCGGGGTAGCGACCGGCCAGGTACGCCGCGAGGTCGCCCGGGCTGAGCCGGTGGCGGTCCGCGCGGGTCGGGTCCCCGTCCCCGTCGGCCACCCAGGCGCCGCTGGCCGCGCCCCCGGCCACCTGGTCGCCGCGCAGCTGGTCGCGGATCGTCGAGAACTCGCGGTCGGCGAGCTCGAGCAGCCCGGCGGCGAGGGTGAAGCGCCGGTCGAGCTCGGAGGCGTGCTCGGGCGGCACCTCGCCCTTGTAGCGGATGTCGTGCTCGAACTCGGCCCACGCGTGCTGCAGCGCCGTGCGGATCTGCACCTCGATGATGCGCCCGGGCAGCGCGTCGGTGGCGGGGGTCGGCGCGACGTCCTCGGGCAGCGCGAGGTCGAGGTGCCGGCTGGAGTAGCCCCAGCGTCCGGACCGCGCCGTCTCGAGCCCCTTGTCGCGGTCGCCGAGCACGGTCAGCTCGGCCCCGAGCACGTCGGCGACGGCCTCGACGTCGGACGACAGGTAGGTCACGACCCGCACGCCGATCTGGTCGGCCATCTCGGCCAGCGCGTCCTGGTAGCGCGGGTGCCCGTCCTCCAACGAGGCCGCCTTCGCGGCGAAGGAGGCGACCGACTTGGCCCGCGCCGTCACCGAGAGGTAGTTGAGGCCCGCGTCGTCGAGCGCGGCCGTGACGAGGGCCGCCGCCTGGTCGGTGGCGTGCTGCGTCGCGGGCAGGCGCGCGGCGTACGCCTCGACCTCCTTGGCCCGCGCCCGCTCCGCGCGCGTGCGCCGCGGTGCCGGCTCGAGGCCCTCGGGCAGCGTCGGGGTGACGATGACGCCGTCCTCGACGGAGCCGTAACGGGTCAGGCGCTCGGGCTCGCGCGCCGCGAGCAGCGCGACGTAGGCGCACACCACGGCGTCGAGCCGGTCCTCGGCGAGCCGCAGCTCCGACTTGCGCTGCGCGTTCTCGACGAGCGCGACCAGCTCCTCCCACACGGGGCGGCGGTGCAGGAGCAGCGGCGTGCGGGCCCGGCCGAGCTGCTCGAGGCCCTCGGCGAGGCGGAGCATCTCGGAGCGCATCTGGGAGAAGGTGCGGTCGCGGCTCTGCTTGTACTTCAGCGTGCGGCCCAGCCGCAGCAGCGCCACGGTCGCCGCGTGCGGGTAGACCTCCAGCGCCCGGCGGCCCGTCGCGTCCGGGTCGAGGTCGAGGCCCCAGCGGGCGGCCAGCCGCGCCGCTCGCGGACCGTCGGCGAACTCGGGCTTGCCGAGGTTGGTCGGGTGGGTGCCGGCCTCGAAGGCCCGGAAGTCCTTGTTCAGCGCCGTCTCTGCGGGGCGGGTGCCCGTGGCGTTGCGCACCACCAGCGGGGCGTCGAAGGCGACGACGCACTCCCCGGCGACGTACGGCGCGACGACCTCGTCGATCTCGTCGTCCGTGGTGACGGCGGTGGTGGACAGCAGGCGTCCGCGCTCGTCGAGCACGGCGATGCCGGTGGGAGCCCGCTCGCCCCACGCGAGGTCGACGCCGACGAGGTGCATGGGCACAGCCTGCCAGTCGGGGGGCTCAGAGGCGACGACGCACGGCGCGCGCCACCACGACGGCGAGCACCGCGACCACCAGCGCGACGAGCAGCAGCTCGGGGTGGCCGCCCCACACCGCGGTGAGCACGGCGATGCCGACGGTCACGTAGATCGTCGCCCAGAGCGCGGCGCCCAGCAGGAGGGCGGGCACGTAGCGCCGCAGCGGCATCCGCAGGAGCCCCGCCGCGACGTTGACCGCCGTCTGCACGCCCACCGTGAGGAAGCACAGCGTCACCGCGGGCGCCCCGAACCGCCGCACCGTGCCCTCGGCCCGCGCCACCTCCGGCCGCGCGAGCAGGCGCGCGGCCCGCTCGCTGCGCGCCGAGGCGCCGCGCAGCGCGCGCCCGAGCCCGTACGTCGCGCCCCCGCGCAGCGTGGCGATCAGCCACAGCAGGGCGAAGGCGATCGCGACGGGTTGGTCGGAGAACACGGACCAATCGAACCAGCCCCGGCTCCTGGGTCGCGCATCGGTGGGGCAGGTCACGGGGGACCGGTGGCGCCGGGGACGTTGAGCGACGGCGGCATAATCGATCGCGATGTCTGCTGCTGCTCCACCGCCCCGTCCCCCCGACGACCCGCCCCCGACGCCGGAGAAGCCCCGCATCCACCTCGACTGGGTGACGCTGGTCGCCGGCGCCCTTGCCGCGGTCTCGTCGGCCTTCCTGCTCTCCACGCTCGGCGCGGTCGGCACCCTCGCCGGCGCGGCCCTCGGCAGCGTCATCGCCTCGGTGACCTCGACGCTCTACTCGACCTCGCTCGAGCGCAGCCGCCAGAAGGTGCTCGAGGTGCAGGTGCCGCTGCGCCGCCGCGCCGAGGGCGAGACCACCACGCTCGTCGTGGACACCCCGGCGGAGGAGATCGTCGGGACCGCGGACCCCGTGCAGCCTCCCGCGCCGGTCGACCCCCGCAGCATGCCGACGGTGACGTTCGCAGCGGTCACGGCCGCGTCCGATCCCGGGCCCGAGGCCGCGTCCGCCGCAGCGGGCACGCCGACGGCGCCGACCGGGGCCGACCGGAGCGTCGGCTCGTCGTTGCGCTCCGTGCCCTGGGGCAAGGTCGGGCTCGCCGCCGCCGGGCTGTTCGTGGCCGCCATGCTCGTGCTCACCGTCATCGAGGGCATCGTCGGCAAGTCCGCGTCCGACATCACCGGGGGCTCCGACGGCGGGTCCCGCACGTCGTTCGGTCAGCTCGTCGGCGGCGGCAGCGGGTCGGGGGACACCGACCAGCGCGACCCGTCGCCGCAGCCGACGACGGACGGCACGACGGGGACGAGCGAGCCGGGCTCGGAGGGCTCGTCGAGCCCCACGACCACGGACGACCCCACCAGCCCCACGAGCGAGCCGACCACCGGCGCGCCCACGTCGGGGACGACGAGCACGCCCACCGGCGGGCCCACCGCGACGGCACCCACGGCGCCGCCGACCTCCGCCGCGCCCGGCGCAGCGGGCACCGTCAGCCCCTGAGCCGCGCCGGGTCCTGGCCCCGGCCCCGGTCCCGGCGCCGTGGCCTCAAGCCGCCGTCAAGATTGGGTCCAGGCTGCCCCGCGGCCCTCGCCGTGGCCCTGATGCCGGGCGCACGATGACGTGTGGGAAGGGAGAACCCACATGGACATCGACGACGCTGCCCTCCACGCCTGGGCGCCGGGTCTCGCACCGGCGGTCGCCGGGTTGCCGGCCGACCGGCGCACCTGGCGCATCAACCGCTCCGGTGTGCGCGGCTTGCTGGCGGCGTCCTCCGCCGGTCTCACGTGGAGCGAGCAGGGCGGCCTCGTGACGCGCCCGTTCACCGACGTGGCCTCGCTCGAGCTCGTCGGCGTCAACGGCGTGGTGCTCCACGTGCACGGACTCCTGCCCGCACGCCTCACCTTCCCCGACGTGCGCGACCGTGACGCGTTCGCACAGGTGCTCCACGCCCAGCGCGCCGCGGGTCACGGCCCCGCGCCCGCGGCGCCCGTCGCGCCGACGGTGCTGACGGTGCCGATCGAGCAGCTGCCCCCGCTGACCGTGGTGCCCGTCGCGCCGGGGCAGGCCCTCCCCGTGCCGCCCGTGGCCGTGCCGCCCGTGGCCGCGGCGCCGGTGGCCGCGCCCGCGGCACCCGTGGCCGCGCGCGGCCGCTCGGGGCCGAGCCCCTTCGGTCCGCCCACCGCACGCTCGGCCGCCCCTCAGGTGCCGCCGGTGCCGCCGGCGCTCGAGGTCCCGGTCGCTCCCGCGTGGCCGACGAGCTCGTCGTACCCGGCCCACCCGACCTACCCGACCTACCCGGCCTACTCGGGCCCCGCCCTCCCCCCTGCGCCGCAGGCTGCCGCGCCCCACGCCCCGCAGGCCCGCCCGTCCTCGCACCCTCCGTCGTCGTCGCGGCTCCGCGCGGCGCGCCTCGCCGAGGAGCGGCGTGCCGGGATGGTCCCGGGACCGACGGCGGCGCCCGAGGCCCCGCAGCACGCCCAGCACCCGCAGCACCCCCGGAGTCCAACGGCGGCGGCGCCGTCCGGCGACCTCGCGGTCACGCGGCTGCGGGACGGGCTCCTCGTCGCCGGCTTCCTCGCCGGCGTCGGTGTGCTGCTCGCCTTCTTCTCGAGCCAGGCGGCCTCCCAGTCCGTGCAGTCGACGGGCTCCCACGTGCTGACCTACGTGGGCATCGGCCTCGTCGTCCTCGGCGTCGCCACGGCGTTGGTCACGGCCGGCCGGGCACTGGGCGGCAGCCAGCGCTGAGCAGCGCGGTGGATCGCTGAGCACCCGTCTGCTCAGCGATCCACCGCACTGGTCGTCCACAGGCGCGCCGCTGCCCGTTCCCCGCCGGGTCGAGCGGGGAACGACGAGGGGGTGCCGTCACCGTTGCCCGCCCCGGTCCTCGCCCTGCTCGCCGACCAGGACTCCGTCGTCGCGCGCTCCCAGGTGCTGGACGACCTCACGGTTCCGCCCTGGCAGCTCCGCCGCTGGCTCGCCCGGGGGGTGCTCGTGCCGGTGCACCCGGGCGTGTACGTCGCGCACACGGGCCCGCTGACCTGGCAGCAACGGGCGTGGGCCGCGGTCCTGCACGCCCGGCCGGCAGCGCTCCACGGCGTCTCGGCGCTCCGCGCGGCGGAGGGGCCGGGTCGTCGCGGTCACGACGACGACGGTCCGGTGCACGTCGCGGTCGCCCGCGACCGCCCGGTGCGGGGGCTCCGCACGGCCGGAGGCGTCGTGGTCCACCGGGTCGCCCGGTTCGACGACGACGCCGTCCAGTGGAACCGGCAACCACCCCGGCAGCGCTACGAGGAGGCCAGCGTCGAGGTCGCCCTCCGCTGCGCCACCCGCACCGACGGGCTGGCCGTCCTGGCCGCGGGGGTGCAGGCGCGCCGTACCGTCGCCGCCAAGCTCGCCGACGCCCTCCAGGCACGGCGGCGCGTGCGGGACCGGGCGTTCTGGGTCGGCGTGCTCCGCGACGTCGCGGACGGGGCCAGCTCCGTGCTCGAGCAGGCCTACGTCGAGCGCGTCGAGCGCGCCCACGGCCTCCCGGCCGCCGAGCGGCAGCAGCGCGGCACGCTGCGGTGCGGCGTGGTCTACCGCGACAACGCCTACGAGGGGCTGCTCGTCGAGCTCGACGGGCGGCTCCACCACGACACGACCCGCCAGCGCGACGCCGACATGGAGCGCGACCTCGACAGCCTCGTCGAGGGTCGGGCGACGGTACGGCTGTCCTACGGGCAGGTCCTCGACCGTGCGTGCGTCACGGCGCAGCGGATCGGCACGCTGCTCTCGCAGCGGGGCTGGGAGGGCACCGTGACGCCCTGCGGTCCCGGCTGCGCCGCGGCGCGGGCGGCCGCCTGACGGCGACCATCAGCGCGGTGGATCGCTGAGCACCCGTCTGCTCAGCGATCCACCGCGTCCTCAGTCCGGCCCTCGCGCGCGCGGGCCTGCTGCGCCTCCTGGGCCTCGGCGATGATCCGCCGCATGGCGGCGTCGGCGTCGGCGGGTCGCCCGCGGCGCACGGCGTCGGCGACGTCCGCGTGCCACTCGATGGCCGCCGGCTCGGGGTCGGGCGGCATGAGGTCGTGGTGGGTGCGTCCGGCGAGGACGGCGTCGACGACGTGGGCGAGCGCGGCGTACATCTCGTTGCCCGACGCCGCCAGCAGCGTGCGGTGGAAGCGCTGGTCGGCCTCGAGGTAGGCCTCGAGGTCCCGGGCGCGCGCGTGCACCGTCATGTCGGAGACCGCGGCGGCGAGCGTGGCCGCCTGGGCCGCGTCGGCGCGTGCCGCCGCGAGCGCTGCTGCGGCCGGTTCGAACCCGACCCGCAGCTCCGAGAGGCACCGCAGCTGCTCGTCGCGCTCGGGTCCGTCGAGGCGCCACGCGATGAGGCGGGGGTCGAGGACGTTCCAGCAGCCACGCGCGGCGACCGTGATCCCGACGCGTCGCCGCGAGGTCACGAGCCCCATCGACGTCAGCACCTGCACGGCCTCGCGGGAGACCGACCGGGAGACGGCGTACGCCGCGTCCACGTCCTCCAGCCGCAGCACGGAGCCCGGCGGCAGGTCGCCGTGGGCGATGCGCCGGCCGAGGGCGTCGAGGACCGTCCCGGTGCGGGGCCCGACCGGGCGAGAGGGCTCTCCGCTCACGCGCGCTCCTCACAAATCAGATTTCTTTTGCTTCAGCCTTGTAAACGGCTGATGAATCATCCCACACTGGAGGGCAACTGGTGTGACGGCGCGCACGTAGGTGCGGGCCCGGGAACGGAGGAAGCGCATGAGCCAGCAGGACCAGCCGCCGCTCGTCGTGGTGATGGGTGTGTCGGGGTCGGGCAAGTCGACGGTCGGCGCGGCCCTCGCGCAACGGCTCCGCGTGCCGTTCGGCGACGCCGACGACTTCCACCCCCAGGCCAACATCGACAAGATGGCGTCGGGCCACGCGCTCGACGACGACGACCGCCGGCCCTGGCTCGAGGCCATCGGCCGCTGGCTCGCCGAGCGCGCCGGCACGAGCGGGGGAGTGGTGACCTGCTCGGCGCTCAAGCGGACCTACCGCGACCTCATCCGTGAGGCGGCGCCCACCGCCGTGTTCGTGCACCTCGAGGGCAGCCGCGACGTCATCGCGCGGCGCCAGGCCAGCCGGCCCGGGCACTTCATGCCGGCCTCGCTGCTCGACTCGCAGTTCGACACGCTCGAGGACCTCGGCGAGGACGAGACGGGCGTCGCCGTCGACGTGGCGCAGTCCGTCGACGACATCGTGGCCGAGGCGGCGTCCTGGGTCACCGACGGGAGCGCCCGATGAGCGCCGCGTTCACCAGCGCCGCCACCGGCGACCTCGTCGAGCCCATCAACGGCGGCGCCCAGCTCATCGGGGCCGGCCTCGCGGGCATCGCGGTCGTCGTGGTGCTCGTCGCCGTCGTCAAGCTGCACCCGTTCCTCGCCCTCGTGCTCGGCGGCTTCACCGTCGGCGGCATCGCGTCGATCGGTTCCGACGCCCAGGTCGACGGCGTGCCCTACGACCTGGCCCACGTCGTCACCGTCTTCTCGACCGGCTTCGGGTCCACGACCGCCAGCGTCGGGCTCCTCATCGCGCTCGGCGCGATGTTCGCGAAGCTCCTCGCCGACTCCGGCGGTGCCGACCAGGTGGTCGACACCATCGTCAGCCGCTCCTCGCGCCGGGCCCTGCCGTGGGCGATGGCCGGCGTGGGCGCGCTCATCGGCCTCCCGATGTTCTTCGAGATCGGTCTCGTGCTGCTGATGCCGGTCATCTACCTCGTCGCGCGCCGGGCCGAGCTCTCCCTGGTGGCCATCGGCATCCCGACGCTCGCGGGGCTCTCCGCGATGCACGCGCTCGTCCCGCCCCACCCGGGTCCGCTGCTGGCGATCGACAACCTCGGCGCCGACCTCGGCATCACGCTGGGCCTGGGCGTCCTGTTCGCGATCCCGGTCGTCATCGTCGCGGGACCGCTCTTCGGCATCCTCGCCGCCCGGTGGGTGCCCGTGCCCGCCCCCGCCGCCGTCGGAGCGCCCGCCGGCCCCGGCACGCAGGACGACGACGGCCCGGGCAGCGAGGGCCCCGGCGGGACCGGCGCCGGCACGGCGGCGGAGGGAGCCCCGGCGGGCGCCCGCCGTCCCGGCTTCGCCGTCACGGTCGCCACGGTGCTGCTCCCCGTGCTGCTCATGATGGGCAAGGCGATCTCCGACATCGCGCTGTCCGAGGACAACCCGGCCTACCGCGTGCTCGACCTCCTCGGCACCCCGTTCGTCGCCCTCCTCATCGCGGTGCTCGTCGCCATGTGGACCTTCGGCCTCGGCCTGGGCTGGAACCTCAAGCAGGTCGGCCGCAGCGTCGAGTCCTCCCTGCCGGGCGTCGCGGGCATCCTCCTCATCGTCGCCGCCGGCGGTGGCTTCAAGGAGGTGCTCGTCTCGACGGGCGTCGGCACGCTGCTCGCCGAGTGGGCGCAGGACGCCAACGTCTCCGTCATGCTCCTCGCCTGGGTGCTGGCGGTGCTCATCCGTCTCGCCACGGGCTCGGCGACCATCGCCACGGTCACCGCCTCGTCGCTCATGGCGGGCCTCGTGGACGGCCTGAGCGCCGGGGAGGTCTCCCTCATGGTGCTGGCGATCGGTGCGGGCTCGGTCTTCTTCTCGCACCTCAACGACGCCGGCTTCTGGCTGGTGAAGGAGTACTTCCGCCTCGACGTGCCCCAGACCATCAAGACCTGGTCGGCCATGGAGACGGTGCTGTCGGTGACGGGCCTGGTGCTCGTGCTGGCCGCCGACCTGGTGATCTAGCGCTCGGGCACCCCGCCCTGCCCGGACGTCACGACGAGCCCAGCACCCCGGCGGCGCGCGCGGCGGCGGCGTACTTCTCCGCCAGCGTCGCCGGGGTGTCGTGCGCGTTGAGCCCGCTCGGGTTCGGCACGACCCACACCTCGGTCCCGCCCCACGGGTCGGCCTGCCGGCCGCCGGTCGCGCGGGGCTGGTGGAACGCGCTGCGGTACGCCGTCAACCCGGCCACCGCCACCACCCGCGGGGCCAGCCGCTCCACGAGGTCGCGGAGGCGCTGCCCGCCCTCGCGGTACTCCGCCGTGGTCAGCTCGTCGGCGCGGGCGGTCGCGCGCCGTACGACGTTGGTGATGCCGATCCCGCGCGACCGCAGGTGGTCGCGGTCGGCGTCCGTCATGCCGGCCGCGGGATCGATGGGCCGCTCGATGATCCCGGCGGCGTGGAGCGCCGGGTAGAAGCGGTTGGTCGGGTGCGCGAAGTGCGTCTGCGTCGCCGCGGTCCACAGGCCGGGGTTGATGCCCACGAAGAGCAGCCGCAGCGGCGGGTCGTCCGGGCCCGGCAGCAGGTCGGGGACCTCCTGCCCCCGGTAGGTCTCGAGCTCGGCGCGGGTGAACGTACGACGCGGTGGGGCCACCCGCCGGAGCATGACAGATGTCATCGACGACCCGTGAGGGCTGCGGGTGAACCCGTGAGGTCGTGCACTGACCGCGGGGCCGGACCGCGGCCACGATGGAGGCATGACCACGACAGAGCAGATCCGAACGGCGTCCGCCGCGGGTGCCGGGACGGGGGCCGCGATCTCGGTCCGCGGCCTGCGACGCACCTACGGCAAGGGCTCCGCCGCCTTCGAGGCCGTGCGCGGTGTCGACCTCGACGTCCCGACCGGCACGATCACCGCCCTGCTCGGCACGAACGGCGCCGGCAAGACCTCGACGCTCGAGGTGGTCGAGGGCCTGGGCCGCGCCAGCGGCGGCACCGTGGAGGTGCTGGGGCTCGACCCCGTCGCCGACCGGGCCGAGGTGCGGCGCCGCACCGGCGTGCTGCTGCAGACGAGTGGCTTCTCCGGTGACCTGACCGTCGCCGAGACGGCCCGGCTCTGGCAGTCGACGCTGTCGACGCCGCGACCCGTCGACGAGGCGCTCGCGATGCTCGACCTGAGCGCCCGCGCCACGGTGAAGGTGAGCGCGCTGTCGGGGGGCGAGCGGCGCCGGCTCGACCTGGCGTGCACGCTCATGGGCCGGCCCGAGCTCGTGTTCCTCGACGAGCCGACGACCGGCCTCGACCCCGAGAGCCGCCGCGAGGTGTGGCGCCTGGTGCGCGGCCTGCGGGCGGCGGGGGCGACGGTGCTCCTCACGACGCACTACCTCGAGGAGGCCGAGACCCTGGCCGACCGGCTCGAGATCATGCACGGCGGTCGCATCGTGCGCAGCGGCACCGCCGGCGAGATCGCCGACGGCCACCCCTCGACCATCGCGTTCGACCGCCTCGAGCGGGCGCTGCCGCACCTGGCGGGCGGCGTGGTCGACCCCGCGTCCTACGGGCAGCCCCGCACCGTCGTCGAGACCGTCGACCTCCAGGCGACGCTCACGGCGCTGCTCGACTGGGCCCGCGACGAGAAGGTGCGCCTCGAGGGCCTCGACGCCCGCAGCGCCAGCCTCGAGCAGGTGTTCCTCGCGATCGCCGACTCCAGCACCGACGACCGGCGGGACGCGCCCGCCAGCCCGTCCACCAGCCCGAAGGGGGCCTGACATGAGCACGATCGACCTGACGCCCGCGTCGTACGAGGCCGCGCAGCAGGGGGCGAGCGCTCGACCGCAGGGGTCCGCCGCGCGGCGCGTGCTGGGCATGGCGCGCGCCAACACGGTGCTCCTCGTGCGCAACCGGATGACGTTCGTCTACGCGGTCGTGATGCCGCTGGGGCCGCTCGCCCTGCTCCTCGTCGGGTCGCGCGGCGAGACCGGCGCCGGCATCTCCGCGCTCACCAACGTGCTGATGCTGGCCGCGATCTTCCCGGTCTACTACAACCTGCTCTCGCTCACCGTGACCCGCCGGGACGAGCTCGTCCTCAAGCGGCTGCGCACCGGTGAGGCGACCGACCGCGAGATCATGGCGTCGATGGCGCTGCCCGGCGTCGTGGTGCTGCTCGCCGTGGTCGCGATCAGCGTGCCGGTCGCCGCGGCGCTCGGTCAGCCCCTGCCGCACAACGGCGTGCTCGTGGGCCTCGCCGCCCTGCTGGTGGCGGCGGCGTTCGCCGCGCTGGCGTTCTGGACGGCCGCCTGGACGAAGAACGCCGAGGCCGCCCAGCTGACCTCGATGCCCGTCATCCTCGTGGCCGTCGTCGGCTCGCTCGCGGCGATCCTCCCGGAGCGCGCGCAGTCGGTGCTCGCCTGGACGCCGGGTGCCGCGCTCGACGCGCTCGTGCGGATCGGGTGGTTCGGCCAGGACGCCGACGGCGCCGCGGTCTCGTTCGGCGACTCGTTCGCGGCGTCCGCGCAGCCGCTCGTGACGCTCGCGGTGTGGGCGGTCGTGGCCGCCTCCCTCGCGGCGCGGTCGATGCGGTGGGAGCCGCGCGGCTGACCCGCCTCCCGAACGGTCCCGGGCGCGTGGGGGACGCGCGGGACACCCGCGGGGCGCGGGCGGCCATGATGGTCGCCTGCGCCCCGCCGCACGCAGACCGAACGAGGGGAGGAGGGCCGATGGCACGGTGGAACGGCTTCTGGACCCGCCGCACGGACGTGCAGCGCGTCGAGCTCTACACCAAGGTCTCGCTCTACGTCCTCGTCTGGTGGGTCGGCTTCTCCGTCGTCGTGTTCCGGCCGGAGGCGCTCGCCTCGGTCCGCACCGCGCTGCTGCTGAGCGTGGTCGTCGTGGTCACCGCGCTCGCGGCCACGGTCGGCCTCCGGGTCGCGATGGCCCAGGTGCGGCCCCGTCTCGACGACCCGGCGGTACGCCGCGCGACCGCCGCCAACGTCGTCGCCGCGCTCGTCGCGCTGGGTCTCGGGCTCGCGTTGCCGCAGGACGACCGCGGCCTCGTCGTGACGGTGGTCGCCGGCACGGTCGCGTGGGGCGTCGGCGCCGTGCGCGGCCGGGCCGCGGTCGCCATCGGCCCGGTGCTCCTCGTGGGCGGCACGCTCGTGCTGTTCGGGGCGGCCGGGTCGCCCGCCGCCGTGGCCTGGCTCGGGGTCTACGCGTTCTTCGTCTTCACCCTCCGCTCGTCGTTGTGGCTGCTCGCGGTGGTGCGCGAGCTCGACCAGACGCGGCAGGCCCAGGGCCGGCTGGCCATCGCGGAGGAGCGGCTCCGCTTCTCCCGCGACGTGCACGACGTCCTCGGGCGGCACCTGTCGACGATCGCGGTGCAGGCGGAGCTCGCCTCCCGCCTCGCCGAGCGCGGGGACGAGCGCGCCGCCGCCACGATGCTCGAGGTGCGGGCCGCCGCCCACGAGGCGCTGCGCGAGGCGCGGGCGCTGGCCCGCGGCTACCGTCCGGTGGACCTCACCACGGAGCTCGAGGGCGCCCGGTCGCTGCTGCGGTCCGCGGGCATCGCCTGGCACGAGGACCTCGACGACCTGCCGCCCCGGTGGCGGGAGCCGGTCGGGTGGGTCGTCCGGGAGGCCATCACCAACGTGCTGCGCCACTCCACCGCGACCCGGGTGGCCGTGCGCTGGGAGCGGGACACGGAGGGCGCAGGCGGCGTGGGCGGCGTGGGCGGTGCGGGCGGTGCGGGGTCGCTCGTCGTGCGCAACGACGGCGCCCGGCCCGCCGACCCGGCCCACGCGGGCACGGGCCTCCTCGGTCTCGGGGAACGGCTCGCCCCGGCGGGTGCGACGCTCACCACCGCGCGGAGCGACGACGATTTCGTGCTCCGCGTCGACTTCCCGGCCGACACCGCGGCCGGACGAGGGGAGGAGCCCGCATGATCCGGGTGCTGCTGGCCGACGACGAGAACCTCATCCGCGAGGCGCTGGCCCAGATGCTCGCGCTGGAGGACGACCTCGACGTCGTCGCGCAGGCCGCGAGCGGCGAGGAGGCCCTGGCGATGGCGCGCAAGACCAGCCCCGACGTCGCGGTGCTCGACCTGCAGATGCCCGGCCGCGACGGGCGCGGTCCCGACGGGATCGAGGTCGCGGAGGGCCTCGCCACGGCGGCCCCCGGGTGCGTGGCGGTCATCGTCACCAGCCACGGGCGGCCCGGCCACCTCAAGCGGGCGCTCGCCGCCGGCGTACGGGGGTTCCTGCCCAAGACGACCTCGGCGGCGACGCTCGCGGGGGTCGTGCGCACGGTCCACGACGGTGGGCGTCACGTCGACCCGGAGCTGGCGGCGGAGGCCATCAGCGCCGGTGACAGCCCGCTGACGCCGCGGGAGGCGGACGTGCTCGAGCTCGCGGCGGACGGGGCGCCCGTCGAGGAGATCGCCCGCCGGGCGTCGCTCTCGCCGGGGACGGTGCGCAACTACCTGTCGAGCGCCGTCACGAAGCTCGGGGCCGCCAACCGCCACGACGCCTGCGCCACCGCGCGCCGCATGGGCTGGATCTGAGTCCGGCGAGGCGGCGGTGGGGCACCCGTCAGGGGTAGCCCACCTGGATGCCGTTGGGCACGGGCCGCTTGCTGCCGTCCGAGGGCTGGTTCACGGTCACCATCCGGCCGCCGACACGGGCCAGCATCGTGGAGGAGCCGCCGCCGTCGAGGTTGAGGGCCTCGTCCGCGCCGAGCCAGAGCGCGATCTCGGCCGCCTCGAGGTGGGTGATGCCGCGGCTGCGCTCGGAGCGACCGTCGACGACGAACAGCAGCAGCCGGTGCGTGTCGCGGTCGTAGGCGACGACGGTGCGCGGGGCGAGCGTCGTGTCGCTGCGGTTCGCGACCTGCCCGTCCCGCACGAGGGGACCGCTGGCCCCGACCGCGAACGCCACGTTGCCCGGCACGGCGACGCGGGGGGTGACGAGCGTGCCGTAGGGCATCTGCGCGGCCTGCGTCGCCGCCGTGCCGCGGGCGACCAGCACGTAGCCGCCCCGCGGGACCGTGCGCACGGGCGCGGAGGAGTTGAGCACGACGCGGCCGTCGCGGACGACGACGGTGCGCACGTCGCTCGCGCCCGCGGTCACGGGGCGCGCGTCGATCGAGGTGCCCCACGCCGACGAGTAGACGCCGACGGAGTCGGCCGCGACCGCGCCCGAGTTCCAGGCGCTGACGGCGAGACCGGGGAACTCCACGAGGCGGGCCTGCAGGTCGAGCTGACCGAGACCGACGCTGCCCCCGCGGGTCATCCAGACCGCGTAGTTCCAGCCGCTCTCCCGGCCGTTGAGCACGCCGGCGCTCCGGCTGATGCCGAACCCGCGGGGGGCGCCCGTCGTGTCGATGTCGAAGAAGTCGCCGTTGATCGCGGCGACGGCGTTCGGCCCGACGAGGCGGTCGAGGGTGGCACGCGTCGCGACCTGGCCGCTCCAGGCGTGGTCGGGGCGGACCTTCGTCGACCCGCCGAGGTCGATGGCGACGAGCTTGCCGACGTACCCCCCGCGCTCGTCCACCTCGCTGAACGTCTTGAGGTAGACGCCCGTGGCGAGCCGCACGGTGTCGCCGGTGCGGAGCGGGTGCGTGGCGGCGGTGCGCGCCCGCTCGCCGGGCCGGGCGGTGGGCGGGACCGGGACGACGGACGGGTCCTCGGTGTCGGAGGAACCGTCGTCGGTCGTGGACGGGCCGGCGGTCACGGTCCACGTGATCGGCACGTCGGTGGCGGCGGGCGAGGGCGCGGCGGCGCCGAGCAGGAGGAGGAGGGATCCGACGCCGGCCGCCGCGCTGCGGCGGAGGGACATGGGAGCACGGTAGGGCGATCGGTAACATTCCGCCGGTGCATCCCGAGACTTCACCCGAGACCGCTCCGTCCCTGACCCTTCCGGGTGTCTCGGTCGTGATGCCGGTGCTCGACGAGGAGCCCTACCTCGCGGACTCGGTGGACCGGGTGCTCGCCCAGGACTACGACGGCCCCGTCGAGGTCGTCCTCGCCGTCGGGCCCTCCTCCGACGCCACCGAGGCGATCGCCGCGGACATCGCGGCCCGGGAGGCGCGGGTGCGCGTCGTACCGAACCCCACGGGACGCACCCCGCAGGCCCTCAACGCCGCGCTCGCCGCGACCACGCAGCCCTACGTCGTGCGGGTGGACGCCCACGGCTTCCTGCCCGACGGCTACCTGCGGCGCGTGGTCGAGCTGCTCGAGTCGACGGGTGCGGCCAACGTCGGCGGTCGGATGGATGTCGTCGGCGAGGACGACTTCGGCCGGGCCGTCGCCGTGGCGATGAGCTCGCGGCTCGGCATCGGCGGCTCACGCTTCCACGTGGGTGGCGAGGCGGGGCCGGCGGAGACGGTCTACCTCGGCGCGTTCCGGCGGGCGGTCCTGGAGCAGCTGGGCGGGTACGACGAGCGCTACCGCCGCGCGCAGGACTGGGAGCTCAACCACCGCATCCGGGCGGCCGGCGAGGAGATCTGGTTCGACCCCTCGATCGCCGTCACCTACCGCCCGCGCCGCAGCGTGCGGGCCCTCGCGCAGCAGTTCCACGGCTCGGGCCGGTGGCGTCGCCGCGTGGTCGAGCACTACCCGGAGACCGCGTCGCTGCGCTACCTCGCCCCGCCGGTCGTCACGGCCGCCGTCGCGCTCGGCACGGCCGCGGGTGTCCTCGGCGCCGTCACGGGCTCGCGCGTGCTGCAGGTCGGTTGGGCGGCGCCGGTGGGGTATGCCGCGGCCGTCACTGCCGCGTCCGTGCCCGAGGGCCGCGACCTGCCGCTGCGGGCCCGGGCGTGGCTGCCCGCGGTGATCATGACGATGCACCTGTCGTGGGGCGCCGGGTTCCTCCGCAACGTCGAGCGGGCCGAGCGGGCCTGAGTCCGTCCGCGCGCTCGGGGGCGAGGAAAGTGCGCGCTGGACGAAGGAAAACGCGGACCGGAGGTGGCCCGGCATCGGCGTGTCGCGGGCTCCGGTCCGCGTTTTCTTCAGCGGGGCCCGGAACGCGTCCGCGTTTTCTTCACCGGGGCGGTCGGTCCGGTGCAGGACGGTGGCGTGTCCCGCCGCACCCGGGACGTCATGCGGTCCGGTGCCCGGGGCGACCGCCGCGCATGACGTCCGACGGGCCGGAGCCGGTCCGGGGCCAGGACTGTGCGTCTGGTGCAGCTCGAACGGTGCCGGACCTGTCCCAGCCGCACATTTCCGCCCCCCGGACCGGGCCCTACTTCTTCGACGCCTCGACCTTGGCGCGCTGGGTCTCCATGTAGGCCTCGATGACCTCGTCGGGCTTGCCGTCGGCGCGCAGCACGCCCGAGTCGAGCCACAGCACGCGGTCGCAGGTCTCCTTGATGGTGCCCATCGAGTGGCTGACGAGCAGCACGGTGCCGGCACGCTCGCGGATCTCGTCGATCCGGCGCTGGGAGCGCGCCTTGAAGGACGCATCACCGGTGGCGAGGGCCTCGTCGATCATGAGGATGTCGGGGGAGGCGGCGGTCGAGATCGCGAACCGGAGCCGCGCGCCCATGCCGGAGGAGTAGGCCTCCATCGGCAGCCGCACGAAGTCCCCGATGTCGGCGAACTCGACGACCTCCTCGTAGTGCGCCGCCACCTCGTTCGGCTTCAGCCCGAGGGCGAGGCAGCCGAGGATGATGTTGCGCTCGCCGGAGAGGTTCTTGATGAGCGCGCCCGAGACGCCGAGCAGCGAGGCGACGCCGTCGGTGTAGATCGCCCCGCTCGTCACCGGCATCGCGCCCGCGACGGCGCGCAGCAGCGTCGACTTGCCGGAGCCGTTGTGCCCGATCAGGCCGATCGACTCGCCGTGGTGGGCCACGAAGGAGACGCCCTTGACGGCGTGCACGACGTCGACCGCGCCGACGCCCTGGGAGAACCCGCGCGCCCAGCCGGGCAGCCGCGACGACCCGGTACGGCGCTTGCCGCCGAACGTCTTGTACTTGAGGTGCACGTCGTCGACGACGAGCACCGGGCGCCCCTTGTCGGGGGTCGTGGGGGCCACCGGAGCGGCCGGGGTGTCGTTCTCGGGAGTCTGCTCAGCCACGGCCGTACTTCGCCTCCGCCCGCCAGAAGAAGAGGAACCCGACCACCAGGGTGACCACCGCCCACCCGAGCGCGGCGAGCCACAGCGTCGCCGACGGCTCCGCCTCGACCATGAGGCAGGTGCGCGCCAGCTGCAGGTAGACCGCCACCGGCTGGTAGGCCAGCGCGGTGCCGATCAGGCCGGAGCCGGCGTAGGTGGTGATGGAGAAGAAGACGCCGGAGAAGTACATGAGCGCCCGCATGATGAACGGGATCAGGTTCGCGACGTCCCGCACCTCGACCACGAGCCGCGCCAGCAGGAACGCCATGCCGGTGCCCCAGACGTGCATGAGCGCGATCGCCCCGGGCAGTGCGAGCCACCACCACGTGAACGGCTCCCCCGACAGCGGCACCAGCACGAGCAGCACGACGGTTGCGGGCAGGAACGTCAGGAGCTCGGTGAGCACCGTCGAGATGGGCAGCAGCGCCCGGGGGAACTGCAACGAGTTGACGAGCCCGGTGTTGCCGACGACCGCCTTCGAGCCCAGCGTGATGGCCCGGGTGATGAACTGGAAGAAGAAGATGCCGATGAGCAGGTAGGCGATGTAGTTCTCGATGCCCCGGTCGGTCTTGAGCACGTAGCCGAAGATCGCCAGGTAGACCGCCGCGTTGATGAGCGGGTTGAGGATGTTCCACGCCTGGCCGAGGTAGCTGCCCTGGTTCTGGCTGTAGGCCTGCGACTTGGCGAGCATCCACGCGAAGTGGCGCCGGCCCCAGAGGCCGGAGAGGTAGGTGCTCAGGCGCGGTCGTCCCCCGACCTGGCGCAGCCCGTTGCTCTCGGCGATCTCCTTCAGCGAGAGGCCGACCTCGTCGGGCAGGCGGCCCTGCCCGTCGGCGACGGGCTCCGCGGACGTCACGCGGGGACCTCGCGGAGGCGGCGGGTCATGCAGGTGCTCCTCGGGGATCGGGGCGGCCGGCGGCCGGGTCGTGCGGACAGCATCGGGCAGGGTACCTCCCTCAGCCGCAGGGGACGGCACCGAGACGGCCGAGCCCCTCGAGGTCCCCGGGCCCGAACTCGGTCATGGCGCCCCGCCCAGGTCGGGCTGCTCGTCCTCGTCGGCCCACAGCACGAGGACCGGCTGGGGCACGCCGGCGTCGTCGATGCGGTCGGTGTCGCGGTCGTCCGTCTCGCCGACCACCCGTAGGTCGAGCCCGGTGGCGGCGCCGACGCGGGCGAGCGCCGTGTCGACGAGGTCGCGGTGGTCGCGCGGGGCGCCCTCGGGGTTGACGAGCACCTCGACCGTCCGGCAGGGGTCGTAGCCGACGGGCGCGTCGCTGCCGGGCTGCGTGGCGAGGAACGCGTAGGTGCCCTCGCCGGCGACGTACGTCGGACGCTCGCCGTACCGCTGGAGCCCGAGGAGGTCGCGCAGCGGCGCGGCCTGCGGTGCGAGCGCCACGACGACGCCCATGAGCAGGACCAGGACCGAGGACCCCATGAGCACGGTGACCCAGCGCCGACGCGGCGGGGGCCGCCGCGAGCCGGCGGGCACGCCGTAGGGCAGCGCCCCCAGGCCGAGCGCAGCGTCGACGCGGTCGAGCTCCTCGAGACGCCGCAGCATCTCCGCCTCGCGGCGTCGGCGCTCCCGTCGCTCGCGCCTGCTCCCCTCGTGCACGCGCCCATCATGGCCGGGTACGGCGCGGCATCATAGCCACATGGCACGAATCGACCCCAAGAAGGCGGCGACCCTCGCGACGACGGGGGTGACGCTGGCCGTGAAGTACGGCCCCCAGCTGAAGCTCGCCTGGGACAAGGGCGGCAAGCAGGCCGCGCAGGCAGCGGCCCGGCGGGCCGGGCTCGTGCGCGCCAAGCGCCAGGCCCACGCCCACGCCGCGGGGCTCGTCGACGCCTCCGTGCTGCAGCTGGCGCCGGGCGGCGACACGGTCTACGTCGTGCTGAGCGGCAGCACGCCGGTCGCGGCGTACCCGCCCGTCGCGACCCCGCTCGCCGAGCTCGTCGCCCACGCGGACCTCACGCGGGCGGTGCCGCCGGAGCAGCCGCGCTCCCTGCGACGGGGCGGGTCATGAACACGCTGTTGGGGTCGGGGGCGTAGTCGGCGAACGGCCCGCACTCGACGAACCCGTGCCGCGCGTAGAACCGCCGCGCCGGTGCGAAGAACGGCTCCGCCCCCGTCTCCAGGCTCACGCGGGCCAGCCCGCGCGAGCGGGCGAGGTCGAGCAGGTGGGCGAGCAGGTGGGAGGCGACGCCCGTGCGGACGGCCGTCGGCGCCGTCCGCATCGACTTCACCTCGCCGTGGCCCCCGGGCTCGGTCGGGTCGTCGAGCTCCTTGAGCGCCCCGACGCCCAGGAGCGTCCCGTCGGCGGTGCGGGCGACGCAGAAGGTGATCGCGGGGTCCCGCAGCTCGTCGAGGTCGAGCGCGTGCACGGACTCCGGCGGCGAGACGGCGCGCATGTCGGCGAGGTGGGCCTCGAGCAGCGCCCGCACGTCGCGGGCGGTGAGGTCGGGATCGACGGACACGGTGACGGGAGGTGGGGCGGGCGACACGGTCGTCGAGGCTAGCGGCCCGTGGCGGGGGCCGTCCGCTTGGCATGATGACGTCGTGCCGGCGCCCCGCAACACCTTCGTCGAGGGCGACAACCTCGACGTGCTCGCCGGCCTGGCCGAGGGCTCCGTCGACGTCGCCTACCTCGACCCGCCCTACAACCGCGACACCGCGCTCCTCTACCGCGACCGCAGCGCCGTGGCCCGGGCCGGCGCCGCCGACCGGCACGCCGCGTGGGTGGCGATGATGCGCCCGCGCCTCGCCGAGGTACGCCGCGTGCTCGCCCCCGAGGGCGCGGTGTTCGTCAGCATCGACGACCGGGAGGTCGCGCACCTCCGGCTCCTGCTCGACGAGGTCTTCGGCGAGGCCGCGTTCGTCGCCCAGGTCGTCGTCAACCTCAATGCGAAGGGCCGCCAGCTGGGCGGCGGCTTCGCGGTGAGCCACGAGTACCTCCTCGTCTACGCCCGCGACGCCCGCCGCTGCCGCCTGGACCCGACGAGCCCCGATGCCGTCGACCCGGCCGACTTCGGGCACACCGCCGAGGACGGCCGGCGCTACCGCCTGCTGCCGCTGCGCAACACCAACAAGCGCTTCCGCCCGTCGACCGCCCCGACGCTGCACTACCCGCTCCACGGCGACCCGGGGACGGGCCGGGTCTCCTGCGTCCCCTTCGACGGCGCGACCGAGGTGCACCCGGTGTTCGGCGACGGCGCGCCCGCGGTGTGGCGGTGGTCCGCGCCCCTCGTGGCCCAGCGGTCCGACGACCTCGTCTGCCGCACGGTCCGGGGACGTCTGGGGGAGCGGGTCGACGTCTTCCAGCGCGACTGGCTCACCCCTGAGCGCCGCAAGAAGCTCACGACGATCTGGCTGGCCGAGGAGATCGGCTCGACCGACACGGCCGTCGCCGAGGTGACGGCCCTCGTGGGCAAGGCCTTCGACTCGCCGAAGCCCACGGGTCTCCTGCGGCGCGTGGTCGCGACGTACCCCGCCGACGCCCGGGTGCTCGACCCCTTCGCCGGGAGCGGTACGACGGGGCACGCGGTCGCGCTGCTCAACGCGGCCGACGGCGGCACCCGCACGTGCCTCAGCATCAACGCGGGCGAGCCCGTGCGGCCCGGGTCCGCGGCGGCGGAGGCCGGCTTCGCGACCGTCGCCGACGTCACCCGCGCCCGGCTGCGGGCGGTGGACGCGACCCTCGGCGGGGGCTACGCCGAGGGCGTCGGGGAGGGCTTCACGCCCCGGTGACGCCGGTGGCCTTCTCGAGGGCCGCGACCTCGTCGTCGAGGAAGGTGAGGAGGCGCTGCAGCCGCGGGACCGTCCGGCGGCAGCCGGTGAGGCCGAACCCGAGGCGCCCGTCGTAGGACGTGCAGGTGATGTTGAGGGCGATGCCGTGGAGCGGGATCGACAGCGGGTACATCCCCACCATGCGCGCACCGTCGAACCAGCGCGGGCCGTCCGGGCCCGGGACGTTGGAGATGATCAGGTTGAACGGTGGCCGGACCAGGCCCTGCATCCGCAGCAGCGGCAGCACGACCGCCGGCGCGAGCCCGAGCGCCGTCATCGCCAGCGCCTGGGTGTTGGTCATCGACCCCAGCGCCTCCTTGCCCTCCAGCATCGAGCGGCGCACCGAGCGCAGCCGGTCGGCCGGGTCGGCCAGGTCGGTGCCGAGCTTCACCATGACGGCGCCGACCGCGTTGCCGCCCTCGGCGGACGCCACCGCCGCCTGGCCCCGCCGGAACGACACGGGCACCATCGCGGTGAGCGTGGTGTCGGGGAGGGCGTCGAGCTCGGCGAGGTAGGCCCGCAGCGCCCCGGAGCACATGGCCAGCACGACGTCGTTGATGGTCGTGCCCGACGCCCGCCCGATGGCCCGCAGCCGCTCGAGCGGCCAGTCGTCCGCGGCGAACCGTCGGGCGCCGGTGATCCGGCGGTTGAGCAGGGTGCGCGGCGAGTAGAAGCTCACGGCGGACGTCTCGTCGCGCACGCCCCGGCTGATCGTCCGCACGAGGGAGGCGGGCATCCCGGCCGCCTCGCCGGCGACGGCGAGCGCGCCGTTGAGCGCCTGCACCGGCAGCGCCGGGCGGGCGTGGGTCGACGGGTGGGACGGCCGGTCGCGGCGGGCCCACGGCGCCGGCATGTCCCGCAGGTCGGGATCGTCGGTGAGCACGCTCTGGAGCAGGCGCATCGCCCCGACGCCGTCGAGGAGGGCGTGGTGCATCTTCGAGTACATCGCGACGCGACCGTCGGCGAGGCCCTCGATCAGGTGCCACTCCCAGAGCGGGCGCTCCCGGGCCAGGCGCGTGCCGTGCAGCCGACCACAGAGGTCGAGCAGCTCGCGGATGCGGCCGGGCGCGGGCAGCGCGTTGTGGCGCACGTGGTGCTCCACGTCGAACTCGACGTCCTCCCGCCACGTCCACGCCCCGCCGGTCGCGAGCGAGCGGTGGGGGTGCTGGAGGAACAGCGGCGACATGTCCGGGGTCGCCCGCACCCGCTGCACCAGCTCGCGCGTGAACTCCGGCCCGGCCTCCGGGGGCATCTCGAACAGCTGGAGACCCCCGACGTGCATCGGCATGCTGCGGCTCTCCGCGAAGAGGAACGCGGCAGCGGTCGGGTCCAGCGGTGCGCCCACGGGAGGCCTCCAGACGGGGTGAGGTACGACGGCGTGTCGTGGCTCACAACGTACTCGCCCCCCAGGCGTTACCCAGGTTTTCCTCCCCAGGCCTTCCGCCGACGCACACGGGCGTCGCAGGGTGGGCCCGCACACGTCGGCCACTCCATCTCGGGAGCACCACCATGCGCGATGTCGCCCACCCCTGTCCTCCTGCCGCCCACCGGGCGACCTCGTACCTCCTGGCCGCCGCGCTGGCGGCCCTCCTCGCGATCGCCAGCCTGCTCGTCGCGCCGTCGCCGGCCCACGCCGCGACGTACTCGGCGCCGGTGACGCAGGCCGTCGCCGACCTGCCGGTCGCCACCGAGAACCGCACCGGCTACAGCCGCGACCTCTTCCGGCACTGGATCGACGCGGACGGCGACGGCTGCAACACGCGCAACGAGGTGCTCCTCAGCGAGGCGGACTCGGCGCCCAGCGTCGGGTCGGGCTGCTCGCTGTCCGGCGGCCGCTGGTACTCCTACTACGACGCGACCAGCTACACGAGCGCGTCGTCGCTCGACATCGACCACATGGTGCCGCTCGCCGAGGCCTGGGACTCGGGGGCCTCGCGCTGGTCGGCGAGCCGCCGGGAGGCCTTCGCCAACGACCTCGGCTTCTACGGGTCCCTCATCGCCGTCAGCGCCTCCTCCAACCGGTCGAAGAGCGACCAGGACCCCGCGGAGTGGATGCCGTCCGGCTCGCGGTGCCGCTACGTCACCGAGTGGGTCTCGGTGAAGCACCGCTGGGGCCTCGCCGTCGACTCGGCCGAGAAGCAGGCGCTGACGTCGTACGCCGCCGGCTGCTCCCAGACCGTAAGCGTGACCATCTACTGATCGGCCCGCTACTGATCGGCCCGCTCGTCGTCCCCAGCCGCAGGGCGGGGGACCGCTGTCCCCAGGCCCCGTCCGGGTACCCCCGGGCGGGGTCGCGGCGTCCTAGCGTCGTCCTCGTCCGCACCGGAGGGTCCGGTGCGAGCAGGACGGGGGACGAGATGGCACGTCGAGCAGCAGGGATCGTGGCGGGGACGGTGGCGGGCACCGTGACGGGAGCGGCGGTGGGGGCCGTGGTGGCCCTCGGGGTCGCCGGGGGCGGCGCGGCGGCCGCGGTGGGTGCGCCCGCGCAGGCCGCCGACCGGGCACCCGGCTGGGTGCCGCCGGGCGACACCGTGGTGGCGGTGGAGGGCGACGCGGACAACGGGTTCACGATCGAGCACCACGACGGCACCACGCTGCACCCGCCCACGCTGTCGGAGGCGACGGCGGAGTGCGGGGAGTACGACGCGGAGGTGCAGGTCGCGGTGTGCGTCGCCGAGGTGGAGACGTGGTACCGGGACCTCGCCGACCTCCAGGTCGCCATCGCCTGGGCCCGTCACGACGCGGGCGGGGGAGGCCGGGGCACGGTGCACGTCGGCTGAGCGCCCCGCGGTCGTCGTCACAGGTCGGGGCAGCGCCTCCTCTGGCATGATCGGGCCTCGTGGAGGCGCTGCCCGTCGATCGGATCTGGGCCAAGGGCCGGCTGTCGGCGAGCGCCCGCGTGGCGCGGTGGCGCTCCAAGCGCTTCCAGGTCGCGCAGTGCGCGATCGCGGCCGGCGTGGCCTGGTTCCTCGCCTCCGACGTGCTCGGCCACGACCACCCGTTCTTCGCGCCCGTCGCGGCCGTCCTCGGTCTCGGCACGTCCTACGGCCAGCGGCTGCGGCGGGTGGCCGAGGTGGCGGTCGGCGTCGCGGTGGGGGTGCTCATCGCCGACCTCCTCGTGCTGCAGATCGGGTCGGGCTGGTGGCAGCTGATGCTCATCGTCGTGCTGTCGATGTCGACGGCGCTGCTCCTCGACGGTGGGCAGCTGCTCGTCACCCAGTCGGCGGTGCAGGCCATCTTCGTGGCCACGCTCGTGCCGACGCCGGGCGGCGCCTTCGTGCGCTGGACGGACGCCCTCGTCGGGGGTGCGGTGGCGCTGGTGGCCGCCACGCTCGTGCCTTCGGCGCCGCTGCGGCGGCCCCGGGAGCAGGCGGCCGTGGTGGTGCGCAAGATCGCGGCGCTCCTGCGAGCGGCCTCGGAGGTCATGGTCGACGGCGACACGGAGCGGGCCTTCGACGTGCTGGCCGACGCCCGGGCCACCGACTTCCTCATCCGCGAGCTGCAGGACGCGGCCGACGAGGGCATGTCGGTCGTGGCGTCCTCCCCGTTCCGGTTCCGGCACCGTGACGCGGTGCGGCGCATGAGCGAGCTGGTCGAGCCGCTGGACAAGGCCCTGCGCAGCACCCGCGTGCTGACGCGGCGCACGGCGATCGCGGCGTACCGCCGACGGCCGGTGCCGCCGGGGTACGCCGTGCTGTGCCGGGAGATCTCCGAGGCGGCGGAGGCCGTCGCGGGGGAGCTCGCGCACAACCGCATGGCGACCGACGCGCAGCCGCTGCTGCTCCGGGCGGCCCGCGGCTCCGCGCAGCTCGAGCGCACCGACGAGCTGAGCATCGAGGTGCTCCTGGCGCAGATGCGCTCGGTGATCGCCGACCTGCTGGAGGTCACCGGCATGGAGGCGCTGGAGGCGACGGACGCGCTGCCGCCGGTGGGGTAGCGCCGGCGGGCGGCGGGCGGCGACGCGCTCACAGGAGGCGCACAGCCGACCCACACGACCCTCCCCGCCTCCGCGGGCACGGTGTGACTCGTCCACCAGTCGCCCCGAGGAGCTCCCACCATGAGCAACACGCCCCCACCTGACCAGACGCCCGACGGCCCGGCCTACGACGGCCGGCTGCTGGCCCGCCCCGACGAGGACGTCGTCGACCAGGGTGCGGGCTTCGACGCCACCACCCTGCTGACCCGCCGCCGCGTGCTCGGCGCGGCCGGCGTCGGCGCGGGCGCGCTCGTCCTCGCCGCCTGCTCGTCCGGATCGAGCACGTCGAGCGGCGGCTCCGGGGGCTCGTCGGCGACGTCCGACGGCGGCACCGGCACGTCGACCACCATGACCGCCGACGGCGAGATCCCGCAGGAGACCAACGGTCCCTACCCGGCCGACGGCACCGCGGACCTCAACGTGCTGCAGGAGTCCGGGATCGTGCGCAGCGACGTCACCTCCAGCCTCGACGGGTCGGTCGTCGCCGACGGGGTGCCCCTGGAGATGTCCTTCGCCCTCACCGACATGGCCGGCGGTGACGTCCCGTTCGCCGGTGCCGCGGTCTACATGTGGCACTGCGACGCCAACGGCGAGTACTCGATGTACTCCGAGGGGCTCGAGGACGTCACCTACCTCCGGGGCGTCCAGGTCGCGGACAGCGAGGGCCGCGTCGCGTTCACGACCATCGTCCCCGCGTGCTACTCCGGCCGGTGGACCCACATCCACTTCGAGGTCTATCCCGACCTCGACTCGGCGACCGACGTCGAGAACGCCATCGCCACGTCACAGGTGGCGTTCCCCGAGGACATGCTGACGCCGATCTACGCCCTCGACACCTACGCCGGGTCCACGCAGAACCTGTCCCAGGTGACGCTGGAGACCGACAACGTCTTCAGCGACGGCTACGAGCTGCAGATGGGCACGTTCACCGGGGACGTCGCGTCCGGTTACGTCGGCTCGCTCGCCGTTGGCGTCGACACGACGACCGAGGCCGGCGCCGGCAGTGCCCCCGGTGGTGGGGGCGGCGAGGGCGGCGGACCCGGCGGTGAGGGCGGCCCCGGTGGCGGCCAGCCGCCGAGCGACGGCCAGACGCCGCCGGACTCGTCCGCCACCGAGTAGCGGCTGCCCCCACCCCGTCCCACCCGTCCCACCCCACGCACCCACCCACCCCAGGAGAGACCCCATGCTGCAGAACCTCACCGGATGGCACGCCCTCGTGATCCTCGCGATCGTGCTGCTCGTCTTCGGATCGTCCAAGCTGCCCGCCCTCGCGAAGAGCGTCGGCCAGTCCGTGCGGATCCTGAAGGACGAGACCCACGACGGGTCCTCGTCCGCCGCGGCCGACGCGCCGGTCGCCCCGGCCGCCCCGGTCGCGCCGGTCGCGCCGGTCGCGCCGGTCGCGCCGGTCGCGCCGGTCACCTCGGTGGCCGACCGCCGCGTGCCGTGAGCGCGACCGCCGTCGCGCCGGAGGCTCCGACCCGGGGGGCGATGCCCCTCGCGGACCACCTGCGCGAGGCCCGGAGGCGCACGATGCGCGCGGCGGCGGCGCTCGTCGTGGGGGTCGTGGTCGGCTACCTGCTCTCCGACCACGTCCTCGACGTGCTGCGCGCCCCCATCGAGGAGCTGGGGGAGTCGCGGCAGGCGAGCCTGAACTACGACACCGTCACCGCGGCGTTCGACCTCAAGCTGAAGATCGCGATCTTCGCCGGGATCGTGCTGTCGTGCCCCGTCTGGCTCCTCGAGCTGCTCGCCTTCGTGACCCCGGGTCTCACCGGGCGCGAACGGCGGGCCACCACGGGCTTCCTGCTCGCGGCGGTGCCGCTCTTCGCCGGGGGCTGCGCGTTCGGCTTCTGGCTCTTCCCCCACATGGTGCGGGTCCTGGCGGGGTTCTCCTCGACGGAGGACACGACCATCCTCACGGCGTCGTACTACGTGGACTTCGTGCTCCGGGTCGTGCTCGCGACCGGCATCGCCTTCGTCCTCCCGGTGTTCCTCGTGGCGCTCAACCTGCTGGGCGTGCTGCCCGCCCGCACCCTGCTCCGCGGGTGGCGCGCCATCGTCGTCGTCATCGTGCTCTTCAGCGCCCTGGTCACGCCCGCGGCCGACGTCATGTCGATGTTCTTCGTCGCGGCCCCCATGACCGTCCTCTTCGGCGCGGCACTCGTGGTCACCCAGGTCCACGACCGCCGAGCCGCCCGATCCCTGCCGACCAGCGAGTGAGGCCCCCGTGTTCGGACTGACCTTCGAGAAGCTCTTCGTGGTGGCGGTCGTCGCCGGTGTGCTGATCGGCCCGCAGCGCCTCCCGGCGTACGCGCACCAGGTGCGCGCGACCGTCCGCGGCTTCCGTGCGTTCGTCGAGGCCTCCCGGGCCCGCGCGCAGGTGGAGCTCGGCGACGTGCTGACCCGGGCCGAGTGGGAGGCGCTCGACCTGCGGCAGTACGACCCCCGCCGGATCGTCCGCGATGCCCTCGACGGCGCACCCGCGGTGACGCCGACCCCCGCCGACCCCGACGGCTCCGTGGAGGACGCCGCGCGCGCCGAGCTGGTGGAGCAGGCCTCGCGGGTCCGACCGGGCCAGCGCTTCCTCGTCGCCGGGTCCGCCGCGCACCCGAGGCGGGTGGCGATCGCCTCGCTCCCGCACGACGACCCCCGGCGGCTGGCCGCGGAGGGACTCCCGGAGCCGCCCGGGGACGGCGCCGTCGTCGACGCCGAGGAGGAGGGCTGAACGCGGCGCGTCAGGCGGGAGGCACGCCGTCGCGCAGCTCGCGCACGACGGAGTCGACGACCGCGACGAGGTCCCCGCCGGCGGCGGTGATGGCCCGCTGGCGCTGGTACGACGCGCCGCGCCGCGGGATGTCAGCGACGCTGCGGAGCTCGTCGGCGCACCCGAGCCGCCGGGCCACGGGCTCGAGCCGGGTCAGCAGGTCGTCGAGGTCGTCGGTCACCAGGCGCTCGTTGGAGGCCGCGTCGAGGATGATGATCGCGTCGAGGCCGTAGCGCGCGGTGCGCCACTTGTTCTCCTGCACGTGCCACGGCGGCAGCACGGTGAGGGTCTCCCCGGCGGCGAGCCGGGTGTCGAGGTCGACGACGAGGCAGTGCACGAGCGCCGTCAGCGCGGCCAGCTCGTCGAAGTTGGAGACGCCGTCGCACACGCGGTTCTCGATGGTGCCGAGGTGGCTGGCGGGGCGCACGTCCCAGCGGATCTCCGAGAGGTCGTCGATGACCCCGGTCGTCATCTGGTCGTGCGCGAAGGCCTCGAACTCCTCCCAGCGCTCGAACTGGAAGGGGAGGCCGGCAGTGGGCAGCTGCTGGAACATGAGGGCCCGGTTGGAGGCGTAGCCGGTGTCGGTGCCCGCCCAGACCGGAGAGGACGCCGAGAGGGCCTGCAGGTGGGGGTAGTAGGTGAGCAGCCCCGACAGCACCGGCATCACCCGCGCCTGCTCGGGCAGGCCGACGTGCACGTGCACGCCCCAGATGAGCATCTGGCGGCCCCACCACTGGGTGCGGTTGATGAGCTCCTCGTAGCGGTGGCCCGGCGACAGCTGCTGGGTCGACCACGACGCGAAGGGGTGCGTGCCCGCACCGAACAGGTCGGCGTCGTGCTCCGCGGCGGCGGCGGCCACGACGTCGTACGTCGTGCGCAGGTCGGCCATCGCCTCCCCGACGTCGTCGCAGACCCCGGTCACGAGCTCGACGGTGTTGCGGAGCAGCTCGGCGTGGAGCAGGTGGGGCTGCTCCAGCCGTCCGTGGGCGGTGGTGAGCACCTCCTGGGCCCGGCTGACGAGGTCGCGGGAGGTCCGGTCCACGAGGGCCAGCTCCCACTCGACGCCGAGCGTCGGGCGAGGCGACCCACGGAAGTCGATGCGCACGGGAGGAGCCAACCACAGGAGGCCCCTGGTACGCCCGTTTCGGTCGCGGGCGAGCGGCAGGCATCATGCGGGACGTGGCTGCCGAATCCCTCGACGCACGGACCCTCAACCTCACGCTGGACCTCAGCCTGCGGGTGGGGGAGGTGCTGCTCTCGTCGGGTGCGGGCGCCGCCGACGTGACGGCCACGATGCAGTCGCTGGCCCGCCACCTCGGCGTGCGGCACCCCGAGATCGACGTGACGTTCACCTCGCTCTCGATGTCCTACCAGGCCGATCCGGGCGAGCCGCCGATCGTGCAGATCCGCCAGGTGAAGCAGCGCGACATCGACTACGACGACCTCACCAAGGTCGACCGGCTGGTGACCGCCGTGCTGACCGACGAGATCGACCTCGTGGAGGCGCGGTCGCGGTTGGCCGGCATCGTCTCCTCCGGCCACGGGTCGCCGCGGTGGCTCGTCACCGTCGCCTGGGGGTTCATGTGCGCCGGGGTCACCCTGCAGCTCGGGGGCACCCTCGTGGTCGTCGGGCTCGCCCTCGTGGCCGCCGTGCTCATCGACCGGGTGCAGCTCGCGATGGCGCGGCGCCGGCTGCCGACCTTCTACCTCCAGGTCGCCGGCGGGCTCGTGGCCGCTGTGCTGGCCACGGGCATCGCCGCCGTCGTCCCCGACGTCGACGTGTCGCTCATGGTGACCGCCAACATCATCATGCTGCTCGCGGGGATCGGGTTCATGGGCGCCATCCAGGACGCCCTGACGGGGTTCTACGTCACCGCCAGCGCCCGCATCCTCGAGGCGCTGCTCGCGACGGCGGGCATCATCGCCGGCGTCAGCGGCGGTCTCACGCTGGCGTCGGTCGTGGGCGTCGAGATCACGAGCGTCGACCCCGGACGCGCGGGCTGGGTCGGCGTCGGCATGCTCGCCCTCGGGTCCGCGGTCTGTGCCGCGGCCTTCGCCGGGGCCACCTACGCGCCGCGCCGCTCGATCCTGCCGCTCGCGGTCGTGGCGTCGCTGGCGATCCTGCTCTACTCCGGCGTGCGGGAGGCCTCCGACAGCCGGGTCTGGGCCGCCGGCATCGCCGCCTTCGGCATCGGTCTCGTCGCCTACGGGGTCGCCGGCCGGGTGCGCGTGCCGCCGCTCGTCATCGTCGTCCCGGCGATCGTGCCGATGCTGCCGGGCCTCACGATCTACCGCGGCCTCTCCCTGCTCGCCGAGGGTGGCGGCTCCACCTCGCCCGGCCTGCTGGCGCTCGTGCAGGCGGCGTCGGTGGCCGTGGCCCTCGCCTCCGGCGTGATCCTGGGGGAGTACGTCGCCCAGCCCCTCAAGCGCGAGGCCGCCCGCCTCGAGAACCGGCTGTCCGGCCCCCGTCTCGTCGGGCCGCTCCGGGCCCGGGCCGCGCGTCGCGGCTGAGCGGTCAGCCCCGGCCGGCCCGGCTGAGGAAAACGCGGACCGGGTGCGCCCGGAGATCCGCGTTTTCCTCATCCTGGCCGGGCCCGGTCCGCGTTTTCTTTCCCCAGGTCAGCCCGGGGGCGGCAGGTCGGTGCGCGTCGAGCGCCAGCGCGGGTCGTGGCGCACGAGGCCGACCGCGGCGGCGAGCAGCAGCACGCCGCCTCCCCCCGCCAGGTACGGCGCGACCAGCGCCCAGCGCAGCAGCGCGGCCTGGTAGCCCGTGAACGCGAGGCCACCGGCGGCGTCCGACCCGGCCGCCCGCACCTCGCGCGCGTCCAGGGTCGCGCCCGGGCGGGGCTCGTCCCCGCCGTACCGGTTGCTGACCTCGCCCGTGACGGGCTCCCCGCCGTCGTACGCCGACCACGTGGCCGCGCAGGTCACCGGACGTCCGGGCGGGGGACCGGTGCGGCAGGCGGCGTCGGCCGGCACGGAGACCTGCACGACGTGGTGCTCCGTCCACCCGGCGGCGGTGCCGTGCATGAACCACCACACGGGCCCGCCGGCGAGGAGCAGGAGCGCCCCGAGGACCGCCACGCCCTCGAGGAGGCGGACCAGCCCGGGACGCTCCGGCGGGCGGAGGTGGACCGGCAGGTCCGGCGCGCCGCTCACCGCAGCCCCCGCAGCACCCCGAGCCAGTGCGCCACCGTGGCGCGGTCGAACGGCGGCTCCCCGTTCCGCACCGCGGCCAGCGTCGCGCTGCTCGAGGCCTCCGCGGCGGCGACGAGCTCGGCGGGGTAGCCGAAACGCACGCGGTGGTCGGCGAACTCGTCCTCGTCGTCGACGAACACCGTGCCGTCCGCCCGTCGGATGACGTCGAGGTCGAGGTCGACGGACCGCAGCACCGGCACCGCGCCGGACAGGTCCCACCGCGGCGGGGTCGCGACGTCGACGTACACGTCGCACCACAGGCCGCTGTCCAGCAGGGCCGCAACGCGGTGCTCGGCGGTGATCCGCACCACCTTGTCGACGGCCGAGTCGAAGACGGCGCCCGGGCGCTCGTGGTGGGTGCCGGCCGGCACCCCGAGCCAGGTGCCCTCGGCGTCGGAGCCCAGGATCACCGCGTCGTAGCGCCAGTGGGGCGTGCCGCCGTGCTTGCTCATCTCGACGCGCACCGCGTCGCCGGCAGCCGGGGTCATGGCTCCGTTCTACCCCCTCGGGTGCGCGCACGCTCGGGGGACCGGACAGGATGGCTCGACGTGGTGACCGACGAACGCACGCGGACCGTCCCGACCGGAGCGGTCCGACCGAGGAGGGGCGCCCTCGCCGTCGCCGTGGGGGCCGCGCTCCTCGTCGTCGTCGCCACGGTCGTGGTCCGCCTGTCGGCCACGCCGGTGGCCGCCCTCTCCGCGGCCGGGCTGCTCGCCCTCCTCCGCGGAGGCCTGCCGTGGCGGGCGCTCCGCACCCCCCTCGACCTCGCGGTCGCCGCCGGACTGGGGGCGGGCGTCCTGGCGTTCTGGATCAACGGCCACGGGGGCAGCCGGCTGTGGGCGCACCTCGCGTTCGCCCTGGCCTTCTACCTGCTCGTCGGCGTGCAGGTCGCCTGGCGACGCGGCCGCACCGTCCTCGCGCTCGCGGCGGCCGCAGCCGTCGGGACGACGGCGCTCGTGGCCGTCCTGCAGTGGGTGCTGGGGCTGGACACGGGCTACTGCCGCGCGGAGATCGTGGGCGGGGCGGACAGCTGCGAGCGCACCGTCACCGCGGTGCGGGTAATCGGCACGCTGACGAACCCCAACCTGCTCGCCCCCGTGCTGGTGCTGCTCGTGCCGGTCGGGTGCGTCGCGCTGCGGAGCACCCTCGGGCCCCGGGTCGGCCGGCGGTGGGCGCAGGCGGCGGCGCTCGCCCTGGGGGCGCTCGGCACGACCGCTCTCGTCATGACCCTGTCGCGCGGCGGCCTCGTGAGCCTCGTGGCGCTGACGGTGGCCGCGCTGGCGCTGCGGAAGCCCTCGTCGCGCACCCTCGTCGGCTCGGCGCTGGGCGTGGCGGCGGGCATCGCCGTCGCCCTCGGCACGCTGCTGGCCCGCTTCTCGCTGGGGCCGCGCACCGAGGTGTGGAAGGTGTCGCTGGAGCTGGTGCGCGAGCACCCGTGGGGCGTCGGCCTCGGCCGCTCGGGGCCGTTCATCGATGCGCGGATCCCGGGGGACCAGCGGTTCTACCACTCCCACAACCTGTGGCTGACGTGGCTGGTGGAGGCCGGGCTGCCCGGCCTCCTGGCGGCGGTGACGCTCTCCGTCGTCCTGGCCGTGCTGGTCGTGCGCGGGGCGCGCCGTCGGGACGCACTCAGCATCGCCGCCGGCGTCGGGCTGGCGGGCTTCGCGGTCATCAGCCTGTTCGACAACCCGTCGTTCCGCACGACGGTGGCGGTGCCCCTGTGGACGGTGGTGGCGATCCTCGTCGCCGGCGAGCTCGGCGCTCGCCGGCGACGGGAGTCAGCCGGTGGTGCGGTCGATCAGGGCAGCACGCGCTTGGCGCCGAACGCGAACACGTCCTGGTAGCGGGCGCCCAGCAGCTTGCCGATGTGGTGCAGCGCGTGGGCGTCGGCGCCGATGAGCAGGCGCGGCTGGTTGCGCAGCACTGCCTTCACGATCGCGGCGGCGGCGTCCTCGGGGGAGGTGCGGGCGAGCTTCTTGTCGAACAGCTTCGCGAGGGCCTCGAGGTCGTCCCCGTCGGTCACGCGACCGTTGCGCACGATGCCCGTCTTGATGCCTCCCGGGTGCACGGCGGTCACGCCGACCTTGTGCTTGCCGATGAGCATCTCCTCGCGGAGCGCCTCGGTGAAGCCGCGCACGGCGTACTTCGTCGAGTTGTAGAGCGTCTGGCCCGGCATCGAGATGAGCCCGAAGAGCGACGACAGGTTGACGACGTGGCCGTCGCCCGAGGCGATGAGGTGCGGCAGGAACTCCTTGGTGCCGTTGACGACACCCCAGAAGTTGATGTCGACGATCCACTCCATCTGCTCGTAGCTCATGTTCTCGAAGTTGCCCGTCATGGAGACGCCCGCGTTGTTGACCACGACGTTGACGCGGCCGAACTGGTCGGCCACGGCCGCGGCGTAACCGGTGATCTCCTCGCGCTTCGCGACGTCCAGCGTGTCCGAGCGCACGGCGCGGGCGCCGGCGGCCTTGACGAGCTCGACGGTCTCCGCCAGGCCGGCCTCGTTGACGTCGGAGATGGCGACGTGCGCCCCCCGACCGGCGGCGTTCACGGCCAGTGCGCGTCCGATGCCGGAACCGGCACCGGTGATCACGACGACCTTGTCGTCCAGGGACTTCATGCGGTCACGACCTCTCGATCGGGGGTGGTGGGGGTGGTGGTTCCGGTCTCCCGGGCCGGAGAGGCATCGGGAGCAGCAGTGGTGGCCGGCACCGGGCCGGTCACCGTGTAGGCGCGGGTGTCGAAGGTGCGCAGCCCGAGCCGGAAGCTGACGGTCGAGCGGGGCCAGAGGGTCGTGTTGCGGCCGTGCTCGTCGAGGTACCAGCTCGCGCAGCCGCCCGTGCTCCACACGGTGCGGCTCATCCGGCGGTGCAGCCGGCGGTTCCACTCGTCCTGCGCGTCGCGGCGGGGCTCGACCGCGGCGTACGAGTTCTGGGCCATGACGCGCAGGGCGTCGCGGATGTAGGCCACCTGCGACTCGATGACGAAGACCATGGAGGAGTGGCCGAGCCCGGTGTTGGGCCCGACGACCTGGAACAGGTTGGGGAAGCCGTGGATGGTCGTGCCCCGGTAGGCCTGCATGCCGCTCTCGGCCCAGACGTCGGCGAGGGTGCGGCCCTCCCGGCCCACGATCTGGTGCGCGATGGGCTGGTCGGTGGTGTGGAACCCCGTCGCCACGACGAGCACGTCGATCTCGCGCTCGGTGCCGTCGGCGGTCACGATCCCCGTCGGCGTGATCCGGGCGATCGGGTCGGTGACGAGCTCGGCGTTGTCGGCCGCGAGCGCCGGGTAGTAGGTGTTCGAGATCAGGATCCGCTTGCAGCCGATCTTGAAGTCGGGGGTGACCTTGCGGCGCAGCTCGGGGTCGGCGATGCCGGAGCGGATGTTGGCGCGGGCCATGAGCTCGGCCGGCTTCGCGATGTCGGGGAGCATCGTGAAGGCGGGCACGTAGGTCTCGCGGCCCCAGTAGATCGCCGTGCGGTAGAGCCGACGGAGGCCGGGGACCTTGGCCAGGGCGAGGCGCTCGAGCCCGGGATAGGTGCGGTCGTGCCGCGGGATGACCCACGGCGCGGTGCGCTGGTAGACGTCGAGGTGGCCCGCCACCTGCTGGAGCTGCGGCACGATCTGGATCGCGGAGGCGCCGGTGCCGATCACGGCGATCCGCTTGCCGGCGAGGTCGGCGTCGTGGTCCCAGCGGGCCGAGTGGAAGATCTGGCCGCCGAAGTCCTCGATGCCTGCGATCTCGGGGAGCTTGGGCTCCGAGAGGCCGCCGGCGCCGGAGACGAGCACGTCGGCGGTGAGCGACCCGGCGCTCGTCGTGACGTCCCAGCGCTGGTGGGCCTCGTCCCACGCCGCGTGCTCGAGCGACGTGGAGAACACGAAGCGGTCGAGCACACCGGAGGACGCGGCGACGCGGTCGAGGTAGGCCTTGATCTCGGGCTGCGGCGAGAACGAGCGCGACCAGTCGCCGGGGGCGAACGAGAAGCTGTAGAGCTGGCTCGGCACGTCGCACGCCGCGCCGGGGTAGGTGTTGTCGCGCCACGTGCCGCCCACGGAGTCGCCCTTGTCGACGACGAGGAAGTCGCGCCCGTCCTCGTCGAGGCGGACCGCGGTGGCGAGCCCGGCGAAGCCGGCCCCGACGACGAGGACGTCCACGTGCGCGGGGAGGGGTCCCCGGAAGCCCTGAGTGCTCATGGACCGAGCGTGGCACGCTGTTGAACGAAGGTCAATAGCCAATTGGAACGCAGTTCAGTAGAGTGCCGCCCATGTCCGCCGCGTCCGCCCCGTCCGGTTCGCCCCGCGTCCGCCTCGATCCCGCCACCCGCAAGGAGCAGCTGCTCGACCTCGGTGTCGAGCTGCTCTCGACCCGCGACCTCGACGAGCTCTCGATCGACCTCCTGGCCGAGCGGGCGGGCATCTCGCGCGGGCTGCTCTACCACTACTTCGGCAACAAGCAGGAGTTCCACGAGGCCGTCGTGCGCCGGGCCGCCGCCGACCTCATCGCCGTCACGGCGCCGGTCGAGGAGGGGGACATGGGCGCGCGCCTCCTCGTCTCCCTCGACCGCTACCTCGCGTTCGTCGAGGCCAACCACCGGGGCTACGTCTCCCTCGTACGGGCCGCCAACGGCAGCAACCCCGTCATGCGGGAGATCTACGAGGAGGCTCGCGCGGCCCTCACCGACCGCATCTTCGCGACCGCCGGCGAGCAGGGGCTCGCGGAGTTCGGGGTCGTCGACACGTCGGCCGTGCGCCTGTTCGTGCGGGGCTGGGCGGTCCTCGTCGAGGACGTCGTCATCCGCTGGGTGGAGGACCCGGCGGGCGTGGCCCGCGACGACCTGCTGCTGTCGCTGTCGGCGATCCTGGCGCAGGTGGCTGTCAGCGCGCCTCCGGTGCGACCGGAGGCCTGAGGGCCCGCGCTTCCCCGACGTCGCTCCCGGATGAGAGCCTGACGCGGTGTCCTGGCAGATGACCGCGGTCGGCGCCCTCATGCGCCTGACGCGCAAGCGCTCCTTCGCCGACCCCGAGGGTGGTGCCGCGCTCCTCGCGCGACCCAAGAGGACCCCGGTGCCGCCGCCCGCCGTCGTGCGCCGGGTCGACGTCGCCACCGAGGTGGTCGACGGGTTCGACGTCTACTCCGTGGTGCGGAGCGGCACGCCCGTCGGGCAGCGACCCGTCGTCGTCTACCTCCACGGCGGCGCCTACGTGAACGAGATCGTCAAGCAGCACTGGCAGCTCGTGGCCCGGATCGCCGAGGAGCTGGACGTCGAGGTCCAGGTCCCGATCTACGGCCTCGCCCCCCAGCACGACGCGGCTGAGGCCCGCGCGCTCGTCGCGATCGTCCTGCAGCGGCTCGTCGCGGAGGGTCGCGCGGCGTACCTGATGGGGGACTCCGCCGGCGGCGGCCTCGCGCTCGTCGGGGCCCAGGACGAGGTGGAGCGGGCGACGGCCTCGGCGAGCGCGCCCCCGTCGACGCTGCGCGGGCTGACGCTCATGGCCCCCTGGCTCGACCTGTCGATGGCGAACCCCGCGATCGACGCCGTCGAGGCGACCGACCCGTGGCTGGCGCGGGCCGCGCTGCGGGAGGTCGCGCGGGTGTGGGCGGCCGGCACGCCGCTGGACGACCCCGCGGTGAGCCCGTTGTTCGGGTCGACCGAGGGCCTGCCCCGCGTCGAGCTGTGGGTCGGCACGCGTGACGTGACCCAGCCCGACTGCCGCCTGCTCGCGCAGCGCCTCGCCGGCACGGGGGAGGTGGGCTACCACGAGGTGGCGGGCGCGATCCACGTGTTCCCGATCCTGCCGGTCCCCGAGGGGCGGCGGGCCGTGGTCGAGATCCTCGGCCACGTGGCGCGCGACCTCGGTGTCGCGGCGCCCGTCGGTCGCAGTTGACTTGTTGTCGGTCTGACAACTAGCGTCGCGGGGTGGCGTACCGCAGCGAGTTCCCCGTCTTCTACCTGACCGTCGACGTCGTGGTCTTCGCGGTGCTCGACGGTGTGCTCGCGGTGCTGGTGGTGCGCCGCGGCGAGGACCCGTACGCCGGGCGCTGGGCCCTGCCCGGCGGCTTCGTCGGCGACGGGGAGGAGCTCCTCGACGCCGCGCGGCGCGAGCTCGTCGAGGAGACCGGCATCGTCGGCGACGGCCTCGCCCTCGAGCAGCTGAAGACCTTCGGCGCTCCCGACCGCGACCGCCGGCCGCACCGCGTCGTCAGCGTCGCCTACCTGGCCGTCACCCCGCACGCGGAGGCCACGACCGCCGGGACCGACGCTGAGGAGGCCGTCTGGCGGCCAGTCGACGAGGTCGCCGGCACCCTCGCCTTCGACCACGACGAGATCCTCGCGACGGCGCGGGAGCGGGTGGCCTCCAAGCTCGAGTACACCCGCCTCGGCCGGTCCTTCCTCCCTCCGGAGTTCACGCTCGCCCAGCTGCGCGGGGTGTACGAGGCCGTGTGGGGCCTCGACATCGACCCCGGCAACTTCCAGCGCAAGCTGCGCTCGGCCCGCGACTTCCTCGAGTCGACCGGCACGTCGGCCAAGCCGGCCGGGGGCCGTGGCCGCCCCGCCGAGGTCTTCCGGCCCATCGGCGAGCCGTTCGACAAGCTCGCGACGCCCATCTTCCGCAGCGCGATGTGAGGTGGGGCGGGCGGCCCTTCGGGGGGCTGTGCGCACCCCCCAGCCCGTGTAACGCGGTGTCCGGGTCACTGTGCACGTGGTCTACCCCTTCCACAGTGACCCGGACACCGCGTTACACCCGGGGGAGGGCCGGCGCCCGCCGCAGCCGCCGCACCCCGCGCAGGTCCTCGACCGCCGTGCGCACGATGTCGACGCGGCTGTCGGGGTCGTCGACCCAGTCGACGGGCACCTCGTGGATCCGCAGCCCCGCCCGCTCGGCCAGCACGAGCAGCTCGGTGTCGAAGAACCAGGAGTCGTCCTCGACGAGCGGGAGCAGCGCCGTTGCCGCGTCGGCCCGCACCGCCTTGAACCCGCACTGCGCGTCGCGGAACCGCACGTGCAGCGCGTGACGGAGCAGGAGGTTGTAGCCACGCGAGATGACCTCGCGCTTCGGTCCGCGGCGTACCCGCGACGTCGGGCTCAGCCGCGACCCCACCGCCAGGTCGGAGTGCCCCGAGACGAGCGGCGCGACGAGGGGGAGCAGGGCGCGCAGGTCCGTCGAGAGGTCGACGTCCATGTAGGAGAGCACGGCGGCGTCGGACGCGCTCCACGCGGCCTTGAGCGCGAGCCCCCGGCCCTTCGCCTCGAGGCGGCGGTGCCGCACCCCGGGGTACGCCGCGGCGAGGCCCGCGGCGACCTGCGGCGTGGCGTCGGTCGACGCGTTGTCGACGATCGTCACCCGCCAGCTCCACGGCAGCGTCGCCAGGTGGGCGGTGAGCTGCGCGACGGCCCGGGGGAGCGCGCGCTCCTCGTCGTGCACGGGCAGGACCACCTCCAGCAGCGGGCTCACCGGACCCCGCCTGCGAGGTCATAGAGGGTCACGCCGTCCACGGTCGTGGCAGTGAAGTTCTCCTCCACCCACGCGGTGATCGCGCTGGCCGTGCTGTCGGTGTCCCCACCCCCGGCACCACCGCCGGCAGCACCGCCGGGACCTCCGCCGAGCCGGCCGCCGCCCGCGACGAACCAGTGCACCTGGCCGTTCGCGACGTACGTCTGGAACTCCTCCAGCGTCGGGCTCGGATCGGTGCCGTTGAACCCGCCGATGGCCATCACCGGCTCCTCGCTCGCGAGCTGGTAGCCCGACGCCGAGTTCGAGCCCACCGTCGCTGCGGCCCAGGTGAAGGCGTCCGCGTCCTGCTGGAGCAGCGCGGTGACGGCCGCCGTCGGCTCGCTGCCCTCGAGCAGGCCGCCGACGGCGCCGCCGCCTCCCGCGCCGGTCCTGCCGCGTCCGGCTCCGGGGCCCGTGCCGCCCGCCGTCGCGGGGCCGGCCGTGACGATGGAGCCGGTGTGGGGGGTGCCTGCGGTCGCGACGGAGTACGCCGCGGGCCCGGCCAGCGCGGCGACGACGGCGACGCCCGCCACGGCCGTGGCCACCCGACGGGGCAGGTGCCGCGCGCCGACGACGAGGAGCGCGGCGGCGAGGCCGACGACCGCCACCGTCCAGCGCAGCCACGGCATCCAGCCGCTCCGCTCGAGCAGCACGAACGCCCAGGCCGCCGTGAGCGCCAGCGTGCCGCCGAGCACGCCCGCCGCGACGAGGGAGGCGTGGGCCCGCCAGAGGACCCAGGCGCCGACGGCCGCGAGGAGGGCGACGGCGGGCGCCAGGGCGACGGTGTAGTACTCGTGGAAGATGCCCTGCATCAGGCTGAACGTGGTCCCGGTGACGAGCAGCCAGCCGAGCATGAGCACGAGCGCGGCCCGCACCGACCGCGCGCGCTCCAGCCCCCGCGCGAACCACAGGCCGGCGACACCGAGCACGAGCGCGGCCGGCAGCAGCCAGGAGGCCTGGTCACCGAGGGCGTCGGTGAACAGGCGCAGCGGGCCCGGTGTGCCCCAGCCGCCGCCCCCGCCGACGGATCCCTCCTCGTCGCCGTCGAGGCGGCCGAGCCCGTTGTAGCCCAGGGCCAGCTCGAGGATCGAGTTGTCCTGCGAACCGCCCACGTAGGGCCGCGACCCCTCCGGGACGAGCTCCACGATGGCGATCCACCAGCCACCCGCGACCACCATCGCGGCGAACGCCACGAGCAGGTGCCCGACCCGCTTCCACCAGGGCACGGTGGCGAACAGCGCGTACGCCGCGGCCAGTGCCGGCAGCACCAGGAAGGCCTGCAGCATCTTGGCGAGGAAGGCCAGCCCGACGAGTGCCCCACCGAGCGCGAGCCAGCGCACGGGGTGGGCGCTCTCCAGGGCGCGCAACGTCGCGCAGGCCGCGGCCAGCAGGAGCAGCACGAGGGCGGCATCGGGGTTGTCGAAGCGGAACATCAGGGTGGCGACCGGCGTCAGGGCGAGGGCCGCGCCCGCGAGCAGACCGGCCCCCGCCGAGCCGGTGGCCCGCCGGACCGTGGCGTGCAGCAGCGCCACGGCGCCCACGCCCATGAGAGCCTGCGGCACGAGCAGGCTCCAGGACGACAGCCCGAAGAGCCGGATCGAGAGGGCCATCGGCCACAGCGACAACGGCGTCTTGTCGACGGTGATCGCGCCCCCGGCGTCGGAGGCGCCGAAGAAGAACGCGGACCACGACTCCGAGCCGGCCTGGGCCGCCGCGGCGTAGAACGAGTTGGCCCAGCCGGACGCGCCCAGGTCCCACAGGTAGAGCAGCGCCGTCCCCACCAGCAGGACGGCGAGGCCGAGGCGCTCGGCGGTGCGGCCCGAGATCGGGCGGGTGGCCGTGCGGGGGACCGGGTCGTGCCGGGTCTCCGCGGGATCGGCCGACCGTGCGGCGAGGCCGGGCGAGGTGGCGGTCGAGTGCATGGCCCCGACCCTCGGGGCCCGTGCTGGGTGCCGCGTGGGCGCGGTCTGTGGGGAGGCTGTGAGCCGCGTGCGGCGTACGGGGGCGGTCGGCCCGAGGCGAGGAAAGTGCGCGGGGGTACGGCGCGGGCGAAGGAAAACGCGGACCGGAAGGCCTGCCTGGTCGGGGCGGTTTCTAGTGGTCGGTGCAACACGGCTGTGGGGGTTGTGTTGCGGGATCAAGAAGCGGCGCGTGCGCGGGGTCTGGGGCTGTTGGCGGCCGGGGTCCCGGCGAAGCAGGTGTCCGAGTTGCTGGGGTGGGATCGAGACACGGTGGCTTCATGGGCCACAGTCGCTGGCATGCGACTGCGCAAGGGCCGCCACGGCGGTGTTGTCGGTGCCCATCCACCCCCGCTGGACGGTGACTGGGTCGATGAGCACGGCCGGTTGAGCCAGGCCGGGCGGGCCTTGATCCAGATCCGTCGCAGCGAGGGACGGTGTCCAGCACGGATCGCTGCCGAGCTCGGGGTGCACCGCAGCACGGTGGGACGCGAACTGGCCCGCAACACCCGCCTGGGTCGCTACCACGCTGCTGCAGCGCAGGTGATGACCGAGCAGCGCCGGCCCCGGCCCCGCCCGTCCAAGCTCGCAGTTCGTGCAGACACCGGCGTGGATGCGGGTGTGGATGCGGGTGTGGATGGGGGTGCCGGTGAGGTGCTGCGCGCAGCGGTGCTGGTCCGGTTGAACAACCGGTTCTCACCCGTGCAGGTCAGCCAGGATCTGCGGCGGTGCTATCCGGGGCGCGACGATATGCAGGTGAGCCACGAGACGATCTACCAAGCGCTCTACGTGCAGGGCAAGGGATCGCTGCGTGAGGAGCTGAAGGTCGAGAAAGCGTTGCGCAGCGGCCGCACCAGCCGTCGGCCCCGCTCGGCGCTGCCCCCACGGTCCAACCGGTCCTGGATCGGTGCCGAGGCCCACATCAGCCACCGCCCACCCGAAGCCGCCGACCGCGCCGTACCCGGGCACTGGGAGGGCGACCTCGTCATCGGCGCCGGCGGGCGTTCGGCGTTGATCACCCTGGTCGAACGCTCGACCCGCTACGCCCTGATCCGACGGCTGCCGCTGACCCACGACGCCACCACCGTCGCAGCTGCCCTGGTCACGATGATGACCAACCTGCCCGAGTCGTTGCGCCGCTCGCTGACCTGGGACCAGGGCAGCGAGATGGCCGCGCACACCACCTTCACCCTGGCCACCGGATGCCCCGTCTACTTCGCCGACCCCCACAGCCCCTGGCAACGCGGCACCAACGAGAACACCAACGGACTCGTGCGCGACATCCACTCCCAAGGGCACCGACTTCAACCACGTCAGCGACGCCGACATCACCGAGACCGAACGCCTCCTCAACATCCGCCCCCGCCAAACCCTCAACTGGGACACCCCCGCCGATAGGCTCCAACAACTACTCAACGTTGCACCGACCACCTGAAGCCGCCCGGCGTGTCGCGTCTTCGGGTCCGCGTTTTCTTCCTCCGAGGTCGGGCGGCTCGCGCCGGCCCGGAGCTACCTCACCGGTCGATGTCGAGGTTCCGGGTGTCGCGGCCGACCGCCAGGGCGAGCAGCGTGATGAGACCCATCGCCGAGAGGTAGACCCCGACCAGGAACGGGCTGCCGTCGGCGGCACCCCACAGCCACACGGCGATGAACGGGGCGACGGCGGCGCCGAGGATGGAGCTGACGTTGTAGGACAGCCCCGAGCCCGTGTAGCGCACGTTGGTCGCGAAGAGCTCCGGCAGCAGGGCGCCCATCGGGCCGAAGGTCAGGCCCATCAGGCTGAACCCGAGCAGCAGCCAGGCCATGACGCCGACGTCGCCGGCCTCGAGGAGCGGCACCCAGCAGAGGCCGAAGACGATGATGCCGGTCGTCACGACGAGCAGGTGGGCGCGGCGTCCGAAGCGGTCGGCGACCGGGCCGGAGACCATGGTGAAGATCCCGAAGAAGACCACGCCGACGATCATCATGAGCACGAAGCCGTTGTAGGTGTAGCCCAGACCGGGCACCTCGGCGTCGGTCGCGGCGCGGCCGTAGCTCAGCGAGAACGTCGTCATCAGGTAGAAGAGCACGTAGGTCGCGAGCATGTAGAACGTGCCGAGCACGAGCTCGCGGCCGTGGGTGCGGACGACCTCGCCCAGCGGCAAGCGGGTGACGGTGCCCTTGTCGACGGCCCGCTGGAAGGCGGCGCTCTCGACGAGCCGGAGGCGCACGTAGAGGCCGACGACCACCATGACGGCCGAGAACAGGAACGGGATCCGCCAGCCCCACGACAGGAACATGTCGGACGGCGTCGACGGGTCGTCGGACGGCATGGCCGCGGCGATGGCGAGGAACAGGCCGTTGGCGAGGATGAACCCGAGGGGGGCGCCGAGCTGGGGGAAGGTGCCGTACCAGGCGCGCTTGCCCTCCGGCGCGTTCTCGGTGGCGACGAGCGCCGCACCGCTCCACTCACCGCCGATGGCGAAGCCCTGCGCGAGGCGCATGAGCACGAGGAGCAGCGGGGCGAGCCAGCCGACGAGCGCGTACGTCGGGAGCAGGCCGATCGCGAAGGTCGCGATGCCCATCGTCAGCAGCGACGCCACGAGGGTCACCTTGCGGCCGCGACGGTCGCCGAGGTGGCCGAAGAAGACGGCGCCGAGGGGGCGGGCGACCATCGCGGCGCCGAACACGGCGAACGAGGCCAGCAGCGCGGTCGTGTCGTTGCCCGCCGGGAAGAAGAGGTGCGGGAAGACCAGCACCGCCGCGGTGGCGTAGATGTAGAAGTCGTAGAACTCGATCGTCGTGCCGACGAGGCTGGCGACGAGCACCCGCGAGCGCGGGTTGGCGGGCTCGGACGTGGCGTCGGAGGCGCGCTCGGGGGTGGGCGGGGTGGCGGACTGCTGGGCGGTGGTCATCGTTCTTTCCGGCCGGGGAGGGGACCGGGGCACGCTACGCCCGACGTCTCGCTGAGCGGGAATCCGGTCTCGTCGGGCGACGGACCCGACCGGGTCAGGCCCCGCCCAGGTCGTCCAGCTCGTCGCGTCGCTCCGCCATCTCCCGCACGAGGGCCGACATGAACGCGATCGCCGCGGGACGTCGCAGGGCCCGCGGCGGCAGCAGCGCGACGAACGTCTTCGTCATGCGCACCTCGTCGGGGAGCAGGCGCACCAGGCCCGGCGTCGCGCGGGCGAGGAAGTCGGGAAGCAGGCCGACGCCGCCCCCGGCGACCGTCAGCTCGTGCTGCACCAGCACGCTCGTCGAGCCGAGCCGCACGGCGTCGACGGGGATGCCGGCCTCGGTGAGCCCGAGCTCGTCCACGCGCTGGAGGGCGTCGATGTAGTAGACGATCGGGTGCTCGGCCAGGTTCGCCGCGGTCACCTCGCCGGCGCGCTCGAGGTAGGACGGCGCGGCGTAGAGCGAGAGGCGGTAGTCGGTCAGCGGCGTGACCTCGAAGCCCCGCGACGGCGGCGTGCCCACCCCGATCTCGACGTCGACGCCCGTGGCCTGGCCGAGCGGGCGGGTGGCGGCGACGAGGTCGAGGCTCACCCCGGGGTGGGCCCGCTGCAGGCGCGCCATGGCGGGCGCGACGAAGACGGCGGCGAAGGCCTCGGTCGAGGCGATGCGCACGTGTCCGGCCACGTCCCGGTCCGGACGCGCGGCCTGGGCGGCGGCGTCCATGGCCCGTGCCACCTGCTCGGCAGCCGGCAGGATCGCCCGGCCGAGCGCCGTCAGCTGCACGCCCGAGAGCGACCGGTCGAGCACCCGGTCGCCGAGCTCCTTCTCGAGGCTGCCGATGCGCCGGGAGACGGTCGTGTGGTCGATGCCGAGGGCCACGCCGGCCTGCACGAACGAGCGCGCGCGGGCCACCTCGAGCAGGATCAGCAGGTCGTCGGCGCGCACGGTCCGGACCCTAGTCGAGGCCACCGGGGGTCGTGCATTTCCGCACAGGCACCCCGCCCGACCCGTCATTGCGCCCCCGTCGCGGAGCGCCCAGCATGGGCCGTCGAGTGGTCCGCGTCACGCGACGTCCGTCACGTCGCGGACCACCTCCACCCCCGTACGACAACCCTCGTAGAAAGCAGCACGCATGCGCATCGGCTGGATCGGACTGGGCAACATGGGCGCCCCCATGAGCGGGCGGCTCGCCGCCGCGGGCCACGACGTCCACGGCTACGACCTCGTGGACGAGGCACGCGAGGCCGCCGCCGCGCTGGGCGTGACGGTCGAGGACACGGTGGCCGCGACGGTCGCCGGGGCCGACGTCGTCGTCACGATGCTCCCCCACCACGACATCGTCCGCGCCGTCCTCGACGGCCCCGACGGCGTGCTCGCGCACGCCGAGCCGGGCGCGGTCGTCATCGACTCGTCCACGATCGACATCGACGCCGCGCGCTCCCTGCACGCGTCGGTCTCCGCCGCCGGCTTCCGCTTCCTCGACGCCCCGGTCTCCGGCGGCATCTCGGGCGCGGCCGCCGGCACGCTCACCTTCATGGTCGGCGGCGACGTGGCCGTGCTCGAGGAGGTGCGCCCCGTCATCGAGGTGATGGCGGGCCGCATCTTCCACACCGGCGGACCGGGCAACGGCCAGGCCGCCAAGCTGACCAACAACATGATGCTCGGCATCACCCTCGCCGCCACGGCGGAGGGCGCGGTGCTCGCCGAGCGCCTCGGCCTCGACGCGCGCACCTTCTGGGAGATCGCGCAGGTGTCCTCGGGCGACAGCTGGGCGCTGCGCACCTGGTACCCGGTGCCCGGCGTCGTCGAGACCGCCGCCGTCAACCGCGACTTCACGGGCGGCTTCGCCACCGCGCTGCTGCGCAAGGACCTCCAGCTCGCGCTCGCCGCGGGGGAGTCCACCGCGACCGCCCTCCCGTTCGCCACGGCCGTCCGCGACCGGATGGACCAGCTCGTCGAGCTCGGCCTCGCCGACCGCGACTGCTCCGTCCTCGTCAAGCTCGTCGGCGGCGAGCTGTCCTCCCCGGCGCGCGACGAGGCCGTCGCCGCCACCCTCAGCCAGGAGACCACCGCGTGACCACCAGCACCACCCCGACCAGCGCACCGAACGTCCCCCCGGCCGGTCGCTCCAACCTCCGCAAGGTCGTCGCCGCCTCCATGGCCGGCACGATCGTCGAGTGGTACGAGTTCTTCGTCTACGCGACCGCGGCCATCCTCGTCTTCCCCGCCCTCTTCTTCCCCGAGAGCGACCCGACGGTCGGCACGATCGCCGCCCTCGGCACCTACGCGGTCGGCTTCATCGCCCGCCCGATCGGCGGCCTCGTCTTCGGTCACTACGGCGACAAGTTCGGCCGCAAGCGCCTGCTCCAGCTCTCCCTCGTGCTGGTCGGCGTCTCGACGTTCCTCATGGGCGCACTGCCGACCCACGCCCAGATCGGGTACGGCGCGGCCGTGCTCCTCGTGCTGCTGCGCTTCGTGCAGGGCTTCGCCGTCGGCGGCGAGTGGGGCGGCGCCGTGCTCCTTGTCGCGGAGCACGCGCCCGACAACCGCCGCGGCTACTGGGCCAGCTACCCGCAGGCCGGCGTGCCGGTCGGCAACCTCATCGCCACGCTCGTGATGCTCGGCCTGTCGGCGGCGCTGAGCGAGGAGGCGTTCCTCAGCTGGGGCTGGCGCATCGCGTTCTTCGCCTCGGCGATCATCGTGCTCGTCGGCTGGTACGTGCGTACCAAGGTCGAGGACGCCCCGATCTTCAAGGCCGCCGTCGAGAAGGAGGAGGCCGAGAAGGCGTCCCGCTCGACCGTGCTCGACGCCATCAAGTACCGCCCGAAGCAGGTCGTCGTGGCCATGGGCCTGCGCTTCTGCGAGAACATCATGTACTACATGGTCGTCACGTTCACGATCTCGTACCTGCGCCAGGACCACATCGGGTTCGACGTCCAGCACGTCCTGCTGCTCCTGCTCGTCGGCCACCTCTCCCACGTGTTCGTGGTGCCGACCGTCGGCCTGCTCTCCGACATCTACGGCCGGCGCCCGGTCTACCTCGTCGGCGTGCTCGGCACCGCCACGTGGGGCTTCTGGGCCTTCCCGATGATGGACACCGCCAACGACCTGCTCGTCGTCGTCGCCATCGTCGGGGGCCTCGCCATCCAGGGCCTCATGTACGCCCCGCAGCCGTCGCTGATGTCGGAGATGTTCCCGACCCGCATGCGGTACGCCGGGGTGTCGCTCGGCTACCAGGTGACCGCGATCGTCGCGGGCTCGATGGCGCCGATCATCGCCGTCGCGCTGCTCGACGAGTACGACAGCACCACGCCCATCGCGATCTACCTCGCCGCCGCCGCGCTCGTCAGCCTCGTCGCGCTCGCCTTCGCGCAGGAGACGAAGGGCAGCTCGCTCACCGCCCTCGACGACGAGTACGACGCGCGCTGAGCGCTCCCGACCACCGATCCCGAACGACCCAGGAGTGAAGATGACCCAGACCATCGAGACGCCGTCCGGCGACCACCTGATGCTCATCGGCGGCGAGCGCGTCGCGGCCGCCGCCGGCGAGTGGATCGACGTCACGTCGCCCGGCCGTCGCGGCCTCTCGCTCGGCCGGACGCCCCGGGCCCGCGAGGAGGACGCCGACCGCGCCGTACGGGCGGCCCGCGCCGCCTTCCCCGCGTGGCGCGCGACCCACTTCAAGGACCGGCAGCTCGCGCTGCTCAAGGCGGCCGACGCGCTCGAGGCGGCGGCCGAGGAGCTGGCGCAGCTCACCGCCATCGACACCGGCAACGCGCTGCGCCCCCAGGCGCGCCCGGAGTCGCAGACGCTCGTCGCGCTGTTCCGCTACTTCGGTGGCGTGGCGGGCGAGTTCAAGGGCGTCACGCTCCCGGCGGGCGACGACCAGCTGCAGTACACGCGCCGCGAGCCGCTCGGCGTCGTCGCGGGCATCCTGCCGTGGAACTCGCCGCTCATGATCGCCGCCATGAAGGTGCCGGCGGCGCTCGCGGCCGGCAACACGATCGTGCTCAAGGCCGCGGAGGACGCGCCGCTCACCATCATCCGGATGGCGGAGCTCGTCGCGCCGTACCTGCCGGACGGCGTGCTCAACGTGCTCACCGGGTACGGCGCGGAGGTCGGCGAGGCGCTCGTGCAGCACCGCGGGGTCGACAAGGTCTCGTTCACCGGGTCGAGCCGCGTCGGCCACCACGTCGCCTCGGCGGCGGGGGAGCGGCTCGCGCACGTCTCCCTCGAGCTGGGCGGCAAGAGCCCCAACATCGTGTTCCCCGACGCGGTTGCGGGCGACCGCCTCGCCGCCACGGCGACCGGCGTGCTCACCGCGATGCGCTTCACCCGCCAGGGCCAGTCGTGCACCGCCGGCTCGCGGCTCTTCGTGCACCGCGACGTGTACGACGCGTTCCTCGCCGAGCTGGTCTCCCAGGTCGACCGGCTCGTCGTCGGCGACCCGCTGGACGAGGCGACCGACATGGGCGCGATCATCAACCAGAAGCAGTTCGACCAGATCAAGTCGTACATCGCGGACGGCCGCGCGCAGGCCGGCGTCGAGGTGCCGCTCGACCGGTCCGAGCAGGTGCCGGACGGCCTCGACGGCTTCTACCAGGGCCCGACGATCTTCTCGGCGGTCTCCAACGACTGGCGGATCGCGCAGGAGGAGATCTTCGGCCCCGTGCTCGTGGCCATCCCTTGGTCCGACCGCGACGAGGTCGTCCGGATGGCCAACGACTCGCACTACGGGCTGGCGGCCTACGTGTGGAGCCAGGACCTGACGGCCGCGCTCGACACGGCCCACCGGATCGAGTCCGGCTGGGTGCAGGTCAACCAGGGCGGCGGCCAGATGGTCGGCCAGAGCTACGGCGGCTACAAGTCGTCGGGCATCGGGCGCGAGTTCTCGATCGAGGGCGCGATGGAGTCGTTCACGCAGATCAAGCAGGTCAACGTGAAGCTGGGCTGACCCCGCCCCGCCCCGCGTGGGACCGTCACCGGCCCGCGGCCGCCCTCCGGGGCGACCGCGGGCCGGTGGCGTCGGGTCAGCCGCCCGTGACGACGGCCTCGAGCTGGTCGAGGCCCCAGTGCAGGTCCTCCTCGGAGACCACCAGCGGCGGCGCGAGCCGGATGGTGGAGCCGTGGGTGTCCTTCGCCAGCACGCCGCGGGCCAGCAGCGCCTCGCACACCGCGCGGCCGGTGCCGACGGTCGGGTCGATGTCGACGCCCGCCCAGAGGCCTCGCACCCGCACCGCGAGCACCCCGCGGCCGACGAGGGACTCGAGCCGGTCGCGCAGCACGAGGCCGAGGCGCTGCGAGCGCTCCTGCGGCTCGCCGCTCGCGAGCATCTCGACGACCTTGGTGCCGACCGCGCAGGCGAGCGCGTTGCCGCCGAAGGTCGACCCGTGCTGGCCCGGGTGCAGCACACCGAGCACCGCGCGGTCGGCCACGACGGCGGAGACCGGGACGATGCCGCCGCCGAGCGCCTTGCCCAGCACGTAGAGGTCGGGGACGACGTCCTCGTGGTCGCACGCGAAGGTGCGGCCCGTGCGGCCCAGGCCGGCCTGGATCTCGTCGGCGGCGAAGAGCACGTTGTGCCGCGTCGTGATCTCGCGGACCGCGCGCAGGTAGCCCGCCGGCGGGATGACCACGCCGCCCTCGCCCTGGATGGGCTCGATCAGCACCGCCACCGTGTTGGGCGTGATGGCGGCCTCGAGGGCCGCGGCGTCGCCGTACGGGACGCTGGTGAAGCCCGGCGAGAACGGACCGAAGCCGTCGCGCGCGTCGGGGTCGTCGGAGAAGCCGACGACGGTGGTGGTGCGGCCGTGGAAGTTGCCGGTCGCCACGATGATCTCGGCGCGGTCGACCTCGACGCCCTTGACGTCGTAGCCCCACTTGCGGCTCACCTTGATGGCGGTCTCGACGGCCTCGGCGCCCGTGTTCATGGGGAGCACGAGCTCCTTGCCGCACAGGTCGCCGAGCGCGGCGCAGAACTCGCCGAAGCGGTCGTGCACGAAGGCCCGGCTGGTCAGCGTGAGCTGGTCGAGCTGGGCGTGGGCGGTGGCCAGCAGCTCGGGGTGGCCGTGGCCGAAGTTGAGGGCGGAGTAGCCGGCCAGCATGTCGAGGAAGCGCGTGCCGTCGACGTCGGTCATCCAGGCGCCCTCGGCGTGGGAGACGACGACGGGGAGCGGGTGGTAGTTGTGCGCCGTGCGCTCCTGCGCCTGCTGGAAGAAGGCCTGGCTGCGCGGCACGCCGTTGCCGTCGGCGGTGGTGCGGCCCTCGTCGATCGTGCTGGTCATGCGTCGCCTCCTCTGGTTGCGGCAGGTCCGGATTGTCGGACAATCGGACCGGCGCTCACCCTAGCGTCTTCGCGCCGGAGCGCCACCTCCACCGTCGCAGGACCACGCGTGAAGTCAAGCCGGGGGCCGTGCGGGAGCGGTCAGCGCGGGAGGGCGACCGTGATGGTCGTGTCGCCCGGACGGCTGTCGAGGGCGACGGTGCCGCCGTGCGCCTCGACGATGGCGCGGACCAGGGCGAGCCCCAGCCCCGAGCCGCCGGCGGCACCGTCCTCCGGACCTCCCCCAGGGCCGTCGCCACGGACCCGGGCGGTGTCGCCGCGGACGAAGCGGTCGAACGCCGACGCCGCCAGCTCCGGGGAGAAGCCGGGGCCGTCGTCGTGCACGCGCAGCACGACCCGGTCGGCCTCGAGGGCCGCGGTGACCGTCACGGTCGTCCCGCCGGGCGTGTAGCGCCGCGCGTTGGACAGCAGGTTCGTCACCACCTGGTGGAGGCCGTGCCCGTCGCCCGTCAGCTCGACGGCCGCGTCGGGCAGGTCGAGCCGCCACCGGTGGCCGGGCGCCAGCACGCGGGCGTCCTCGACCGCCTCGAGGAGCAGCATCGTGAGGTCGACCGGCTCGGCGCCGAGCGGACGTCCCGCGTCGAGGCGCGCCAGCATGAGGAGGTCCTCGACGAGCCGGCGCATGCGGCCCGACTCGCCCTCCACCTTCGCCAGCGCCGTGCGGGCGGCGTCGGCGTCGTCGGGCCGTCGGCGGGCCAGCTCGGCGTACCCCACGATGGTCGCCAGCGGCGTGCGGAGCTCGTGGGAGGCGTCCGCGACGAACTGCCGCACCTGCTGCTCGCTGCGGTGCCGCGCCGCCATGGCGGCGTCGACGTGCGCGAGCAGGGTGTCGAGGGCGGCGCCCACCTGGCCCACCTCGGTGCGCTCGTCCCGCAGGTGGGCGGGCACCCGCCCGGCGAGGTCGACCTCGCCCTCGGCCAGCGGCAGCGTGGTGACCTCGTGCGCGGTGGCGGCGACGTCGCGGAGGGGGCGCAGCTGACGGCGTACGACGACGGTCGCGGCCCCGCCCGCCAGCAGCACCGCGGCGAGCCCGATGAGGAGCTCGTAGCCCACGAGCGAGCGCACGGCGTCGTCGACCGCGTCGGTCGGGAGGCCGGCGACGACCACCGTGCCGTCGTCCGCGCGGGTCGCGACCACGCGGTAGGAGCCGAGGGCGACGAGGTCGACGGCGTGGACGGCACCGTCCGCCGGCACGTCGGCGAGCTGCTCGAGCGCCGCCGTCGCCAGCGTGCGCTCGCCGCACACCTGCTCGGTCAGCACCCCGCCGCGCGCGCCGTCGGCCGTCGCGCTGCCGTCCGGCAGCACCGCGAGGAGCGTGCCGGGCCCCTGGTTGCCGGGCACGAAGCGGTCGCAGCCACCCGTCGTCGACCCCGCCGTCGACCCCGCCGTCGCACCCGGCGGCCGGTCGCCGTCCGGCGGCCGGAAGCTGCCGCCGCCCGCCCGCGGCACGACCGAGGTGACCTCGTCGTCGAGCCGGTCGGTGAGGTTGGCCCGCATCGCCAGGGTCGTCGCCGTGCCGATGGCGAGGGCCAGCAGGGTGGTGAGCAGCACCGTCGCGAGCACGAGCCGCGAGGTCAGCGTCGCGAGCCGGCGCCGCACCGGGGCCGGCGAGGTGGTGGGCACGGGCTCAGTCCGCCGGCTTCAGCACGTAGCCCGCGCCGCGCATGGTGTGGATCATCGGCGCGCGCCCGGCATCGACCTTCTTGCGCAGGTAGGAGATGTAGAGCTCGACGACGTTGGCCTGGCCGCCGAAGTCGTAGTTCCACACGCGGTCGAGGATCTGCGCCTTGCTCAGCACCCGCCGCGGGTTGCGCATGAGGAACCGCAGCAGCTCGAACTCCGTGGCGGTCAGCGCGATCTCGGTGCCGTCGCGCCGCACCTCGTGGCTGTCCTCGTCGAGCGTCAGGTCGCCGACGCTCAGCACGTTCTCGCGCTCGGCCGCGCGCGCCCCCGCGCGGCGCAGCAGCGCGCGCAGCCGGGCGACGACCTCCTCGAGCGAGAACGGCTTCGTGACGTAGTCGTCCCCGCCCGCGGTCAGGCCCGCCACGCGGTCCTCGACCGCGTCGCGCGCGGTGAGGAACAGCACGGGGACGTGGGGGTCGCCGGCGCGCATCCGGCGCAGCACCTCGAGGCCGTCGAAGTCCGGCAGCATCATGTCGAGCACCACGACGTCCGGCCCGAACTCCTTCGCCGCCGCGACCGCCTTGGCGCCCGCGTGGGCCATCCGGGTCTCGAACCCCTCGTAGCGCAGCGCCATCGCGACCAGCTCGGCGAGGTTGACCTCGTCGTCGACGACGAGGACGCGCAGGGGGGATCCGTCGGCGCGGGTGAGCTCCATGGCACGGGAGCCTGCCGGACGAACGTGTGAGTTTCCTGTGCGTCGCCTGTGGGTGGGTCCACAGTTCCTGCTGCCGGGACGCACAGCCGCAGCACAGCCACCGTCCGCACCGTCGTCGGCATGGACGACCAGCACCGCACCGCCCCGCCCCCGTACGCCGCCACCCCGCCCCCGCCGGGCCCGCAGCCCTCGCCGTACCCGCCCCTGCCGCCGGTGCCCGCCGCGACCCCGCCCGCCGCCGACCGCGCCCCCCGGCGACTGGGCCTCGTCGCGACGGCCGGCGTGGCCCTGGCCTCCGTGCTGCTGGGCGCCGGCGGAGCGCTCGCGCTCGGCGCCCTGAGCAGCGGCTCCGCGGCGGACGACGGGGGACCCGGCGGGTTCGGTGGTCCCGGCGGCTTCGGCGGGGCGGGCGGGCCGGGCGGCGGGTTCGCCCCGGGGCAGGTGCAGCAGGGGCAGCAGGGGCAGGTGCCGGGCCAGGTGCCGGGCCTGACCGGGTGATCGGTTCGCGGCCGCGTGGGGCCCTGGGGGATGATGGTCGGCGCTGTGCGCATCGACTACCCACCCCAGCTGCCGGTCTCGGCCCGCCGTGACGACATCGCGGCCGCGATCCGCGACCACCAGGTCGTCATCGTCGCCGGTGAGACCGGGTCGGGGAAGACCACCCAGCTGCCGAAGATCTGCCTCGAGCTGGGCCGCGGCCAGGTCACGGAGCACACGGGACGGGACGGGAAGGTACGCCGCCGGGGCGGCCTCATCGGCCACACCCAGCCCCGCCGGATCGCCGCCCGCTCGGTCGCGGAGCGCATCGCCGAGGAGACCGCGACCGAGCTGGGCGACCTCGTCGGCTACCAGGTGCGGTTCACGGACAGGACGTCGCGCAGCAGCCGGGTGAAGCTGATGACGGACGGCATCCTGCTCGCCGAGCTGCAGCGCGACCGCGACCTGCGCCGCTACGACACGATCATCATCGACGAGGCCCACGAGCGGAGCCTCAACATCGACTTCCTGCTCGGCTACCTCAAGCGGCTCCTGCCGCGGCGGCCCGACCTGAAGCTCGTCATCACGTCGGCGACGATCGACCCGGAGCGCTTCGCGGCGCACTTCAGCGACCGGCACGGGAAGCCGGCGCCGATCATCGAGGTCTCGGGCCGCACGTTCCCGGTGGAGGTCCGCTACCGCCCCCTCATCGAGCTGCCCGAGGAGGACGAGGACGGCGAGGCCGTCGTGCGCGACCAGACCGAGGCGATCGTCGACGCGGTGCAGGAGCTCTCCGGCGAGGGCCCCGGCGACGTGCTCGTGTTCCTGCCCGGCGAGCGCGAGATCCGCGACACCGCCGAGGCCCTCGGCGACCTGGCCAAGGTGCAGGGGCCGCGGGGCATCGACGTGCTCCCGCTCTACTCCCGCCTGTCCTCCGCCGAGCAGCATCGCGTGTTCTCGCCGACGGGCTCGCGGCGCCGCATCGTCCTCGCCACCAACGTCGCGGAGACGTCGCTGACGGTGCCGGGCATTCGGTACGTCGTCGACTCCGGCGTCGCCCGCATCTCGCGCTACTCGGCCCGCACCAAGGTGCAGCGCCTGCCGATCGAGCCCATCAGCCAGGCGAGCGCCAACCAGCGCTCGGGCCGCTGCGGACGCGTCGCGGAGGGCATCGCGATCCGGCTCTACTCCGAGGAGGACTTCGAGAGCCGCCCGGAGTTCACCGACCCCGAGATCCTCCGCACCAACCTGGCGAGCGTCATCCTGCAGATGACGAGCCTCGGGCTCGGCGACATCGGGCGCTTCCCGTTCGTGGAGCCGCCGGACAAGCGCAACATCACCGCCGGCACGCAGCTGCTGGAGGAGCTCGGTGCCCTCGGGGAGGGCCGGCTCACCGACGTCGGCCGCCGGCTCGCCCGCCTGCCGATCGACCCCCGTCTCGCGCGGATGATCCTCGAGGCCGAGCAGCGCGGCTGCGTGCGCGAGGTCATCGTCATCGCCGCCGCGCTCAGCCTGCAGGACCCCCGCGAGCGCCCCGCCGAGCAGCAGGCGCAGGCGGACCAGGCCCACGCCCGGTTCAAGCACGAGTCGGGCGACTTCCTCACGTGGCTGCAGCTGTGGCGCCACCTCAAGCAGCAGCAGCGCGACCTCTCCGGCAGCGCGTTCCGCCGGATGTGCAAGGCGGAGTTCCTCAACTACGTGCGGGTGCGGGAGTGGCAGGACTTCGAGTCCCAGCTGCGCCAGGTCTGCAAGGAGATGGGCGTCGAGATCGGTCAGCCCGCCGACCAGCCCGACGCCGACGGGATCCACCAGGCGCTGCTGTCCGGCCTGCTCTCGCAGATCGGCCTGCTCGAGGAGCGCGACAAGGAGGCGTCGCGGCCGAAGGGGCGTCGTCCCGGCGCGCGGGAATACCTCGGCGCCCGCTCCACCCGCTTCGCCATCTTCCCCGGCAGCGTGCTCAAGGGCCGCAACCCGCAGTTCGTCATGGCCGCCGAGCTCGTCGAGACCGGGCGGCTCTGGGCGCGGCAGGTCGCCGGCATCGACCCGCTGTGGGCCGAGCGCCTCGGCGCGCACCTCGTGAAGCGCACCTACGCCGAGCCGCGCTGGTCGAAGAAGCGCGGCAGCGCGGTCGCGAACGAGCGGGTGACCCTGTACGGCGTGCCCCTGGCCGCCGACCGCACCGTGCAGCTCGGCCGGGTCGACCCCGAGCTCGCCCGCGAGCTGTTCCTCCGCCACGCGCTCGTGCACGGCGAGTGGGGCGCCGCCGAGACCGGCCGGCACCGGTTCCTCGCCGAGAACCAGCGGCTGCTCGAGGAGGCGGAGGCGCTCGAGCACCGGGCGCGCCGCCGCGACATCGTCGTCGACGAGCACACCCTCTTCGACTTCTACGACGCACGCGTGCCGGCGAGCGTCATCAGCGCCGCGCACTTCGACCAGTGGTGGAAGCGCGAGCGCCAGAAGCGCCCCGACCTCCTCGTCTTCGACCCGTCGATGCTCACCCACGACACGGCGGCCGAGATCCAGGCCCAGGACTACCCGGAGGAGTGGCGCGCCACCGGCGCGGGCGGCGGGCACCTGACCTTCCCCATCAGCTACCACTTCGAGCCCGGCGCGGCCGACGACGGGCTCACCATCGACGTACCGCTGGCGTCGCTCAACCAGCTCGAGCCCGGGGACTTCTCGTGGAACGTGCCCGGGCTGCGCGAGGAGCTCGTGACGGCGCTGATCCGGTCGCTGCCCAAGCACCTGCGGACGTCGCTCGTGCCGGCGCCCGACCACGCGCGGCGCTTCCTGGCGGAGACGCCGCCGGGGGAGGAGCCGCTGCTGGACGCGCTGGAGCGGTACGCCCGCCACGCGTCCGGCGCGATCGTGCCGCGGGAGGCGTGGGACTGGTCGAAGGTGGCGCCGCACCTGCGGCCGACGTTCCGGGTCGTCGACCCCGACGGCGGGGAGGTGGCGCGCGGCAAGGACCTGGTGACGCTGGCCGAGCCCCTGCGGCCGTCGTTGGAGCAGGCGATCGCCGACGTCGCCGCCGACGCCGGGCAGACGGTGACCGGCGCGACGACGTGGGTGTTCGGGGCGATCGAGCCGTCGTTCACGCAGCAGCGGGCCGGCCACGAGGTGCGGGGCTTCCCGACGCTCGACGACGAGGGCGCGAGCGTCGCGCTGCGGGTCGTCGGGTCGAAGGACGAGCAGGAGGCGCGACACCGGCTCGGCGTGCGGCGACTGCTCCTGCTGGCGCTCGCCGCCGAGCAGCCGGGCCTGCTCAAGCGGGTGGCCGACGCGTTGAGCACCGCGGACAAGCTGGGGCTGGTGGGCTCGCCGTACCCCTCCATCCCCGACCTGCTCGAGGACTGCCGCACCGCCGTCGTCACCGAAGCCGTCGACGCGCGGCCCGCGGTGCGGGACGAGCAGGCCTTCGACGCGCTGCTCGCGGTGGTCCGCACCGACCTGGAGGCGCGGGTGCGGAGCGTCGTCGCCGACGTCGTGCGGGCGCTGGCCGCGCACCGGGCGGTCGACAAGCGGCTCACCGGCCGGGCCGAGATCCACCTGCTCGACGCGCTCACGGACCTCAAGGAGCAGCTCGCGGGGCTCGTGCACGTCGGGTTCGTGGCCGAGGCCGGGCCGGCGCAGCTGCGGCGCTACCCGACCTACCTGCGGGCGATGGAGGAACGGCACCAGCGCCTCGTCACCGGCGGGGTGCCGGCGGTGCAGAAGGACCGCCAGCTCATGGGCCAGATCGTGGACCTGCAGGGCTCGTGGGCCCACCAGGTCGCGGCGCTCCCGCCCGGCCGCCCGCCGGGCAAGGCGCTGCGGACGGTGCGGTGGCTGCTGGAGGAGTACCGCGTCTCCCTCTGGGCCCAGCAGCTCGGCACCGCCGTCGCCGTCAGCGACGCCCGTATCCGCAAGGCGCTCGCCGGCTGAGGTTGCGTCGAGTTGGGTCGAACGGCGCGGCTGGTGCGTCGAGTTTGGTCGTACGGCGTGGCGTGGGCGTCGAGTTGTCATGTACGCCGCGGCCGAGCCCACGGCGGGACCTCCGCGCTCGGCGGGCTCCCGCCCGGGGGAGGAAAGTGCGACAGGCGCCCGACCCGGAGAAAGAAAACGCGGACCGGAGGGGCCGCCCCCCTCGGGGCGGCTTCAGGTGGTCGGTGCAACGTTGAGTAGTTGTTGGAGCCTATCGGCGGGGGTGTCCCAGTTGAGGGTTTGGCGGGGGCGGATGTTGAGGAGGCGTTCGGTCTCGGTGATGTCGGCGTCGCTGACGTGGTTGAAGTCGGTGCCCTTGGGGTGGATGTCGCGCACGAGTCCGTTGGTGTTCTCGTTGGTGCCGCGTTGCCAGGGGCTGTGGGGGTCGGCGAAGTAGACGGGGCATCCGGTGGCCAGGGTGAAGGTGGTGTGCGCGGCCATCTCGCTGCCCTGGTCCCAGGTCAGCGAGCGGCGCAACGACTCGGGCAGGTTGGTCATCATCGTGACCAGGGCAGCTGCGACGGTGGTGGCGTCGTGGGTCAGCGGCAGCCGTCGGATCAGGGCGTAGCGGGTCGAGCGTTCGACCAGGGTGATCAACGCCGAACGCCCGCCGGCGCCGATGACGAGGTCGCCCTCCCAGTGCCCGGGTACGGCGCGGTCGGCGGCTTCGGGTGGGCGGTGGCTGATGTGGGCCTCGGCACCGATCCAGGACCGGTTGGACCGTGGGGGCAGCGCCGAGCGGGGCCGACGGCTGGTGCGGCCGCTGCGCAACGCTTTCTCGACCTTCAGCTCCTCACGCAGCGATCCCTTGCCCTGCACGTAGAGCGCTTGGTAGATCGTCTCGTGGCTCACCTGCATATCGTCGCGCCCCGGATAGCACCGCCGCAGATCCTGGCTGACCTGCACGGGTGAGAACCGGTTGTTCAACCGGACCAGCACCGCTGCGCGCAGCACCTCACCGGCACCCCCATCCACACCCGCATCCACACCCGCATCCACGCCGGTGTCTGCACGAACTGCGAGCTTGGACGGGCGGGGCCGGGGCCGGCGCTGCTCGGTCATCACCTGCGCTGCAGCAGCGTGGTAGCGACCCAGGCGGGTGTTGCGGGCCAGTTCGCGTCCCACCGTGCTGCGGTGCACCCCGAGCTCGGCAGCGATCCGTGCTGGACACCGTCCCTCGCTGCGACGGATCTGGATCAAGGCCCGCCCGGCCTGGCTCAACCGGCCGTGCTCATCGACCCAGTCACCGTCCAGCGGGGGTGGATGGGCACCGACAACACCGCCGTGGCGGCCCTTGCGCAGTCGCATGCCAGCGACTGTGGCCCATGAAGCCACCGTGTCTCGATCCCACCCCAGCAACTCGGACACCTGCTTCGCCGGGACCCCGGCCGCCAACAGCCCCAGACCCCGCGCACGCGCCGCTTCTTGATCCCGCAACACAACCCCCACAGCCGTGTTGCACCGACCACTAGAAACCGCCCGGCGTGTCGCCGACCGTGATCCGCGTTTTCTTTTCTCCGTGCCGGAACCCGTCCGCGTTTTCTTGCCCGAGCCCCGTACGCCGCGCCGTTCGACCCATCTCGACGCGTCCGCCGCGCCGTACATGACAACTCGACGCCCACGCCGCGCCGTACGACCCAACTCGACGTCCACGCCGCGCCGTACGACCCAACTCGACGCGCGACCCCGCTCGGAGCCGGGGCGTAACCTCGACGGCGATGCCTGAATCGACCACGCCTCGTCACCACCGTCCGACGCGTCCCGGGTCCGCGTTCTTCGAAGCACGCACCGGGGGCGTCGATCCCGCGCAGCTCGGCGCCGCCGCCGAGCGGGCCGCGACCGCCCTCGTGCGGGGGCCGCGCGAGGCGGAGGGGGAGACCGCGGCGCTCGCCGAGCGCGTCGTCGGACTGGCGGAGACGGAGGGCCTCGAGACGCTCGCCGAGCTGTGGTCGGGTGCCCCGGCCGACACGCTGTCGGGGTGCCTGTGGCGGCTCTACGTGCTGCGCGCCTGGGTGCACGCGGACCCGCACGAGGCGGCGCGGCAGTTCGAGGCGGGACGCCGCCTGGCCCCGGTCGCCCGCGTGGTGGCGGGGGTCGCCGAGCCCCCCGGTCCCGACGAGCTGCGCCGGATGATCGACGACGTGCTGCGCGGCATCGTCGAGCGGGAGTTCGCCGACGTGCTGCTCCGCGCCGCGGCGTTCGCCCGCGTCGTCGCCGCGGGACGCACCGAACCGGGCCACACCGTGCCCGGCGCGGCGTCCGAGGTCGAGCGCGTGCTCCTGATGTCGGAGCAGCTCGAGCACGCCGGCCACCTCGAGCTGGCCGGCGCGCTCGCCTGACCCGCCCCCCGCGCGGGTCAGGGTCTCGGGGAGCCCCGCCACTCAGAGCGGCGTGAGCTCCGTGACGGTCCAGCCGGAGCCGTCGCGCTCCAGCCCCACCGACAGCTGCGCTGCCGAGACGCTGGTCTCGGCGTCGCCCGCCCGCTGGCTGGTCTGGTCGAGGAACACGAGCACCCGGGCCGCGTCGTCGGTGAGCTCCTGCACGGCGACCGACGACACCCGCGCGGTCAGCACGAGCTCCTGGCCGGGCGCCTGCTCGGCGAGCCCGGCGTAGAGCACGTCGAACTCGTCGCGGGCCGCTCCCCGGAGCAGCTCGTCGGCGGCCGCGGTCGTGGCCTCGGGCGCCGCGTGGTCGTAGCTGAGCACCCGGGTCAGCGTCTGCGTCGCCGCGGCCTGCACCTCCGCCGTGCCGGTGGCGTCGACGAGCGCGTGGTTCTCGGCTGCCGGCGTCGAGCGGAGGCCGTCGGCCTGCGTGAAGGCGTAGACGCCGAACGCGACGAGCAGCACCGCCGCCACCCACGGCCCGAGCAGCGCCACGCGCTTCCCGATCGTCGCGGCGTTCACAGGGTCACCGCCACCTGCTGGAGGTTCTCCAGCAGCCAGGCGCCGTCCACCTCGCGGAGGTCGGCGGCGAAGCGGTTGCGCTTGATCGTCGGCTCGGTGCCGGCGTCGTCGTTCTCGGTGACGGTCACCTCGACCGACACGAGCACGGTCGCCGTCGCGCCGTCCAGCTCCAGCACCGCCGCGTCGACGACGCGTCCCACCGACGTCGTACCGAGCTCGCCGAGCATCCCGCGGCTCCCGTCGTCGACGTCCGTCATCTGGTCGTGGAGCATCCCGGTGGTCGCGGCGCCCCACGCCTCGAGGCCGCCGGCCACGTCGCGGCTGTCCATGGTGGTCAGCGTCGCGACGTGGGTGCGGGCCGCGACCAGCACGGCGTCCCGCTCCGCCGCGCGGTGCAGCCCGTCGTCGTGCTCCGCCAGCCACCACGACCGGCCGCCGAGGGCGGCGACCACGACGGCCACGACGAGCACCAGCCAGGGGAGACCGGCGAGCAGCCGCTGCCGCGTCCGCGCCGCGCCCCCGGGAGAGGCGGGACCCGCAGCCGTCCCCGAGTCCGTCCCCGAGTCCGCTTCCGAGTCCGACTCCGGGACCGTCTCCGGCTCGGCCTCCTGCTCCGTGCGCGTGTCGAGGGTCATCCGATTCCTCCCATGAGGTCCTCCAGGCTGGTGGCGTCGCGGATCACGACGGGTGCGCCCCCGGTGGGGCGCGCCGTACCGGGGTCCACCGGCACGGCGAGGTCGTCCAGGTTGCTGGGCACGGCACCGGGGCCGCGCACGTTCGACGGCCCGCTGGTGAGCGTGCAGCCGGCGTCCGTGTCGAACGCGCCGCCCCCGGTGGCGTCTCCGGCGCGGCGGGGCGTGCCCTCGTACCCCGTCGTGCAGGGCAGCGGGTTCGCGAAGTTGGGCACGAGCGACAGGTTCAGGCTGCCGGTGCTCGTGACGGCCCAGCCGGCGCTCACGGCGTCGGGCAGGCGGATCATCAGGTCCTCGACACCGGCGCTGTTGACGCCGAACACCTGGGCCGGTGTCACCAGGTTGGTGAGCAGCAGGCCGAGCGGACGACCGACCTCGGCGACGAGGTCCCGCAGCTGGAGGGCGGCGGGCGGGGTCGCCCCGATGAGGGCGCGCAGGTCGCCGTCGGAGTCGCGCAGGGTCGCGGCCAGCAGCTCGAGGTCCCCGCTGAACGACCGGATCGCGTCCGCGGAGGCGAGCTGGCGGTCCAGCACGGTCGCCGAGCTCTCGATGAGCCGCGTCGTGACGAGGAAGTTCGCGTCGGCGGTCTGCGCCCAGGCGAGCGACGTCTCCACGAGCTGGGCGACGTCGGGCGACACGCCGCGGGCCGCCAGGTAGGTCTCGTCCACGACGGTCCGCAGCGCGTCCTCCGGCACGGAGGCCACGAAGTCGCGCCCCGAGCGCAGGACGGCGTCGAAGGCGGGCGGCACCGTGGCGTCCGTCGCGACCACGCGGTCGCCGTCGGCCAGCACGGCGCGGTCGTCGTCCCCGGCCTCGCGAGGCACGAGGTCGAGGTACTGCTCGCCGATCGCCGACCGGTTCGCCACCGTGACGTCGACGTCGGCGGGCACGGGCGGCGCGTCGGCGTCGAGCACGACCTGCACGTCGGTGCCCGTGTCCGTCACCTCGAGCTCGTCGACCGTCCCGATCGACACGCCGCGGTAGGTCACCTCGCTGCCCTCGAAGAGCCCGGAGGCGTCGCTGAGCTCGACGGTCACCCGGGTGTCGTCGCGGAGCGGGTCGACCCCGACGTAGGTGCGCAGCAGGTAGCCCGTCGCCAGCAGCCCCAGCACGAGGAAGGCGACGACCTTGACCTTCACGGCGGTGGTGATCACGGCTCGCTCCTCGGCGTCGTGGGGGCGGTCGTCGGCGCCGGTCCGCCGGTGGGCTCGCGGTCCGGCGAGGTGGGTACGCCGGTGGGCCCGGTCGTCGAGGGCGCCGTCGGCGAGCCCGTGGGCCCGGTCGTGGGAGCCGAGGGGGAGGCCGACGGCGATGCCGACGGGGAGGCCGACGGCGAGCCGGAGGGGGAGCCCGACGGCGGAGCGGTCGTGGCGTCCGGGGTCGGCACGGTCACGGTCGGCGACGGCAGCCCGGGGGTGGCCGAGCTCGTCGGGGGCAGCAGGTAGGGGCGTCCCGCCGCGCCGCCGTCCGGTGCCGGGGGCTCCAGCGACGGCTGCGGCCAGGCGCAGCCCATGGCGTCGCAGTCCTCGGGCACGCTCGCGAACGCGGTGGTGACGAAGACGTTGAGGTAGTCGCCCCGGATCGCGCCCGTCACCGCGTCCGGGAACGGGTAGGTCAGCAGCAGGCCCAGCGCGTCGGGGAGGTCCTGGCCGGCGGCGGCCAGCTGCTCGAGCACGGGCGCGAGCGTCTGGAGGTCGGCGACGATGTCGTCCTGGGCGGCGTCGAGGGTGTCCACCGCGACGTCGGAGAGGCTGTCGAGCGCCTCCAGCATCGCGACGAGCTGGGGACGCTGCTCCTCCAATGCGGCGAGACCGGGGTGGAGGCCGTCGAGCGCGGTGGTGATGCGCTCCTCGTCGGCCTCGAGGGTCGTCGACAGGTCGGCGAGCGAGTCGATGGCCGCGGTGATGGACTCCTTGCGGGCGTCGAGCTGGCTGACGAAGCCGCCCAGCTGCTGGATGAAGGTGCGCACGCGCTCGGGGTCGTCGCCCGAGATCGCCTGCAGCTCCGTCGAGATCTCCTGGAACTGGGCGATCCCGCCGCCGTTCAGCACCATCGACAGCGCGCCGAGCACCTGCTCGACCTGCGCCGCCTCGTCGCTGTCGGCCCGCTCGATGGTGTCGCCGGAGACGAGCCGTGCACCCGACGAGCCCGAGCCACCCGACGAGCCCGAGGAGCCCGCCGGGCGCACGAGCGCGACGTACTTCTCGCCGAGCAGCGACGTCTGCTGGAGCCGCGCGGTCGTGCCGACGGGGAGCGCGACGTCGCCGTTGACGAGCAGGTCGACCTCGGCGCCGAGGCCGTCGTCGGCGAGCCGGACCGCGGTGACGCGGCCGACGGCCACCTCGTCGACCTTCACGGCCGACTGCGGCACGAGGTCGAGCACGTCGGTGAACTCGACGGTGAGGGTGACGGGGTCGTCGCCCACGTCGGCGCCACCCGGCAGCGGGGCCTCGTAGATCCCGTCGTCGAGGATGCCGCAGCCGGTGAGCCCACCGGCGGTCAGCGCCGCGCCGAGCGCGACGCCGACGGCCCGGGCCGCGAGACCGCGCCTCATCGGTCCGTCTCCCCGATGCCGGGCAGCAGCACGGGCGGTGCGTCGCTGGAGGAGCGGGCGCTGAGGCCGTCGGAGCTCCACAGGTTGGCCTCGTTGAGGTTGGCGCGGCCCTGCAGGCTGCCGGTCGCGGGGTCGTAGGCCTGCAGGAAGTTCTGCAGCGTCAGCGGCGCCATGCGCAGCAGCTCCTCGAGCGACGCGCGCTGGTTGACGAGCGTCTGGGTGGGGCCGACGAGGTTGTCCACGCTCGTGCGGAGCGCGGAGCGGTTGTCGGCGATGAAGTCGTCGAGCACGGCGAGCGCGGCCCCGAGCTCCTGCACGGCGGTGGCGAGGTCGTCGCGGTCGGCGGCGAGGTAGTCGGCCACCTCGGCGAACCGGGACGTGGCGGAGCCGACGGTCTCGTCGTTGACCTCGAGCATCTCGCTCAGCTCGGCGAGGTGGCCGATGGTCGCGAAGAGGTCGGCGTCGACCCCGGAGACCGTGGCGGAGAGGTCGCTGAACTCGCTGATCATCGTGTTGAGGTCGGCACCGGTGCCGTCGAGGTTCTCGGCCGCGACCTCGAGGAAGGCGGAGAGCGCGCCGTCGGCGTTGGCGCCGTTGGGACCGAGGCGGGTGCTGACGTCCTCGAGGCTGGTGTAGAGCTCGTCGATCTCGACGGGCACCGCGGTGCGGTCGGCGTCGATGACCGCCCCGTCGGCGAGCGCCGCGCCCTCGGTCCACGGCTCGGTGAGCTGCACGTAGCGGTCGCTCACCACGGTCGGCGCCACGATCACGGCGGCGGTGCCGGCCGCGACCTTGCGGCCGGGGTCGAGCCGCATCGTGACGCGGACGGCCTCCACGCCCGGCTCGATGTCGGTCACCTCGCCGACGGGGACGCCGAGCACCTGCACGTCGGACCCCACGTAGAGGCCGACCGCGGAGTCGAAGTCGGCGACGACGGTGGTGCTCCGCCCGTCGACGTACGCCGATCGTGCGGTGACCGCGAGCACGACGGCCGCCAGGGCGAGCAGGAGGGCGCCGCTGCGGAGCAGCCGCGCGCGACGGTCGCGGGAACGCTGGGCACGGGTGCTCACGAGCCACCTCCGGCGGTCGGGGCGCAGGTGCGCTCGATGTCGTTGTCGAGCTGGGGCGAGCCGTCGGCGGCGTAGAGGCCGCAGACGTAGGCGTCGACCCAGCGGCCGTTGCCGGTCGCCGAGGCGAGCAGGCGGTAGTAGGGACCGAGCCGCGCCAGCGACGCGTCGAGGCCCTCCTGGTTGCGGGTGAGGATCTCCGCGACCGCGTCGAGCTGCGCGAGCGCCGGGGCCAGGGTCGCCTCGTTGTCGGCGACGAGGCCCTGCAGCTGCTCGCCGAGCTGGGTGGTGCCCTCGAGCAGGGCGCTCACGGTGGCCCGCCGGGCGGCGAGCTCCTCGAGCAGCAGGTCGCCGTCGACCAGCAGGTCGGCGATCTCCTCGTTGCGGCTCGCCAGGGTGCCGGTGACCTGCTCGGCCGCCTCGAGCAGGCCGGCGAGCTCCTCGTCGCGGCTCGACACGGTGCGCGAGAGCTCGGCAAGCCCGGTCACGGTCGCGCGGACCGCCTCGGGGGTGTCGGCGAAGGCCGTCGTGAGCGCCTCGAAGCTGGCCTCGAGCTGCTCGGTGTCGATCTCGCCGACGGTCGTGGAGAGCTGCGAGAAGGCGGCCGTCACGTCGAAGGGGGTGCTCGTGCGCGCGACCGGGATGGTCTCGTCGAGGTCGCCGCGCCCCGCGGGCTCCACGGCCAGGTACTTCTGGCCGAGCAGCGTCTTCACCTTCACCGCCGCGCGGGTCTCGGAGCCCAGCTCGACGTCCTTCACGCGGAAGGTGACCTCGACGACGTCGCCGTCGAGCTCGAGGCCGGTGACCTCGCCGACGCGCACGCCGGCGACCCGCACCTCGTTGCCGGCGCGCAGCCCGCCCGCCTCGGCGAACTCCGCCGTGTAGGTGCGGCCCCCGCCGACGAGCGGCAGGGCCGCGGCGTTGAAGGTGAGGAGGAAGACCCCGACCAGTGCGAGCACGCCGACGATCGCGACGACGACGCGGTTGCGCTCCGCGAAGGCGGTGGGGTGGCGGCGCGCCGCATCACCGGCACCTCGCTGCCACCGGCTCGATGCCCAGGTCGCCCGTGTAGCCCTCCGGGAGGGGGATGAGCCCCTGCACCGAGCAGGCGTAGAAGTTGAGCCACGAGCCGTAGCTCCCGACCCGGCCGAGCGCGTCCAGCCGCCCGGGCAGGTTGGCGAGCAGCGTGTCGATGGTGTCGCTGGCGTCCGCGAGGTTCCCGGCGAGGTCGCCGAGCCCGACGATCGACTCCTGGAGCGGCGCCCGCCCCTCCTCGAGGAGGTCGGCGACGCTGACCGAGAGGGAGCCGAGCCCGTCGAGGGTGGCGCCGATCGTGTCGCGGTCGGCCGCGAGCCCGCTGACGAGCTGCTGGAGCGTCACGATCGTGGCGTCGACCTCGTCGGTGCGGCTCTCGACGGTCTCGAGCACGGATCCGAGGCTGGTGATGAGCTGGCCGATCACGGCGTCCTTCTGGGCGAGGGTGGTGGTGAGGCGTCCGGTGCTCTCCAGCAGCGTGTCGACGGAGGCGCCGTCGCCCTGGAAGACCGCGAGCACCTGGCCGGACAGGGCGTTGACGTCCTCGGGGTCGAGGAGCCGGAACAGCGGGTGGAAGCCGTTGAAGAGCAGCGTGAGGTCGAGCGCGGGCGAGGTGGCGTCGATCCCGAAGGCGTGGCCCGGGGCGATCGGGTCGCCACCCTCGGGCGTGGTCGGCGGCTGCAGCGCGATGTAGCGCTGCCCGACGAGGTTGCGGAACCGCAGCTCCAGCGTCGTCCCGGCCGGCACCTGGACCGCGTCGTTGACGGTGAAGGTGACCTCCGCGAGACCGTCGTCGGCGACCTCGATGTCGCGCACCGCGCCCACCTTCACGCCGGCCATGCGGATGTCGTCGCCCTCGTTGAGGCTCGTGGCGTCGGTGAACCGCGCGGTGAACTCCCCGCCGCCCCCGCTGCCGTTGCGGATCGTGGCGGCCAGCGCGAGCGTGGCGAGCACGGTGACGAGCGTGAACACGATGCTCTTCACCGCGATCGGGCCGAGTCCGTTCCTCATCGCAGCACCACCTCCGCGCCCCGGAGCGAGGGGCCGAGCAGCAGGCTCGCCCAGTCGGGGTACTCGTCCGGCGCCAAGCCCTGGCCGGGGGCCACGAGCTCGGCGATCAGCTGGTTCTCGGCCGGCGAGTTGGCGTCGCCCAGCCCGACCGCGAGGGCCTGCTGGGCCCGGCTCGCCGAGCCCTCGCCCGCGACGTACGACTCCAGGAGGTCCGCGGTCGGCGGTCGCACCCGGGCGGGCTCGGACCCGCCGGTCGCCGGGGCGGTCGACCGCGAGGAGACCGTGTAGGGGCAGCGCGGCTGCCCGTCGGTGCGGTAGGTCGGCCGGTCGACCCCGCGCTGGTAGGCGCCGCTGACGTCGCCGATGCTCAGCGTGACCTTGACGCCGGGCTCGGCGGTCCCCACCCCGAGCACCTCCTCCATGACCGGCTCGAAGTCGGCGACGGACCGCAGCACGCAGGGGAACTGCGCGGCGTACGGCGCGACCGCGGCCAGCGCCTCCCGGCTCTCCTCGGCGAGCACGACGATGGTCTGCTGGTTCGCGGTCAACCAGGCGTCGGTGCTGGTCGCGGCGCCCGTCACCCCGGCGTACAGGTCGTCCAGGGTCGTGCGCTCGTCAACGAGGGTGGTCGCGGTGACGGTGAGGTCCTCGAGCGCGGCGAGCAGGTCGGGCGCGGCGACGTCGTAGACGTCCGCCACCTCGGCGAGCCGCTGGAGGTCCTCGGTCAGGGTGGGGACGTACGGCGCGAGCTCGGTGAGGTAGGACCCCCACCGCTCCATCGACTCGCCGATCGAGGCGCCCTGGCCGCGGAGCGCCAACGTCAGCTCGCCGAGCGTCGCGGCGAGCTTCTGGGGCTGCACGGCCTGCAGCACGGGCAGGAGCTCGTCGAGCACCTCCTCGAGCTCGACGGCCTCGTCGGAGTCGTCCTGCCGGATGGTCGCGCCGTCGGCGAGACCGCCGCCGGTGCGGGCGCCCTTCGCGAGCAGCTGCACGTAGCGCTCGCCGAAGAGCGTCTTCGGCAGGAGCCGGGCCACGGTGTCCGCGGGCAGCCCGTCGGCGACGTCGGGCTCCAGGGCCAGCACGAGGCGGGCCCCGTCGTCGGTGGCCCGCACCTCGGTCACCTCCCCGACGGGCACGCCGTTCAGCTTCACGTCGGAGCCCTTCTGCAGCGCGTTGCCGACCGAGCCGGTCGTCAGCACGACCTCCGTGCGCGAGGTGAAGGCCTGGTCGTAGGCCAGCACCACGCCGCCCGCGCCGAGCGCGACGACGAGCAGGAGGACCAGGCCCAGCACGAGGTCCACGGGGCGGCGGGCGTTGTCGTTCATCCGGCCACCCGCACCGTCGTGGTGGTGCCCCACAGCGCCATGGAGAGCGCGAGGTCGAGGATCGCGACCGTCACGATGCTCCGGCGCACGGCGGTGCCCACCGCGACGCCGACGCCCGCGGGGCCGCCCGTCGCCGTGAAGCCGAGCCGGCAGTGGATGAGGATGATGAGCACGGCGAAGACGACGACCTTGACGAACGAGCCGAGGATGTCGGCCGGCGGCAGGAAAAGTCCGAAGTAGTGGTCGTAGGTGCCCGCCGACTGCCCGTAGAAGTAGACCGTCACCGCGCGGGAGCCGGCCCACGAGACCAGCAGGCCCACCACGTAGAGCGGCACGATGGCGACGACCCCGGCGATGACGCGGGTCGTCACGAGGAACGCGAGGCTCGATACGCCCATGACGTCGAGCGCGTCGACCTCCTCGTTGATCCGCATCGCGCCGAGCTGGGCCGTGAACCCGGAGCCGACCGTCGCCGAGAGCGCGAGCGCGGCGACGAGCGGCGCGATCTCGCGGGTGTTGAAGTACGCCGAGACGAAGCCGTTGAGGGCCGCGGTGCCGATCTGGTCGAGCGCCGAGTAACCCTGCATGCCGACGACCGTGCCGACGAAGAGGGTCATGCCGACCATCACGCCGATCGTGCCGCCGATGACGGCCAGCGCCCCGGTGCCGAAGCTGACCTCCGAGAGCAGACGCACGATCTCCTTGAGGTGGTGGCGCAGCGTGCGGGGCACCGAGGCCAGCACGGTGAGGTGGAACCGCAGGCCGGCGCCGAGCGACGCGAGCCGGTCGAGCGGCGTCGTGACCACCGAGGTCAGGGGGCCGAGGGAGAGCGCCATCAGGCCCCCTTGCCGGGCACGAGCTGCAGGTACAGCGTCGTGATGACGAAGTTGACGAAGAAGAGGAGCAGGAAGGTCACGACGACCGCCTGGTTGACCGCGTCGCCGACGCCCTTGGGCCCGCCGGCCGCGTTGAGGCCGCGGTGGCACGCGACGATGCCCGCGATGAAGCCGAAGATGACGGCCTTGAGCTCGCCCACCCACAGGTCGTTCAGCTGGGCCAGCGCGGTGAAGCTCGACAGGTAGGCGCCCGGGGTGCCGCCCTGCACGATCACGTTGAAGACGTAGCCGCCGATGACGCCGACGACCGACACGAGCCCGTTGAGCAGCACGGCGGCGAAGATGCAGGCGATGACCCGGGGCACGACGAGGTGCTGCACCGGGTCGACGCCCATGACCCGCAGGGCGTCGATCTCGTCGCGGGTACGGCGCGCGCCCAGCGCCGCGCAGATCGCCGCACCTCCGGCGCCGGCGATGACGAGGGTCGTGACGATCGGGGCGGCCTGCTGCACGACGGCGAGCACGCTGGCCGCGCCGGTGAACGACTGGGCGCCGATCTGGCGCGTCAGGGTGCCGAGCTGGAGCGCGATGACCGCGCCGAACGGGATCGCGACGAGCATCGCGGGCACCCAGGAGACGCTGACGACGAACCAGAACTGCTCGAGCAGCTCCCGCGCCGCGAAGGGCCGCCGGAAGGTGGCGCGCACGGTGTCGAGGGCCAGCGCGAACAGGTCGCCGGTCGTGCGGAGCGCCCGGGTGACCGCGGCGCTGCGGGGGAGGAGCGGCGGTTCTCGGTCGACCTCGTCGTCGGGGGCGACGTGGAGCCGGGCGGCACCGGAGTCGATGCGCTCGCGGTGGCGGGTCGTCGCCGCGCGGGGGAAGCCCGTGCGCGAGACCAGCTGCCGCGGCAGCACCTCGATCGAGCGCGCGCCGGCGTGGCGGGAGAGCAGCGCGGTGCCCGTCGGCCCCCCAGGCCCGACGGGTGCCGCGGGATAGGGGTCCGTCGTGTCGGTGCGGCGGTGGTCGGCCTCCTCGCTCATCCCGATCGGACCGTCCGGGTCGCCGCTCATGAACTGCGAGACGACGGGGTGGTCGGTGAGCAGGAACTGCTCGCGAGGGCCGAACATCACGAGCTCGCGCCGGTAGAGCATCCCGAGGTTGTCGGGGAGGGTGCGGGCGAGCTCGATGTTGTGGGTGACCACGAGCATCGTTGCGTCGGTGGCGGTGCTGACCTCCATCAGCAGCTGCGCGAGGTTGGAGGTGCGCACCGGGTCGAGGCCCGAGTCGGGCTCGTCGATGAGGATGATGGACGGGTCGGTGACCAGCGCGCGCGCCAGGCCGGCGCGCTTCTTCATGCCGCCGGAGATCTCGCCGGGCACCTTGTGCTCCTGGCCGACGAGGCCGACCATGTCGAGCTTCTCGAGCACCCGCTGCCGGATCTCGCGCTCCGGCAGCTTCGTGTGCTGGCGCAGCGGGAAGGCCACGTTGTCGTAGACGTTCATGGAGCCGAACAGCGCGCCGTCCTGGAACAGCACGCCGAAGCGGCGGCGCAGCTCGAGGCGCTGGGACTCCTTGGCGGAGACCATGTCGACGCCGTCGACGAGGATGCGGCCCGCCTCCGGTCGCACGAGGCCCATCACCGACTTGAGGAAGACGGACTTGCCGGTGCCCGACGGGCCCAGCAGTGCGGTGATCTCCCCGGGCTCGAGCGTCAGGCTCACGTCGCGCCAGATGTTCTGGCGTCCGTAGCTCTTCGTCAGTCCGGTGACCTCGACCGTGCCGCCCATCGCGGTTCCCCCTGTCGTCCTCGCGCCGCGGCCAGGGGGCCGCAGCGCGGCGAAACTATGTGTGGTGCCGGTCACCTGTCACCGCCCGGAGCGAATTGGAGGCGCCACCGGGGGCAGTCCGGGAAGAAGTTGTCACGGGCCTGACAACTTCTGCTCCGCCACCGGGTCCGTCGGCCCCCACCGGCGCCTCGGGGCTGGACCCACCGGTCCACCGACCGTTCACTGCGGACGTCAGGGGGAGCGCAGGTCGACGACCGCGCCGGGGGAGCAGGGGAGGTGCCGTGGTCGACGGTGACGCGGCGCCGTGCCCGCTCGCGCGCGCCCACGGCCTCGCGCCGGGGCTCGCCGCGGCGTACCGGCCCCGCGTGGCCGACTTCAGCCGCGGCCTGGCCGAGCAGGTGGTCGAGACGGTCGCGGGCTTCGCCCACCCCACCCTGCGCCCGGTCGTCACCGAGGCGGTGGTGCTGGCCGTGACGGCCTTCGTCGACGCGCTCGCGGGCGCGCCGGTGCGCACCGGCGAGCTGGCGCGCCACTTCGACCGGCTCGGCCGGCTGGAGGCCGCGGCGGGCCACGACCTCGACGCCATGCAGGCCGCCCACCAGGTCGCCACCCAGCAGGGCTGGACCGAGCTGCGCCGCCGCGCCGCCGAGCTCGCGGCGCCGTCGGCGCTGGTGGACGGGCTCACCGGTGTCCTCCTCGCCTACCAGCGGTGGCTGCACGACCAGGCGGTGCGCGGGTACGTCGAGGAGCGGCGGGCCGCGGCGCCCCGGGTGGCGGCGGAGGAGCCGCGCACCCGCCTGTTCGCGGCGCTCCTCGCCGGCGCTACACCCGCGCGGCTGGGCACGCTGGCGCAGGAGGCCGGGATCTCCTGGCCGCCCCCGGGCCCGCTCGTCGCCGTCGTCACGGAGACCGGGCAGGGGGCCGCGCGTGCGGCCCAGGTCGCCGCCGTCGAACCCTTCCGTGACGACCTGCTGGCCGGTGTGCTGCGCGGGCGGGCCGTCCTCGTCGTCGCGCAGCGGGCCGCGGCGGACGTCGCCGCGGCGCTGGCGCGGCGCGGTCGACGGCCGGTGGCCCTCGGGTGGGGCGGGCGGCCCGACGAGGTGCCGCACGGGGTGCGGTGGGCCGTGCGTGCGCTCCGTCTGGTGCGCAGCGGCGTGATCCCGCTGCCGCCCGACGGGGTCGTGCGCTGCGCCGAGCACCGCGAGACGCTGTGGCTGCACGCCGACGAGGCGTTGCTGGAGCAGGTCACCTCCGACCTGCTGGCGCCGCTCGACGCCTGCAAGCCCGCCCAGCGCGACGCGCTCGCGGAGACCCTCCTCGTGTGGCTGCAGACGAGGGGCAGCGCCCCGGTGCTGGCGGAGCAGCTCGGGGTGCACCACCAGACGGTGCGCCACCGGATGCGCCGGCTGCGCGAGCTCCTCGGCGACGCGGTCGACGACCCGGCGACGGCTTCCGTGCTGCTCCCGGCCCTCGACGCGGAGCGTGCGCGCGGGGGTGCCCGGTCGGGGTGAGGCGCCGGACGTGCGGGTGGATCGGCCGGCTCAGCGCCAGGCGAACCGGTCGTGCACCCGCGCCACCGCCGGTGCGCGCACGGCCAGTCGCAGCAACGCCCAGCCGAGCACACCGCCCACCACGTTCCAGAGCAGGTCGTCCACGTCGGCGACGTGCCCGCCGGCCAGGGTGCGGGCCGTGACGTACTGCGTCACCTCGATCGTCAGGCTGATGAGCGCCGCGACCGCGAGCACCCGGCCCCACGACGGACGGGCCAGGATCAGCGACGCGAGCACGCCGATCGGCACGAACACCGCGACGTTCATGAGCGCGTCGGCCACCTCGTAGTCGTGGAACGGGACGAGGGCGAGGCCCGCGTGCCAGGGCGAGGGGGAGGTCGGCTTGTCGAGGTAGACCGGGAAGACCGTGTTCGCGACGACGCCCGCGACGTACACCGCCAGGGCGAGCGCCACGCTCGCGCGCGGCAGGTCGAGCAGGCCCCGGCGACGCAGGTGCAGGAGGAGGCCGACGAGCACGAGGGCAGCGATCGGCACGACGACGGGGAGCACGGGGACCTGGCGGAACACGGTCCGACCGTAGGCAGCGACGCGCCTCGGAGGCCTCGTCCGCAGGTGCCGACCCGCCGCCCTCAGGTACCGCGTCGCTGGTCCACCAGGTAGCCGACGACGAGGTCGGTCAGGTCGGTGACGAGCCTCGGCTCGACGGGCTCGGAACCGGCCGAGCGGAACAGGAGCGTGCCCACCACGAGGTCGAACGCGGTCGCGGCGGACGCGGGGTCGACCCCCCATCCCTGTGCCAGCGCCGCGACGAACGGCGCCCGCACCTGGGCGCGCAGCTCCGAGCGCAGCTCCGAGTCGGTGGTCTCGGCCAGCACGCCGAGCAGGAGGGCGTGGACGTCGGGCCGGCTCGCTGCGCCGGCGAGCCAGGCCACCGTCGCGCGCAGGTCGCTCTCGCCCGTCACCCCGGGCAGGTCGCCCAGCCGGTCGAGGAGCGCGGCGGCGACGAGGGCGCCCTTGGACTCCCACCGGCGGTAGACCGTCGTCTTGGCGACCCCCGAGGCGCGGGCGATGTCGTCGAGCGAGGTGGCGCGGTAGCCGTCGCGCGCGACGAGCTCGACGGCGGCGTCGAGCACCGCGCGGCTGATGCCGGCGCGGCGGGGCCGGCCCGCGGTCCTGCTCACGGCTGCCCCTTCCGACGGTCGCCGGCGGCTGTCGCCGACGTCACCAGCCTATATCGCTACCCAGAGTTTCGGAATCGCGGGCGGCGGCGTACCGTCGATTACGAAACTGCTGGTAGCGCAATGGAGGACGACATGACCACGACTCGATCGGCGCGGGGCCGCGCCGCCCTGCGGACCTTCCGTGACGCCGTACCGCTGCGGTCCGTCGGGCTCGTGCTCGGCGTGCTGGTGCTGCAGCTGGCGTTCGTCGCGTCGTACGTCGGTGCGTTCCACGACCCGACGCCCCACGAGATCGAGGTCGGCGTGGTGGCGCCGGACGGCGTGGCGACCCAGGTCGTCGACCGGTTGAACGACATCGACGGGTCCCCCCTCGCTGCGACAGCGACGAGCGAGTCGGCCGCGCGGTCGCAGGTGCAGGACGGCGACCTCGCCGCGGCCCTCGTGGTCTCCGCCGACGGCACCGAGGACACGCTGCTCGTCGCCTCGGGCGGCGGGTCGTCCGTCGTGACCGCCGTGCAGTCGGTGCTCACGCAGGCGGAGGCGTCCCAGGGACGCACGCTCACGACGGAGGACCTCGTGCCCCTCGAGGGCGGTGACGCCCGCGGGCTGACCGGCTTCTACCTCGTCGTCGGGTGGATGGTGGGCGGCTACCTCGTCGCCTCCCTGCTCGGCGTCGCGCGTGGCAGCCGGCCCGCCACGCCCCGCCGGGCGGCGGTGCGGCTCGCCTCGCTGGTGCCGTACGCCGCGGCCTCGGGCCTCGGCGGCGCGCTCGTCGTCGGTCCCTGGTTGGGTGCCCTGGACGGGCCGGTCTGGGTGCTGGCCGGCATCGGGACCCTCGTGGTGCTCGCCGGCGCCGCGATGACGGTGGCCCTCCAGGTGCTGCTGGGCACGGTGGGCATCGCCGTCGCCATCCTGCTCTTCGTCGTCGTCGGCAACCCGAGCGCCGGTGGTGCCGTGCCTTCGGCGCTGCTGCCGACCTTCTGGCGCACGGTCGGGCCGTGGCTGCCCAACGGCGCGGCGACGGAGGCGGTGCGCAGCGCGGTCTACTTCGACGCGGCCGGAATCGGTGGTCCGGTGCTGGTCATCGCGGCCTGGGCGGTCGCCGGCGCCGTGCTGACGATGGGTGCGTCGTGGGTGCTGCACCGGCGGGGCGTCACGACAGGTTGATGGCGCCGTCGGGGGACGTGACGTTCAGGGTCGCGACCATGTTCATCGGGTTGCCGTTCTGCAGGGCGCCGAGGCACCCGACGACGCCGGAAACGGCGAGGTTGCCGGTGTAGCCGGTCTCGCTGATCTTGAGCTGCTGGGTGGCCTCGTCGAACGAGATACGCGGTTGACCGGTGACGGTGAAGCGGCAGATGTTCGGGTTGGACGACGTGCGGAGGCTGGCGTTCACGTTGCCCACCTGGCCGGCGATGGTCTCGCTGCCGGTGGTCGCGTTCGATCCGGTTCCGGAGACGCTCCACGTGCCGTTCTGGGTGATGGTCATCGCGCCGAGGAAGGTGCAGCCCGTCCACGTCGTCGAGGTGATGGAACCGATGGGGTTCACGCCCGTGCCCGAGGTGACCGTGCCCGACCCGGTGATGGACGAGCAGTTCATGTTGTAGATCGTCCCGGAGCTGTTGCGCATGGAGAACGTGACCGTGCCCGAGCTGGCGGCGCTGACGCTGTGGCTCGCGGCCGCGCTGCTACCCCCGACCGACACCGTGTACGGCGGCCCCGCCGCGAACGCCGGGCTCGAGACGATGACGAAGGCGGTCGCGGCTGCGCCGGCGGCGAGGGTCCTGAGCTTCACGGGTGTCTCCTGGGTTCGCGGGCAGACAGTCAGAGGGCGTCGGGCGTCGTAGTCCCTGACGTTCCGCACCGTGTCGCGCCGGTTGCCCGGCGTGTCGCGTGCAGAACGTCAGGGACTACACGCGTCGGTCAGAGGAACCGGCCGTTGGAGACGTCGATCTCGACGGTGTTGCCGGGTCCGGGCACGAGGGCGTTGATCAGCCCGGTGTTCGCCCCGCAGTCGGCGAAGTCGCCGATGGTGTACTCGCCGACGAGGCGTCCGCCTGCGGTGAGGTCGAAGCCGACGCCGGGTTCGGTGCCGACGGGGATGGTGACCGGGGTGGTGGTCTGGCACTTGGTGCCGGTGAAGGTGGGGAAGCCGAGGATCTTGATGTTGGAGAGCTTGACGTTGTAGGTCGCGGTGGCGTCGACGGAGGCGATGTCGCCGGAGAGGTTGATGAAGCCGGTGACGGGGGCGACCTCGACGAAGGCGACGTCGGCCTGGACGGGGAGGAACCCGGCGGCCTTGAAGCTGGTGCGGGTGCCGGGCAGGGGCAGGGAGCCGGTGAAGTTGCCGGTCTCGACGTCGAGGTCGGTGCTGAGGGTGGTGGGGCCGAGGCCGACGTCGGAGCCGGTCTTGGCGATGGTGCTGGTGCCGACGGCGTCGTACTCGATGGGGACGATGGTCGCGGCGTGGGCGGCGAGCGGGATGAGGGCGACGGCGGCGCCGACTCCGGCGGTGGTGAGCGCGCGACGTACGCGACGGGTGGTGCTGCTCATGGGGCGTCCTGACGTGCTGGAGGTGGGAGGGACAGGAGCGGGCGGCCCGGGGAGAGGTCGGCCCGCCCGCTCCGAGAGGCCATCGATCAGAGGAAGCGGCCGTTGGAGACGTCGATCTCGACGGTGTTGCCGGCGCCCGGGACGAGCAGGTTGATGAGGCCGGTGTTGAGGCCGCAGTTCGAGAACTTCCCGATGGTGTACTCGCCGACGAGGCGTCCGCCTGCGGTGAGGTCGAAGCCGACGCCGGGTTCGGTGCCGACGGGGATGGTGACCGGGGTGGTGGTCTGGCACTTGGTGCCGGTGAAGGTGGGGAAGCCGAGGATCTTGATGTTGGAGAGCTTGACGTTGTAGGTCGCGGTGGCGTCGACGGAGGCGATGTCGCCGGAGAGGTTGATGAAGCCGGTGACGGGGGCGACCTCGACGAAGGCGACGTCGGCCTGGACGGGCAGGAGGCCGGCGGCCTTGAAGCTGGTGCGGGTGCCGGGCAGGGGCAGGGAGCCGGTGAAGTTGCCGGTCTCGACGTCGAGGTCGGTGCTGAGGGTGGTGGGGCCGAGGCCGACGTCGGAGCCGGTCTTGGCGATGGTGCTGGTGCCGACGGCGTCGTACTCGATGGGGACGATGGTCGCGGCGTGGGCGGCGAGCGGGATGAGGGCGACGGCGGCGCCGACTCCGGCGGTGGTGAGCGCGCGACGTGCGCGACGGGTGAGCGTGCTGGCGGTCATGCGGGCGGTCTCCTGACGTGGGGTGGGGTGGAGCAGGGGAGCAGGCGGGCCGGGGGAGGGGCGCGGCCCGCCCGCTCGAGGTCACGACAGGTTGATGGCGCCGTCGGGCGACGTGACGGCCAGGTTCGCGACCATGTTGGCCGGGTTGCCGTTCTGCAGCTGTCCGAGGCAGCCCACCACGTTCGAGAGGGTCAGGTTGCTCGTGTAGCCGGTCTGGCTGATGCTGAGCTGCTGGGTGGCCTCGTTGAAGGAGCCGTTCGCCTGGCCCGTGACGGTGAAGCGGCAGATGTTCGGGTTGGCGGTGGTCTGGACGGAGGCGTTGGCGCCGCCCACGTAGCCGGCGACCGTCTCGTTGCCGGTGGTCGCGTTGGTGCCGGTGCCGGTGATGTTCCACGTTCCGTTGTGGGTCACGGTGGCGGCGCCACCCGGGATGCTGCACCCCGTCCAGGTCGTGGACGTGATCGCTGCGACGGGGTTGACCCCCGTGCCCGAGGTGACCGTGCCCGCACCGCGGACGGACGTGCAGTTCATGTTGATGACGGTGCCGCCGGCGTTGCGGGCCGAGAACTGCACGGTGCCGGTGCTCGCCGCGGTGATGGCGTGCGATCCGGAAGCGCTGCTGCCGCCGACCGAGACGGTGTAGGGCGGTCCCGCGGCGAAGGCCGGGCTCGAGACGGTGATGACGGCGGCGGCGGCAGCAGCGGCGGCGAGGGTCTTGAACTTCATCGTTCCTCCTAGGTTTCGAGCGTGTGACGGCTGTCACGGGCACATCAAGCCCCGCCGTCGTCGACCGGGTCCAGGGTGCAGGCGTTCGGAGCTCGAATTGGGGCGCTGGATTGTCACGCGCGTGACAACGCGTCACGCCGACTTGTCACCTGGGTGACAAGTTTTCGGAGTGGGCCCCAGGTCGCCGGGTGAAGCCTGGCTGTCCCGGCGCGGCCGCTGTCACAGTGCGCCGGTGAGGTTCTCCCTGCGATCCCGTCGTGCCCTGGTCGCCGCAGCGCTCGCGGCGCCGCTGCTGTTCCTGCCCGTGGCGGGCAGCGCCCAGGAACAGGGGCCCTACGACGGCCTGCCCCTCATCACCACCGGCAACGATCCGGCGACGCGCAACACCTACGGCTGGTTGGGTGTGGCGCAGGTGGGCCGTGCCTACTCGCCCGTCTCCCAGCAGTGGGGCCGGGTCCCGGTCGGGCTCCTCGCCACGAACATCGAGTTCGCTACGACGGAGCGGACGGACGAGAACGGTGACCTCATCGTTGACGGCGACTTCGACATCCATGCCTACCTGCAGCCCACCGGGGGCGGTGGCGACCAGTACGGGCTGTCGCCCGAGATCGTGATCCGCACGGTCGCCTTCGGGTCGATCCCGACCGAGGTACGTCTACAGCTCCGCCAGCGGCGCGACGAGGCCGATCTTCCGGTGGGTTTCTACATCCGCACCAGGCTGACGAACAACTACACCCGTCAGCTGCAGATCTACCCTCCGACGGGCCTGGAGGATCTCGTGGACGTGGCCGTCGTGGGGCTCACGGTCGATGACGTCGCGGTACCGCTCGAGGACTCGTGCGCGACGGGTCCGACGGCTCGCATCGAGCTCGCCAGTGAGGCGGTGGTGATCGACCAGGCGGCGGGTGAGCAGTTCGTGCAGGACCGAGGGTTCTCGGGTGCGGAGGGTGGCACCCTGAACGGCACGCTCGACATCCCTGCGTTCGCTGGCTGCACGACGACCGACGGGGACGACCTCTCGGCCGTCCTGACCTCGCTCGTCTCGGGACCGGACAACCCGGTCACGGTGAAGCTGGGCATCCTCGGGTGCTACTACGCGTTCGACGACCAGACCTATGCCCCGCTGCCGCCACAGCCCGACACCGCCATCGCGGACGCCGGGTGCGCCCCCGACCTCCGGGACGGCGTCGAGGGGGTCCCGTCCCCGCTCCCGCTGCCCTCGACGCCGCCGTAGGAAGCCGGCGTGGCAGGCGGGTGCCCGTATCCGGTACGGCAGGAGGGCGTTGACGGACGACCCACCCGGCGGCTCTACTGTGACCGCAACCACACTGACTTATCGGGGAGTGAGTGCGTGGACGACGTCCTGCGTGGGACCGGCCGACCGGCATGAGCGCCGTGCTGCTCGCCGTCGGTGCCGTCCTGCTGCTCGTCTCCGCCCTCCTCGTCGTGCTGGCCGACACCCTCGCCCTCGCCCCGCTCCGGGCGGACGGCGCCGTGGTCCCGCGCGGCGGCGTGCTGCTCGCCGCCGCGCGCCACGGGGACGTCGTCGTCGCCGAGGCCGGCGGCTTCGCGACCGACGGCGAGCTGCAGGTGGTGGCGGTCGAGCCGGTCGAGCCGGACCACGACCGCAACTTGCGCTGGTTCGCCGGGGCGCTGGAGCACCAGGGCGACGGCCCGGTCTCGCGGGCGATCTCGCGTCTGGCGGGCAGCGGCCGGGTCACCGACGTACGTCGCGTCCCCGGCGCCGGCATCGAGGGCTCGGTCGACCGCCACCCGGTGCGCGTGGGCGACCCGCGGTGGCTCGGGGTGGCCGCGCCGACCGCCACCCGCGGGGGACGCACCGTGGCGGTCGAGGTGGACGGCCGGATGCTCGGCTCCATCACGGTCGCCGACCGGGTGCGGCCCGAGGCCACGGGAGCGCTGACCCGGCTCGCGACCGACGGCTGGACGACCACGATGGTGACCTCCGCCGGCGAGGTCGAGGCCCAGCGGCTGGCGGCGGAGACCGGCGGGGACGTCCGTGCCGTCGCGGACGCCGACGGGCGACGGGCGCTGGTCGCGGAGCTCGCGGACGTCGGCCGGTCGGTGGTCTGGGTGGCGGGGGGCGCCGGGACCGTCGCCGTGCCCGCCGGCGCACGTCTCGCGCTCACCGACACGGCCGGCGCCGCGGCGGCGCGCGCGGGTGACGTGCCCGTGGTCGTGCTGCCCGACGTGGCGGTCGACCGCGTGGAGGTGCTCCTCGCGAGGCTGCGGGGACTGCCGGGGCGGCTGCGCGCCGTACGGCTCGGAAGCGGGGCGACGGCACTGGTGGGGGCCGTGCTCGTCGTCGCGGGGGTGCTGGTGTGAGCGGGAGGGCCGCACCGGCTGCAGGAAGGGACGCGCCGCGCGTGCGGCGGGCCCGCTCGACGAGGGAGGGAACGCATGGGGGAGCAGTCGTGGGTGCGGTGACGTTGCCCATCAGGGCGGAGGACGCCGAGGCGGCGGCGCGGTTGACCAGCGCCGTGCGCTCCGTGGCGCCCGAGCTGGCACTGGAGATCGCCGACGAGATCCAGGCGAAGGTGGCGAGCTACGCCGGTCACCCGGAGGGTCGTCGGCACCAGCTGATCGAGGGGGCGGTCGCCGCGGCGATCGAGCACCTCATGGCGGTGGCGGAGGGGCGCCCGTTCGCGAACGCGCGCGTCGACGACCTCTTCCGCCAGATGGGCCACGGGGAGGCCTGGGAGGAGGGCGACCTCGACGCCACGCAGGCGGCGTTCCGCGTCGCCACCCAGGACGCGTGGCGGCACCTGCGCGACCTCGCGCGCACGCACGGCCTCTCGGCCCACGCGCTCGGGGTGCTCGGCGACCGGATGTTCGCCTACCTCGACCACCTCGTGGAGCAGACCCGGATCGGGTACGACGTCGCGCGACGCCGGCTCGAGGCCGACCGCGGTCGGGCCCGGCGCCGGCTGCTCGACGCGCTGCTCCGCGGCGTCGACGGCGAGGCCCTGCGGTCGCTGGCGAGCGCTGCCCAGTGGCGCGTGCCGGAGCGGCTCGTCGTGCTGGGCCTCGAGCACCGCGAGGTCACCGTCGCCGACGAGCAGTCGGCCGTGCTGCGCCAGCAGGTGCGGGAGGTGCTGGCCGCCGGGGGCGTCCTCGACCGGGTGCTGGTGCGCCCCGACGGGTCGGGGCTCGTGCTGCTCGCGCCCGCGCCGGAGGTCGACGAGGTCGTCGAGGTGCTCGAACCGCTGCTCGAGCAGACGGGCCACCGGGTCGGCCTGGGCTGGCCGGTCGGGCCGGCCGAGCTGCGCGACGCCCTGCGCTGGGTGCGCAAGATGCTCACGCTGGCCGGGTCGGGGATCGTGCCCGACGGCCCGCTGCTCCGCTGTGCGGAGCACCGCACGCAGATCTGGCTGCACGCGGAGCCGCTGCTGCGCCAGGGGCTGGTGCAGGACCTGCTGTCGCCGCTGCTGGCCGAGACGCCGAACTCGCGGGAGATCCTGTCGGAGACGCTTCTCGCGTGGCTCGAGTCGCGCGACAGCGCGCCGGCGATCGCGGCGCGTCTGGGGGTGCACGCCCAGACGGTGCGCTACCGCTGGAAGCGCATCAACGAGCTCTTCGGGGAGGACCTCCACGACCCGGAGTTCGTGGTGTCGCTGACCATGGTGCTCAAGGCCAGCGTCCCGTTGTGGAAGGCGGGCGACCAGCGCGACTTCGAGCGCTTCCACCGGGCGACGGGCTGAGGAGGGTCCCGCTCCCGCCCGGCCGGCCGGGGATGACCCACGGGTATCGTGACGGCGCGCCCCGGCACCGGGGCCACGGAGACGAGCGGGGGGAACGTGGAGCGTCGGAGAGCTGCGGTCGGAGCGGTCGCGTCGGTGGCCCTGCTGGTCCCGACCCTCGCGGCCTGCCAGGGCGATGGCGAGCCGACGCCCGAGCCGACGCCCCCGACGACCGCCGCGGCCGCCGACCTCACGCTGGGCACCTACGGGATGCCCGAGGCCGAGGTCGAGGCGCTCGTCGCCGAGACCACCGAGCTCAACGAGGCCACCGAGACCCGCCAGGTGGAGGTGCAGCCCTCGGACTCCTCCCTGCGCGACGCCGTCGCGGCGGGCGAGGCCCTGCCCGACCTCTTCTTCGCGTCGAACAGCGACCTGGCCTACCTCGACGGGCAGGACCTCATCGAGCCGGTCGACTCCTACATGGTGGACCGCAACGTCGACTTCGGCGACACGCTGTCCTACGACGGGGTCAAGGCCTTCACGGTCAACGACCGTCTCGCGTGCATGCCCTACTCGATCGACCCGCTCGTGATCTTCTACAACACGGCGCTCGTCGACTGGGAGGCCATGGAGGCCGAGGGGCTGCCCGTGCCGAGCAGCGGCCGCTGGGGCCTCGAGGAGCTGGAGGCCGCGGCCCGGTTCGCGTCCGACCCCGAGGCGGGCACGAAGGGTCTCTACGTCGGTCCGACCCTCGAGCAGCTCGCTCCGTTCGTGCTGTCGGGCGGCGGCAGCGTGTTCGACGACCAGACGCCGCCGACCTCGACCGCGCTGTCGGAGGAGTCCTCGGTCAGCGCGCTCACCCAGGCCCTGCAGGTGCTGCGCGAGCCGCAGATCACCCTCACCGCCGACGAGCTGGCCCAGGCCGACGCCATGGAGTGGTTCACCTCGGGCCGCCTCGGGATGATCATGGCGCCGCGCTCCGCGGTGCCCGAGCTGCGTGCCGTCGAGGGTCTCGACTTCGACGTCATCTTCCCGCCGTCGGTGGACGAGCGCGCCACGGTCGGCACCGCCGGCGGCATCTGCATGTCGCTCGACTCCGACGCGAAGGAGGCGGCGGCCGACACCATCGTCGACCTCACGAGCCCCGACGCGATGGCGGGCGTCACCGAGGCCGGCTACATCGTGCCGGTGCTGCTCGAGGTGGCCCAGTCCGACGCCTACCAGCAGCCCGACCAGCTGCCCGAGTCCGCGAGCGTCTGGACCAACAACCTGCGCTACACCTACTTCCTGCCGGCCGTGCCGGACCAGGCGGCGCTCGACGCCGCGGTCGCGCCGTACCTCGACGCACTCCTCAACGACGCCATCCTCAACGAGGAGACGATCTCCTCGACCGTCGCCGAGCTCGACGAGGCCTCGCGGCTGCTGCTCGGCGGCAGCACCGAGGAGGAGTAGGTCTCAGCCCTCGTCCGTGGGATCCGCGGCGGGGGCAGGCTCCGGGTACGGCTCCACGTCGCCGGCGAGGACCGCGTCGGCGAGCAGGGGTGCGGTGAGCTCCACCTGCCAGGGCCGGGCCCCGTACGACGCGAGCTGCGCCCCCACGGCCTCCACGAGCTCGGCACGGTCGCGCGTGCGCGGGGGTGCCCACAGCAGCCGTCGGAGGTAGTCCGGCGTCAGCAGGTTCTCGACCGGGACGGAGCGCTCCTCCGCGAGGGCGGCGACCGCGTCGCGACCCACGGCGTGGCGGCGGGCGGCGGCGGGGTCCTTGTCGGCCCAGGCCCGCACGGGCGGGGGTCCGTCTCCGCGCAGCGTGCGCGCCGGCAGGGCGGACTCGTCGAGGTCGAGGGCCTCCTGGACGGCCTCGACCCAGCGCGCGGCGTACCGGTCCGCTCCCCGGCCCTTGAAGCCCGGCGTGGCGAGCAGCGCGGCGCGCGTGGTCGGGAGCGCCTCGGCGGCGGCGATGATCGCGGAGTCGGGCAGCACGCGGCTGGGCGTGGTGTCGCGGGTGCGGGCGATGTCGTCGCGCGTCGTCCACAGGGCGCGGACCGCGGCGAGGGCGCGACGGCCGCGCAGCTTGTGGGTGCCGGACACCCGCCGCCACGGGTCGACCCGCACGGTGGGGGTGAAGGAGAGCAGGTGCTCGAACTCCTGGCGCGCCCACTCCGTCTTGCCCTGCTCCTCGAGCTCGTCGACGAGGAGCGCGCGGAGCTCCACGAGCACCTCCACGTCGAGCGCGGCGTAGACCAGCCACGGCTCCGGCAGGGGGCGGCGCGACCAGTCGACGGCGGAGTGCTCCTTGCGCATCCGCCGGCCGAGCTGGCGCTCGACGAGGCTGGCGAGGCCGACCCGCGGGTGGCCCAGCAGGCGCCCGGCGAGCTCGGTGTCGAAGAGCCGGGTGGGGTGGAGCCCGACCTCGGCGAGGCACGCCAGGTCCTGCGTCGCGGCGTGGAGGATCCACTCGGCGTCGCCGATGGCCTCCTGCAGCGGGGCGAGGGACTCGAACGCGATGGGGTCGACCAGCGCCGTGCCGGCGCCCTCGCGGCGCAGCTGGATGAGGTAGGCGCGGTTGGAGTAGCGGTATCCCGAGGCGCGCTCGGCGTCGATCGCGACCGGGCCGTCCGCGGCGGCCAGCGCCGCGCAGTAGTCCGCCAGGGCCTCTGCGGTCTCGATGACGGGGGTGAGCCCGTCACGCAGCTCGAGCAGCGGGGCCTCGGGAACGTCGGGGGCCTCCGGGGTCCCGGGCTCCTGCGCGTCGTCGGGTCCCGTCGACGGGGCGTCGGTCACGAGCGGCCCCGCTGGCGCCGGCTGGGGAGCAGCGCGACGCCGTCGGGCAGCGGCGGGAGGCCGGCGGCCTGGCACATGAGCTCGGCCCAGGCCTCGGTGTGCCGGTCGAGGGCGAGGTCGCCGGGGGACCACGAGGCACGGATCTCGATCTGCGCGGTGGTCTCGTCGTCGGACATCTGGCCGAACCCGCGGGTGGTCACGCAGGTGACGGTGCCGGCGGCCGCGCCGTACGTGGCGCCGTGGGCCTCGAGGGCCTCCCGCAGCCACGACCAGCCGACCTCGGCGAGCATGGGGTCGCTGGCGAGCTCGCCCTCGATGTCGGCGCGCACGTAGGTCACGCAGCGGAAGGTGCCCTCCCACGCGTCGTTGCCGTCGGGGTCGTGCAGCAGGATGAGGCGGCCGGTCGCGACCTCCTCCTCGCCCTCCTCGACGTCACCCGTCACGGCGGCCGCGTACGGCGCGATCCGACGTGGCGCCGGCATCTCCTCCAGGTGCACCTCGGGTCGCACGCGTGCCCCCCGCATCGCCGCCACGGCGTCGCGGAAGGCGCTCGGGACGAGCCCGGCGTCGGTGCCCGGGCGCGCGTCATGTCCAGCGGCCATGGGCCGAGGGTAAGCCGGGGCGTCCGGGTCGGCCGTGCGCCACGCCGCCTGACCTGCGAGGATCGGGGGGTGTCCGCGCCCCAGTCCGTCCAGCAGCCCGATCCCCGCCTCGCCGACTCGGTCTTCCTCAAGGCCGCGCGCGGGGAGCCGGTGCCGCACACGCCGGTCTGGTACATGCGGCAGGCCGGGCGCTCGCTGCCGGAGTACCTGCGGGTGCGCGAGGGCATCGGCATGCTCGAGTCGTGCATGGACGCCGACCTCGTCACCGAGATCACGCTGCAGCCGGTGCGCCGGTACGGCGTGGACGCGGCCGTCTTCTTCTCCGACATCGTGCTGCCGCTCAAGGCGGTCGGGGTCGACCTCGACATCAAGCCGGGCATCGGCCCGGTCGTGGCGAACCCGGTGCGCACCCTGGCCGACGTCGCCGCGATCCCCGACCTGACGCCGGAGCACGTCCCCTTCATCACCGAGGCGGTCCGGCGGCTGGCGGGCGAGCTGGGTGGCACACCGCTGCTCGGCTTCGCGGGCGCGCCGTTCACGGTGGCGTCCTACCTGGTCGAGGGCGGTCCCTCGAAGGAGCACGCGCGCACGAAGGCCATGATGTTCGGCGCCCCCGACGTGTGGGCGGCCCTCATGGAGAAGATCGCCGGCATCGCGGCGGCCTTCCTCGAGGTGCAGGTGCGGGCCGGCGCGTCCGCCGTGCAGCTCTTCGACTCGTGGGCCGGCGCGCTGACGCCCGCCGACTACGCCGCCCACGTGCAGCCCCACTCGGCGCGGGTGCTCGCCGCGATCGGCGAGCTGGGCGTGCCGCGCATCCACTTCGGCGTGGGCACGTCGAACCTGCTGGGCCTCATGGGCGAGGCCGGGGCCGACATCGTGGGCGTCGACTGGCGCACGCCGCTGGCCGACGCGATCGGTCGCGTCGGCGGCCGGGGGGTGCAGGGCAACCTCGACCCGACGCTCGTGTTCGCGCCGACCGAGGTGCTCCTCGCGCGGGCCGCGGAGGTCATCGAGGCCGGCCGTGCCGCGCCCGGCCACATCTTCAACCTCGGCCACGGCGTCATCCCGTCGACCGACCCGGGCCAGCTCGAGCGGCTGACGGAGTTCGTGCAGACCTACGCGCTGGACTGACCCGGGTGCCCGGGGCTCAGCCCCGGTCCAGCTTCGCCTGGAGGCGCTGCATGCCCGCGAGCCAGCGGTCGGTGTCGGTCGCCCGCGCCGCGTAGTAGTCCGCCACCTCGGGGTGCGGCAGCACGAGGAACCGCTGCTCGTCCAGCGCGCGCACCCAGGCGTCGGCCACGTCGGAGGGCTCCAGCGCCGAGTCGCGCGAGAGCAGTCCCGTGAGCGGACCGGCGTTCTCGAGCATGGCGGTCCGCACGCCCTGCGGGCACAGCGCCTGCACGGCGACGCCCCGGTGCCCGTACGTCGCGCTCAACCACTCCGCGAACCCGACGGCGGCGTGCTTCGTCACCGAGTACGGCGCGGAGCCCAGCATCGTCAGCAGCCCGGCCGCCGAGGCGGTGACGACGAAGCGTCCGCCGGTGCCGCCGGTCTCCTCGGCCCGGGCGAGCCAGCCGGGGACGAGCTCGCGGGCCGCCCGCACGTGGGCCATGACGTTGACGTCGAGCATGCGTGCCCACGCCTCGTCGGAGGTCGCGAGGCTGGGCGCCTCGTCCACCATCCCGCCGGACGTCGAGTCGATGCCGGCGTTGGCGAGGAAGACGTCCACCCGGCCGAGCTCGGCGACGGCGGTGGCGAGCACGCGGCGTACGCCGTCGGTGGTGGCGACGTCCCCGGGGGCCGCGGCGCCGCCGACCTCCGCCGCGACGGCGGCGGCCGCGTCCGGGTCGAGGTCGTTGACGACGACGCGGGCACCCTCGGCGGCCGCGCGCACGGCGAGGGCGCGGCCGATGCCGCGCCCGCCGCCGGTGACGACGACCCCGAGGCCGGCGAGCCGGTCGGCGGGGGCCGGCGACGTGCTCACACGCCGCCCGTCAGCGTCAGGCCGCCGTCGAGCACGAGGGTCTGGCCCGTGGTCCACGAGGCGTCGTCGGAGAGCAGGTGGGCGACGGCGCCGGCGATGTCCTCGGGGACACCGAGGCGCTGGAGGGGGTAGGCCGCGGAGACCTCCTCCTCGCGACCGGAGTAGAGCGCCTCGGCGAAGCGCGTCTTGACGACGGCCGGCGCCACGGCGTTGACCCGGATGCCGGGGCCGAGCTCGACGGCGAGCTCCTCGGTGAGGTGCACGAGCAGCGCCTTGGAGGCGCCGTAGAAGCCGATGCCCGGCGCCGGGCGTAGGCCCGCGACGGAGACGACGTTGACGATGGCGCCGCCGTGCTCGGCCATCCAGCCGCCGACGACCTTCTGGGTCCAGGCCAGCGTGCCGATCGCGTTGACCTCGAGGATCTTCCGCGCCGCGTCGAGGTCGATCTCCATGAGCGTGCCGTAGGTGGGGTTGATGCCCGTGTTGTTGACGAGCAGGTCGAGGCTGCCGAAGGTCTCGACCGCGCGGGCGACGACGTCCGCCTGGTGCTCCTCGTCGTCGGCGCGGCCGGCGATGCCGAGCGCCTTGGACGGTCCGCCCAGCTCGGCCACCGCCGCCTCCAGCGCGTCGACCTTGCGCGCGGTGATGACGACCCGGGCGCCCTCGTCGACGAGCCGCTGGGCGATGGCGAGGCCGATGCCGCGGCTGGCGCCGGTGACGAGGGCGGTCTTGCCGGCGAGGCCGGGGGATGCGGGCATGGCGGTGCCTTCCTGTTGCGGGACCTGCGGGACGCGGTGTGACCTGGGCCATGCCTACCAGATCGGCGCCGACCCGTCCGGGGTGCCCGTCAGGCGGGCTTGTCGAGCGGGCTCGTCGGGTGGGCTCGTCAGGCGGGCGAGCGGAGGGGGCCGCCGCCGGCGGGCACCCGCTCGAGCACCTCGACCTCGTCGCCGAGCCGGATCTCGGGGGCGGGTGCGCCGGGGGAGGTCGCGCCGGGGGAGGGCGTGGGCACGTCGGGCACGAGGTTGACGCCGAACCAGACACCCCCGTCGTACCGGCGCAGCCGCGCGAGCGTGCGCGTCGGCTCGTGGCCGCGCTCGCCCGTCTCGGGGTCGAACGTCGTCATGACGCAGCGCGCGCAGCCCTTGACCGCGCGGAAGGTCACGTCGCCGACGCGGATGCGCCGCCAGTCGTCCTCGGCCCACGCCGGCTCGTCACCGGTGAGCACGAGGTTGGGGCGGAACCGGGCCATCGTGAGCGACTCCGCGGCACCCTCGGTGTGCTCGAGGAGGGCGTCGTTCACCGCCGTGAGGGACGCGGTGGTGGTCACGAGGAGGGGGTAGCCGTCGGCGAACGAGACACGGTCGTCGGGGTGGGAGAACCGCGGGTCGGTCGGACGCCGGGTCGGGTCGTCGAGGTGGACGAGGTGCACGGGCCGGCCGAGGAGATCGCCGAGCCAGGCGTCGGCGGCCGGCTGCGGGGCCGCCGTGAGGTGGGAGCCCCACACCTCGACGGGCACCTGGGGGGCCGGGTCCGGGACGCGCACCGTGATCGAGGACGACGCGGCTCCGGTGCCCGTGGTGAGCTCGAGCGCGTCGTACCCCTCCGCGAGGAGGCGGGCCCGCACGAGCAGCAGGGCCGGATCGGTGCGCGCCGACACGAAGTCCCCCGGCTGGCGGCCGCCCCGGCCCTCCGCGGCCTCGACGACCATCCACCGCCGGTCGCCCGCGAGGCCCCAGGGCTCGACGGTCGCGACGTCGAGGTCCTCGGCGTGCATCGACTTGACCGGGTAGCGGTGCAGGGCGGAGACGGTGAGCGGCACGCGAGGAGGGTAGTCGGGGGCGGCCCCGGTAATCGGCTGGCGCAGCGCGGCGGGGCACCGGATGATGGCTCCCCGTGGGTCACGTGGACGTCGCCGGGGTGCGCTACGAGCTGCCGGACGGGCGGGTGCTGCTGGCCGACGTCTCGTTCCGGGTCGGCGACGGGCAGAAGGTCGCGCTCGTCGGCGCCAACGGCGCGGGCAAGACGACGCTGCTGCGCATCGTGACGGGCGACCTCGTGCCCCACGAGGGCGCGGTGACGCGGTCGGGCGGGCTCGGCGTGATGCGGCAGTTCGTCGGGCAGGGCGTCGTGCGCACGGGTGCGGACGGCGACGACGCGGAGGTCACCGACCCGACGGTGGGCGACCTGCTCGCCTCGGTCGCCCCCGAGCGGGTGCGCGCGGCCCTCGCCGCGGTCGACCGGTGCGAGCTGGCGCTCATGGAGACCGACGACGAGCCGACGCAGATGCGGTACGCCACGGCCCTCGGCGAGCTCGCCGACGCCGGCGGGTACGAGATCGAGGTCGTCTGGGACACGTGCGCCGTCGCCGCGCTGGGGATGCCGTGGGAGCGGGCACGGAACCGCCTGCTGCGCACGCTGTCGGGCGGCGAGCAGAAGCGGCTCGTGCTGGAGTACCTGCTCCGCGGACCCGACGAGGTGCTGCTCCTCGACGAGCCGGACAACTACCTCGACGTACCCGGCAAGATCTGGCTCGAGCAGCGCATCGCCGCGTCGTCGAAGACGATCCTGCTCGTCAGCCACGACCGCGAGCTGCTCGCCACCACCGCCACGCGGGTGGTGACGGTCGAGCTCGGCAGCGCGGGCGCGGGCAACTCGGTGTGGACCCACGTCGGCGGCTTCGGGAGCTACCACGACGCGCGGCGCGACCGGTTCGAGCGGTTCGAGGAGCTGCGGCGGCGCTGGGACGAGGAGCACGCCAAGCTCAAGGCCCTCGTGCACCGGCTGCGGGTGAAGTCGGAGTTCAACGACGGGATGGCGGGCGCCTACAAGGCGGCGCAGACCCGGCTGTCGAAGTTCGAGGAGGCCGGCCCGCCCACCGCGCAGCCGCGCGAGCAGCAGGTGACGATGCGGCTGCGGGGCGGGCGCACGGGCAAGCGCGCCGTCGTCTGCGAGCAGCTGGGGCTCACGGGGCTGATGGACCCGTTCGACCTGGAGGTCTGGTACGGCGAGCGCGTGGCCGTGCTCGGGTCCAACGGGTCCGGCAAGTCGCACTTCCTGCGCCTGCTGGCCGGCGGCGGCACCGACCCCGACGTCGAGCACCGGCCGGTGGGGGAGACCCCGCCCGCGCCGGTGCCCCACACGGGACGCGCGCGCCTCGGCGCGCGGGTACGGCCCGGGTGGTTCGTGCAGACGCACGAGCACCCGGAGCTCGTCGGACGCACGTTGACGGAGATCCTCCACCGCGGCGACGGCTCGCCCCACGGACGGGCCGGCATGGGGCGGGAGCAGGCCGCCCGCGTGCTCGACCGCTACGAGCTCGCGGCGAGTGCCGACCAGCCCTACGAGTCGCTGTCCGGCGGCCAGCAGGCGCGCTTCCAGATCCTGCTGCTCGAGCTGTCGGGCGCGACGCTGCTGCTGCTCGACGAGCCGACGGACAACCTCGACGTCGCCTCGGCCGAGGCGCTCGAGGAGGGTCTGGCAGCCTTCGAGGGCACGGTGCTCGCGGTCACCCACGACCGCTGGTTCGCGCGCGGCTTCGACCGGTTCCTCGTGTACGGCGCCGACGGCACCGTCTACGAGTCCACCGAGCCCGTCTGGGACGAGGGGCGCGTGGCGCGGGCGCGGTAGGTCGGCGCGTCGAGTTTGGTCGGACGGCGCGGCGGGGGCGTCGAGTTTGGTCGGACGGCGCGGCGGGGGCGTCGAGTTTGGTCGGACGGCGCGGTCAGCGCGTCGAGCTGGCAGCCGGCTGCGTGGTCGCTGGGCGGGCCGGCTGCAACTGTGCCGATGGTGCGTGGTGGCCCGGCGTCGCCCGGGCCTTGGAGCGCCGAGCAGGAAAGTGCGCGCGGCGCTCAGCTCGGAGAGAGAAAACGCGGACCGAACGGGGCCGGCCCTCGGGGCGGTTTCTAGTGGTCGGTGCAACACGGCTGTGGGGGTTGTGTTGCGGGATCAAGAAGCGGCGCGTGCGCGGGGTCTGGGGCTGTTGGCGGCCGGGGTCCCGGCGAAGCAGGTGTCCGAGTTGCTGGGGTGGGATCGAGACACGGTGGCTTCATGGGCCACAGTCGCTGGCATGCGACTGCGCAAGGGCCGCCACGGCGGTGTTGTCGGTGCCCATCCACCCCCGCTGGACGGTGACTGGGTCGATGAGCACGGCCGGTTGAGCCAGGCCGGGCGGGCCTTGATCCAGATCCGTCGCAGCGAGGGACGGTGTCCAGCACGGATCGCTGCCGAGCTCGGGGTGCACCGCAGCACGGTGGGACGCGAACTGGCCCGCAACACCCGCCTGGGTCGCTACCACGCTGCTGCAGCGCAGGTGATGACCGAGCAGCGCCGGCCCCGGCCCCGCCCGTCCAAGCTCGCAGTTCGTGCAGACACCGGCGTGGATGCGGGTGTGGATGCGGGTGTGGATGGGGGTGCCGGTGAGGTGCTGCGCGCAGCGGTGCTGGTCCGGTTGAACAACCGGTTCTCACCCGTGCAGGTCAGCCAGGATCTGCGGCGGTGCTATCCGGGGCGCGACGATATGCAGGTGAGCCACGAGACGATCTACCAAGCGCTCTACGTGCAGGGCAAGGGATCGCTGCGTGAGGAGCTGAAGGTCGAGAAAGCGTTGCGCAGCGGCCGCACCAGCCGTCGGCCCCGCTCGGCGCTGCCCCCACGGTCCAACCGGTCCTGGATCGGTGCCGAGGCCCACATCAGCCACCGCCCACCCGAAGCCGCCGACCGCGCCGTACCCGGGCACTGGGAGGGCGACCTCGTCATCGGCGCCGGCGGGCGTTCGGCGTTGATCACCCTGGTCGAACGCTCGACCCGCTACGCCCTGATCCGACGGCTGCCGCTGACCCACGACGCCACCACCGTCGCAGCTGCCCTGGTCACGATGATGACCAACCTGCCCGAGTCGTTGCGCCGCTCGCTGACCTGGGACCAGGGCAGCGAGATGGCCGCGCACACCACCTTCACCCTGGCCACCGGATGCCCCGTCTACTTCGCCGACCCCCACAGCCCCTGGCAACGCGGCACCAACGAGAACACCAACGGACTCGTGCGCGACATCCACCCCAAGGGCACCGACTTCAACCACGTCAGCGACGCCGACATCACCGAGACCGAACGCCTCCTCAACATCCGCCCCCGCCAAACCCTCAACTGGGACACCCCCGCCGATAGGCTCCAACAACTACTCAACGTTGCACCGACCACCTGAAGCCGCCCGGCGTGTCGCGGTCCGGGGTCCGCGTTCTCTTTCCCCCGGACGGGGCCGCGTCCGCGTTTTCTCCCCCGAGCTGGCCCGGGCATGTCGTCCGCCTCGGCGACGAGTGCTCAAGCACTTCGTACAGTTCGGCGCCCCCGCCGCGGCGTACATGACAACTCGGCGCGCCTGCCGCGCCGTTCGACCCACCTCGGCGCGCCTGCCGCGCCGTTCGACCCACCTCGGCGCGCCTGCCGCGCCGTTCGACCCACCTCGGCGCGCCTGCCGCGCCGTTCGACCCACCTCGGCGCGCCTGCCGCGCCGTTCGACCCACCTCGGCGCGCCTGCCGCGCCGTTCGACCCACCTCGGCGCGCCTGCCGCGCCGTTCGACCCACCTCGGCGCGCCTGCCGCGCCGTTCGACCAAACTCGACGCCCCCGCCGCGCCGTCCGACCCAATTCGACGCGCGCGGCCCCACCCACCGGCGTGCCTCCCCGCTGAGCCCCGGGGACGCTCCTACGCTCGGGATCCGGGCTCGGCTGCTCGTCGACGCCCTCCTTCCCCATCGGACCCGCACGGGTCCTACCCAGAGCGAGGCACACCGGATGATGAGAGGCGTCATCGGCCGCGACATGGCGGTCGACCTGGGCACCGCGAACACGCTCGTCTACGTGCGTGGCAAGGGCGTGCTGCTCGACGAACCGTCGGTCGTCGCCCTCAACACGATGACGCAGGAGATCGTCGCGGTCGGCCACGAGGCCAAGCGCATGATCGGCCGCGCCCCCGACACGATCATGCCGATCCGGCCCCTCAAGGACGGCGTCATCGCTGACTTCGAGGCCTGCGAGCAGATGCTCCGGTTTTTCATCCAGGCGGTGCACAAGCGTCGCTACCTGGCCAAGCCGCGCCTCGTCGTCTGCGTGCCGAGCGGCATCACCGCCGTGGAGCAGCGCGCCGTCAAGGAGGCGGGCTACCAGGCGGGCGCCCGCCGGGTCTACATCGTCGAGGAGCCGATGGCCGCCGCGATCGGCGCCGGCCTGCCGGTCCACGAGGCGACGGGCAACATGGTCGTCGACGTCGGCGGCGGCACGACGGAGGTCGCCGTCATCTCCCTCGGCGGCATCGTGACGTCCCTGTCCATCCGCACCGCCGGCGACGACCTCGACCAGGCCGTCATCGCGTGGATGAAGAAGGAGCACTCGCTGCTGCTGGGCGAGCGCACGGCCGAGGAGATCAAGACGACGGTCGGCTCGGCCTTCCCGTCGTCGGCCGAGACCGACGTGGAGGTGCGCGGCCGCGACCTCGTCTCCGGTCTCCCGCGCACCGTCAGCGTGAGCACGTCCGAGATCCGCCACGCGCTCGAGGAGCCGGTGCACGCGATCGTCGACGCCGTGCGCGTCACCCTCGACCAGACGCCGCCCGAGCTGGCCGGCGACATCATGGACCGCGGCATCGTGCTCACCGGTGGCGGCGCCCTGCTCCACGGCCTCGACGAGCGCATCCGCCACGAGACCGGCATGCCGGTGCACGTCGCGGAGAGCCCGCTGACGTCGGTCGCCCTCGGCGCGGGTCGCTGCGTGGAGGAGTTCGAGGCCCTCCAGGCGGTGCTCGTCTCCGACCGCCGGAGGTACTGACGGTGGCCCTCCGCACCCCCCTCCCGCCGAGCGGCCCCGACACCGGCGGCCCGGGCGGTCCCGTCGGCCCCGGCGACCGCACCCCCCGCCCCGGCAAGGACGACCGGCTCGGTCGCACGGGCCGTCCCCGTGGCCTCGCCCGCCTGCGTCGCCTCCCGCTCACCGTGTCGTGGGCGCCCGGCGAGGCCCAGGAGCGGCGCCCGCCCCGTGCCCTGGTGGCGGCGCTCGCCATCACCGGCCTCTCCCTCATGACCCTCGACTACCTCGGCGGCGACAGCTCGCCCGTCGAGCCCGCGCGCACCGTGGTGGGCGAGGTCGTCGGACCCCTCGAGACCGTGGCGGACGCGGTGGTCCGCCCCGTGGCGGCCGTCCCCGCGTGGTTCCGCACGCAGTCGTCCCTGCGCGACCAGCTCGCGACCGCGGAGGCGGAGAACGCCGAGCTGGAGAACCGGCTGGCGACCGACCCGCTCGACCGTGCGCGCCTGGCCGAGTACGACGGCCTCCTCACCGCCGCCGCCGCCCAGCAGGTCGACCTCGTCCCCGCCCGGGTCGTCGCGTACGGCGCGGCGCAGACCTTCACCCGCACCGTCACCATCGACGCCGGCACGTCGTCGGGCGTGCAGCCCGACATGACCGTCATCGCCCCGGCGGGCCTGGTGGGCCGCGTCGTCGGCGTGACCCGCACGACCGCGACCGTGCTCCTCGTGGTCGACGCGGACTCCACCGTCGGTGCCCGGGTGGGCAGCTCCAACGAGGTCGGCTTCCTCTCGGGCGGCGGCTCGTTGTCGGAGCCGAGCCGCCTCGACCTCGACCTGGTCGACACCACCGTCGTACCGGCCGAGGGCGACGTCGTCGCGACCTGGGGGAGCGGCAACGCCGGTCCCTACGTCGCGGGTGTGCCGATCGGCACCGTCACGGAGCTGTTCTCGACGCCGCGCGACACCACGAAGCGCGCTGTCATCAAGCCGTTCGTCGACTTCAGCCGGCTCGACACGGTCGGCGTCGTCGTGCCCCCCGACACCGAGAGCGACCGCGCTCTCATCGGACCCGATGGGATCCGCCGATGAACGCCGCCCGCACGGCCGTGACCGCCCTCGCCGTCCTCGTCGCCGTGGTGCTGCAGGCTGCGCTGCTGCCGGAGCTGTCGTGGCGCGGTGTCGTGCCCAACCTCGTGCTGCTCGTGGTCGTCGCCGGCGCCCTCACCCGCGGTCCGAACGTCGGAGTGATCCTCGGCTTCTGCGCCGGGCTCGCGCTCGACCTCGCCCCGCCGGCGGACCACCTGGCGGGCCGGTGGGCGCTCGCGCTCATGGTCGTCGGGTACGTCGCGGGCAGCGTCCGCCGCGACGAGCGGCCCACGCTGCCCGTGGTGCTCGTGACCGCCGCCGTCGCGTCGTTCGTCGGGTCGTCCGTGTTCGCGCTGCTCGGGGTGGTCATGCAGGACCCGGCGACGTCCGTCGGTGACGTGCTCGCCGCGGTGGGGGTCGGCCTGGTGAGCGACGTCGTCGTGGCCCCGCTGGTGCTGCTGCCCCTCCTCGTGCTGCTGACGAGCTTCGAACCCCAGCGACGGTTCGCCTGATGGCCGCCTCGCTCACGCGCCGCGCGACCCCGGAGAGCCCCGGCGCGAAGCGGAGCCGGCTCCGGCTCATCGTCGTGCAGGCGCTCGTGCTGGCGCTGTTCGGCACGCTGCTCGCGCGGCTCTGGTACGTCCAGGTGCTCGACGGCGAGCTCTACCAGGCGAAGGCCGCGTCGCAGTCGGTGCGCGACATCGTCGTGCAGCCGCAGCGCGGCCTCATCGTCGACGCGCAGGGCCGGCCGCTCGTCGCGAACCGCACGGCCTGGGTCGTCGCGGTCGACCGCAGCGTGCTCGGCCGGATGGACGAGGACGCCGCCGAGGTGCTCCGCGACCGGGTGGCCACCGCCGTCGGCCTCGAGCGCACGGCCCTCGACGCCGCCCTGCTCGACTGCGGCGACGCGGGCTCGGTCGAGGGCACCTGCTGGAACGGCTCGCCGTACCAGCCCGTGCCCATCGCCGTCGACGTCGACCGCGAGGTCGCGCTGGCGATCCGCGAGCAGCCCGAGGACTACCCGGCCGTCGTCGTGGACGAGCAGACGGTGCGGGACTACCCCGCGCCGTACGGCGTCAACGCCGCCCACCTCCTCGGCTACCTCAGCCCCATCACCGAGAGCGAGCTCGACGCGGCGGAGGACGCCGACGACGCGTCCGTCAACGGTGCGTCCGTGGTGGGGCGCGCCGGCATCGAGCAGGAGTACGACGCGTGGTTGCGCGGCATGCCCGGCTACCGGCGCGTGGCGGTCGACTCCATGGGCCAGGTGATCGGGGACGACTCGGAGATCGAGGCGACGCCGGGCGACACCCTCGTGACGTCGATCGACGCCCAGGTGCAGTCGGTCGTCGAGCAGCAGCTGGCGTCCACGATCGAGACGGCGCGGAACACGCGGGACACCGTGACGGGCCGCAACTACGTCGCGGACTCCGGCGCCGTGGTCGTCATGGAGGCCGACACGGGCCGGATCGTGGCGATGGCGAGCCAGCCGACCTACGACCCGGGCGTGTGGACGGGCGGCATCTCGCAGACGGACCTCGACCGGCTCTACTCGGAGGAGGCCGGCACCCCGCTGCTCTCCCGCGCGACCCAGGGCCAGTTCGCCCCCGGGTCGACCTGGAAGCCGTTCATGACGGCGGGGGCGCTCGAGAACGGCTACACCACCGACAGCCGCCTCGACTGCTCGTCGAGCCTGCGGGTCGGCAACCGCGACTTCAAGAACTACGAGTCGGGGGCCTACGGCTCGATCGGCTTCGCGAAGGCGCTCGAGGTCTCCTGCAACACCTTCTTCTACCGGATCGGCTACGACTTCTGGGCCACCTACGGCTCCGACGTCGAGGACGTCGACGCCTTCGACCCGCTGGTCGACGAGGCGAAGGAGTGGGGCTTCGGCACCGCGACGGGCGTCGACCTGCCCGGCGAGGCGTCGGGTCGGATCGCCGACCGTGCCTGGAAGCGGGAGTACTACGACGCGCAGAAGGACTTCTACTGCGACCTCGCCGAGGAGGACGGCAACGACTTCCAGCACCGGTTCGCCCGCGAGTTCTGCGCGGAGGGCTACGCCTACCGGGCCGGCGACGCCGTCAACTTCTCCATCGGGCAGGGCGACACGATCGTCACGCCGCTGCAGCTGGCCGACGCGTACGCCGCGCTCGCCAACGGCGGCACGCTCTACGAGCCCCGGGTCGCGAAGGCCGTGGTCTCGCCCGACGGTGAGCTGGTCCGCGAGATCGAGCCCGAGGTCAAGGCGACGGTCGACGTGCCCTCCGACGTGGTCGACTACATCGACGGGGCGCTGCAGGGCGTGACGCGTGAGGGCACCATGGCCTGGCGCATGGGCGGCTTCCCGCTCGGCGACGTCGTGGTGCGGTCCAAGACCGGCTCCGCGGAGGTCTACGGCAAGCAGTCGACGTCGTGGGTCGCGTCGTACTCCGACGACTACGTCGTCGTCATGATGGTGTCGCAGGGCGGCACGGGCTCGGGTACGTCGGGTCCGGCGGTGCGCGCGATCTGGGAGTCGCTGTACGGCGTGGAGGGCGACCAGGTCGTCCCGACCGCCGCGGCGATCCCGGGCGTCGTCGCCGGCGAGGAGCTGCCGACGTTCACGCCGGACGGCTCCATCCTCCCGCCGGCCCGCGACCCGCAGGAGGGCTCGTGACCGTCACCCCGCTGCGCCCGCTCGGCGCCCGGCCGCTCGGCGGCCGGGGGGCGGCCGCCGCCACGACCCGCACCCGCATCCCCGGCCTCGACTGGGTGCTCCTCGGCGCCGTCGCGGTCCTGCTGGTGGTCGGCACGCTGCTGGTCTGGTCGGCCACGGCCACGCGCGCCTCGCTCGTCGGTGACGACTCGACCGCCTTCCTGCGCCGCCAGCTCGTCAACGTCGCGATCGGCGTGGTGCTGGCGGTCGTCGTCGTGGCGACCGACCACCGCTGGCTGCGGATCGTCGCGCCCCTGGTCTACCTCGTCTCCGTGGTCGGCCTCGTGCTCGTGCTCGTCATGGGCTCGACCATCAACGGGTCCCGGTCGTGGCTGCGCATCGCCGGCATGTCGATCCAGCCCGCCGAGTTCGCCAAGCTCGCGGTCGTCGTCGGCATGGCACTCCTCGTCGCGGAACGGGCCCAGGCGTCGTGGCGCCGCTCGGTCGGCACCCGCGAGGTCGTCGGCCTGCTCGCGATCGCCGCGGTGCCCGCCGTGCTGATCCTGGGGCAGCCCGACCTGGGCACCATGCTCGTGCTGAGCGCGACCGTGCTCGGCGTGCTCGCGATCGCCGGCACGCCCCGGCGCTGGCTCGTCGGGCTCGTGGGCGCGGGTGCGGGGGCCGCCGTCGCGGCGGTGGGGGCCGGGATCCTCAAGCCCTACCAGCTCGACCGCTTCCTGGCGTTCCTCGACCCCAACCGCGACCCCCTCGGCGCGGGCTACAACACGGAGCAGGCCCGCATCGCCATCGGCAACGGCGGGCTCTTCGGCCAGGGTCTCTTCAACGGCTCGCAGACGCGTTCCGGCTTCGTGCCCGAGCAGCAGACCGACTTCATCTTCACCGTCGCGGGGGAGGAGCTGGGCCTCGTCGGCGCCGGCCTCATCGTCGCGCTCCTGGCGCTCGTCGTCTGGCGGGCCCTGCGGATCGCGTCGGCCTCCGACGACGCCTTCGGCCGCGTGGCCGCCGGTGGCATCGCCTGCTGGTTCGGCTTCCAGGCGTTCCAGAACGTCGGCATGTGCCTCGGCATCATGCCGGTCACCGGCGTGCCGCTGCCGTTCGTCTCCTACGGCGGCTCGTCCCTCTTCGCCGTCATGCTCGCCGTCGGGGTGCTGCAGAGCATCCACCTCCGCAACGGCACGCGGGGCGAGGCCGGCTGAGCGCTTCGCGTCGGCGTCCGGCAGCCTCGTCGGACTCAGCCCGCTCGGACTCAGCCCGCTCGGACTCAGCCCGCTCGGGATCAGGGAAACGCGGACGCGGCGAGCGTGGCGGAGAAGAGTGCGCGGCTGGCGGGAGTCGGAGAAAGAAAACGCGGACGGGCGCGAAGGTTGCCTCGGCGTGTCGCGGCTCGGCGTCCGCGTTCTCTTTCACCCGCGCAGGGCCGGCCCTGGGGCGTTCCGCGTTTTCTCTCCCGGGACGACGCACGCCGTTCCCGGGACGGCGCCCGCCAGTGCCCGGACGGCGTCCGCCGCTCCCCGTACGTCGCCCGGTCGGGGCCTCGACCCCACGCCCGGCCCCGCGCCCGCAGCCGACCCGCGTCGGCCGCCGGAGTAGGCCCGGGCCGGGGGCGCGCCGTACCCTGGGACGTCGTCCTGCCCCCGACCACCGAGGTGTCCTCGTGCCGTCCCCCGTGACCGACTCCGCCCCCGAGTCCGTCTTCGCCCGTCTCGAGCCGAAGCTCGCGGGCGTCTCCAAGCCGATCCAGTACGTCGGCGGCGAGCTCAACTCGACGGTCAAGGACTGGGACTGCGGCGAACAGGCGGGCACCGGTCCGACGGTTCGCTGGGCGCTCATGTACCCCGACGCCTACGAGGTCGGCTTGCCCAACCAGGGCGTGCAGATCCTCTACGAGGTGCTCAACGAGCGGGACTGGATCGTCGCGGAGCGCACCTACTCGGTGTGGCCCGACATGGAGGCCGTGCTGCGCGCCGGTGACGAGCGGGGACCGATCCCGCAGTTCACCGTGGACGCCCACCGTCCCGTCGGCGCGTTCGACGTCTTCGGCCTCAGCTTCTCGACCGAGCTCGGCTACACCAACATGCTCACCGCGCTCGACCTCGCCGGCATCCCGCTCCACGCGGTCGACCGCGGCGCGGACGACCCGGTGGTGCTCGCCGGCGGCCACGCGGCGTTCAACCCCGAGCCGATCGCCGACTTCCTCGACGCCGCCGTGCTCGGCGACGGCGAGGAGGTCGTGCTCGCGATCTCCGAGGTCGTGCGGGAGTGGAAGGGCCAGGGGCGTCCCGGCAACGACGAGCTCGGCCTGTCCGGCCGCGACGAGCTGCTCCGGCGCCTCGCGGTCACCGGCAACGTCTACGTCCCGAAGTTCTACTCCGTGGCGTACGGCGCGGACGGCACCATCACGGCCTACGAGCCCGCGCTGCCCGGCGTGCCGCACCGCGTCCGCAAGCACACGCTCATGGACCTCGACGCCTGGCCCTACCCGGCGAAGCCGCTGGTGCCGCTCGCCGAGACCGTCCACGAGCGCTTCTCGGTGGAGATCTTCCGCGGCTGCACCCGCGGCTGCCGCTTCTGCCAGGCCGGCATGATCACGCGGCCGGTGCGCGAGCGGTCCATCGAGACCATCGGCACCATGGTCGAGAACGGCATCCGCAAGTCGGGCTTCGAGGAGGTCGGCCTGCTGTCGCTCTCGAGCGCCGACCACACGGAGATCGGCGAGGTCGCGAAGGGGCTGGCCGACCGCTACGAGGGCTCGAACGTCTCGCTCTCGCTGCCCTCGACCCGGGTCGACGCGTTCAACATCAACCTCGCCAACGAGTTCTCGCGCAACGGTCGCCGCTCCGGCCTGACCTTCGCGCCCGAGGGCGGCAGCGAGCGGATGCGCAAGGTCATCAACAAGATGGTGACCGAGGACGACCTCATCGCGACGGTCGCCGCGGCGTACTCCCACGGGTGGCGGCAGGTGAAGCTCTACTTCATGTGCGGCCTCCCCACCGAGACCGACGAGGACGTGCTGCAGATCGCCGACCTGGCCAAGCGCGTCATCGCGAAGGGCCGCGAGGTGTCGGGCCGCAACGACGTGCGCTGCACCGTCTCCATCGGCGGGTTCGTGCCGAAGCCGCACACCCCGTTCCAGTGGGCGGCGCAGCTCGACCACGAGACCACGGACGAGCGGCTGAAGAAGCTGCGCGACACGGTGCGGGCGGACAAGAAGTACGGCCGCGCCATCGGCTTCCGCTACCACGACGGCAAGCCCGGCACGATCGAGGGACTGCTGTCCCGCGGCGACCGCCGGGTGGGTCGGGTCATCGAGGCGGTGTGGCGCGACGGCGGCCGGTTCGACGGCTGGAGCGAGCACTTCTCCTACGACCGCTGGGTCGCCGCTGCGGACGCGGCGCTCGACGGCACCGGCGTCGACCTCGCGTGGTTCACGACGCGGGAGCGGGAGTACGACGAGGTCCTGCCCTGGGACCACCTCGACTCCGGGCTCGATAAGGACTGGCTGTGGGCCGACTGGGAGGACGCCCTCGCGGTGGCCGACGGGTCGTCCGACGTCGAGGTCGAGGACTGCCGCTGGACGCCCTGCTACGACTGCGGCGTGTGCCCCGAGATGGGCACCGAGATCCAGGTCGGCCCCACCGGACGCACGCTGCTGCCGCTCTCGGTGGTGTGAGCGGCGGGTCGGTCCCTGCCGTGCTGGTACGTCGCGTCGACGGCCGCGTCGCCGCCGACGTGGCCGCGGCGCGGTCGCTGCGCCGGGCCTGGTCGGAGGAGGACGCCGGCCGCCCGCTCGACGACCCCACCTTCGCGGAGCGGTTCGACGCGTGGTGGGCCCGCGAGCGCGACCAGCGGATCACCTGGCTGGCGGTCGGGCCCGAGGCGGGTGCGCTCGGCATGCTCAACGTGCTCGAGTTCGAGCGGATGCCGACGCCGCGACGCGCCGATCGGGTCCGCCCGACCGCCTGGGGCTACCTCGCGAACTTCTACGTGCGCCCCGAGGCGCGCGGACGTGGTGTGGGGGAGGCGCTGCTGGCCGCCTGCACCGCCCACGCCGACGCCGCGGGCTGGGCCCGGATCGTGCTGAGCCCGTCGCCGCGGAGCGTCGCGCTCTACGCGCGCCACGGCTTCACGACGACCGACGGCCTGCTCGTGCGGCGCGCGGCCGACGACGTGCGCTAGGTACAGCTGGGCGCCGCCCGTCGGCTCCGGGTCAGCCCCCGACCGAGGCCCGGAACTGTGCGGCCGGGACAGCTCGGACCAGGCCCGGACCGCCCCACCCGCACAGTTCCCCGACCGGGATCCGCCGTTCTCCTCCGGTTCGCCCCCTCCCTGCCGACCTTCACCCCGAGGACCCTCGACTCGGGAGGCACGACATGCGGGCACGGACGGGCGTCGCGGCAGGCGCCACGGCGGTCACGGGCACGGTGGTGACCGTGCTGGCCGCCCTGGCGCTCGCCGGCGGTGGGGCGCCGGCGACGGCGGGCGACCCGGCCACGGTGCGGCCGGCCACGCCGACGTACGTCGCGTGGAACGCCGTCGAGGTGCCCAGCGTGCCCGGCGTGAGCTACGTCGACGAGGGCGGCTCCCCGGTCACGGGGCGCCTGGCGGTCCCGGCCGCGTCGGGGGGCGCGACCGGGACCGTCTACCTCAAGGCGGTCGCCACGGCGGGGCACACCCTGGCGGAGCCGGACGAGCTGTCGTGGGAGTGGTACCTCGGCCCCGCCCGCGCCCAGGACCTCGTCACCACCACGGTCACCGGCTGCGACGTCACGTTCACGAGCCGCTTCGCGGAGCCCGTCGAGGTGTACGTCGACGGTGCGGCCGGCCGCGACCCCGCGACCGCCCTCACGCTGTCGGGCGCGGGCGCGACGGCGACGGTCCGCGCCGGGGGTGCGACCGCGACGTACGACGCCCGCAACAGCGCCGACCCCGCCGCCGCCTGGTGGGACAGCGCGCCGCTCGACACGTTCGACTGCGTGCTCGGCACGGCCACGCGGGGCACCACGACGACGGTCGACGGCTGCACCGTCCGCTGGGCGCCGACGGCCACCGACGTGCGCCTCACCGACGTCTCCTACCGGCGCGGCGACGGCACGCGGTCCTACACGGGCGTGCGCCAGGTCGAGGGCGGCACGATCGACGGGTGGACCGCCACGGCGCCCGCCGCGTTCGACTTCTCCGCCCTCGGCGTCAGCAACGTGACCGTGCTCTGGAGCGAGACGAGCCGCTCGGGGAGCACCGACCGGAGCTACCACGGCAGTGTCGTCGCGTGCCCCGGCCCGACCACGCCGCCCACCACCGAGCCGACCGCCGAGCCGACCGCCGAGCCGACCGCGGAGCCCACGCCGACCACCGAGCCGTCGACCGCGCCGACGAGCCAGCCGACCGGTACGCCGGTGCCTCCGGTCGCGCTCACGTTCGCGGGCTCGACGGGGCAGCGCTACGCGACCACCACCTGGGTGGGCGTCAGCGTCAGCGGGGTCGCGGACGGAGCCGGGACGGTGACGCTCACCGGGGTCGGCGCGCGCCAGACGGCGACGGTCGCCCACGGCCGTGCGTCGTTCCGCGTGCCCGCCGCGCTCGCTCCGGGTCGCTACACCGCGACCTTCGTGCTCGCGACGGACGGCGCCGGCAACGGCACCCGTCAGACGAGCGCGTTCACCGTCCACAAGGGCGCCACGGTCCTGGGCAGCTCCATCAGCCGGATGCCGACCCCGCGGGCCACGGGCACGATGCTCGTCGGCGCCGCGTTCACCGGCAACGGCACGGCCGCGGTGCCCCGGCCGGCCGGGTCGGTGGGCATCCGGATCTACCGGGCCGACGGACGCCAGGTCTGGTACTCCGGTGCCCGTGCCCTCGCGGGCGGCACCCACCGCACCGCGCTTCCCGCCCTGGCGCGGGGGACCTACCGGATGACGGTGGGCTACTCCGGCGGGGCGCTCGCCCTCGGGGCCAACCAGGAGCGCACGATCACGATCCGCTGACCCCGAGGGAGGGGCGGGTCAGCCGAGCAGGGATCCCTCGAGCTTCTCGCCGTCGGAACGCTCGACGTAGCAGAAGAACGCCTCGTCGCCGCTGGGCGAGGTGTCCTCGGTGACGATGCCGTAGCGGAGGTCGTCGTCCGCCTCGTCGAGGGTGGAGGCGTCCTCGGCGGGCATCAGGTCGGTGCAGACGCCGAAGGAGATGCCGGCGTCCGTGAGGTCGTCCGGGTTCGACGGCACGAACTGCGAGTCCTCGATCTCGTCGAAGGTGCCGACGTAGGCCACCTCGAGGTCGTGGCGGTCGCCGCAGTCCTTCGACGTCATCGTCACGGTGTCGCGGTCCTCGCTGAGGATGTTGCCGCACTCGCCGACCTCGGCCTCGCCGGGAACGATGGCGCTCGTGCCGACGAACACGGCGACCACGATGATGCCGATCGCCGTGAGCGTGCCGAGGGCACCGATCACGATCGCGGAGACGGCCGCCCAGCGTCCCTTGCGCCGGTTGTCCTTCGTGCGGCCGAGACCGACGAAGCCGAGGATGAGACCGACGAACGACAGGCAGCAGGTCAGGCTGAGCACGAACGCCGTGATCGAGATGCCGTCGGTCGTCGTGGGCTGCTGCGCGCCGTACGGGCTCCCGCCCCACTGCTGGCCGCCGTAGGCCGGGTAGCTGGGACCGTACTGCCCCTGCGGAGGCTGACCCTGCGGACCCGGGCCGCCCTGGCCCCACGCCGGCTGCTGCGGCTGGTCGCCCGGCTTGCCGAGGTCGGGCTCGTAGGGGTTGCTCATGAGGGCTCCTCGTCCGTGTGCTGCCTGGTCACCGCTGGGCGAGCGGTGCGGTGAGCTGGTCGTCGGCGCCCTCGACGAAGCACCCGACGACGTCGCGTCCGGAGGGATCCTCCCAGTCCGAGAGGAAACGAGCACGCACGTCGTCGCTCCCGAGCGCGTCGCCGTAGCGCTCCGGGGCGAGGAGGGCGCACGCCTCCCGGCGCTGGTCGCCCGACGCCTCGTCCTGGTCGACGCCGAGGAACGCGAACACCTCGTCGACCTCGGCCTGGTCGGTGAGGGCGACCATCTCGCCGTCGTGGGGCTCGTCGCAGTCCCGGGGGGCCAGGAGCGGGACCGAGCTGGAGTCCTCGAGCCAGCGGTCGTAGCAGTGGCCGACCGAGGTCTCCTCGATGAGCTTGGTGTTGCCGAAGAGCCAGAAGCCGCTCACGACCGCGCCGACCATCCCCAGCGTGCCGAGGCCGCCGACGACGATGGCGGACACGGCGGCCCACCGCCCCTCCCGCCGGCCCCGACCGGTGCGCGCGAGCCCGACGAGGCCCAGGATGACGGCGACCGGACCGAGGCAGCAGGTGAGGCTCAGGAAGAAGCCGGTGAGGGAGACGCCGTCGCGTCGCGCGGGCTGGTGCGCGCCGTACGGGCTCTGCGGTGCCCACTGCGCCGGTGCACCACCGGGGTGGACCTGGCCCCAGGGCGGTTGCTGCGGCGGCGGGTAGGGGCTCGAGCGGTAGGGGTCGTGCGGGTCGCTCATCGCGGGACCAGCTCCATCGGCAGGGGGCATCTCGGGCTGCACCCGTCGTCGGGGGTGCGCCATGATCCCACCATGGTCCGCACCGTCACCGATGCCGAACGCCGCACCCGGGTGGCGCAGCGGCACGGCGTCGCGCCGCAGCACCGGTACGACGACGTGCTCGCCGCCGTCCGGGCGATGACGGTGCTCCACGCGACCGAGCCCGCCACCGTGCACCTCGCGCTGCACGCCCGGGTGCGGGACCTGGCCCTGGCCGACGTCGACGCCGAGCTCTACGGGACCCGTGCCGTCGTCAAGCAGCTGGCCATGCGGCGCACGCTCTTCGTCTTCCCCCGCGACCTCCTGCCGGCGGCGTGGGGGAGCGCCAGCGCGCGGGTGCTCGCCGCGGAGCGCAACCGCGTCGCCAAGGACGCCGTGGCCCTCGGCGTCGCCCCCGACGGCCACGCGTGGCTGGACGACGCCCGCGGCCGGGTGCTCGACGCCCTCGCGAGCGCGCCCGGGGGCCTGACCGCGCAGGACCTGCGCCCCGTGCTGCCCGAGCTGACGGCCGCCGGCGCGCCCGCCGAGGTCCGTCAGCTCGCCGGCCGGGTCGTCACCAACCTGGGCCTCTCCGCGCACGTGGTGCGGGGCACCAACACCCAGCACTGGCGCCTGTCGCGGCCGCGCTGGACGGCGATCGCGGACTGGCTCGGCGAGGTCCCCGCTCCCCTCGATGCCGCCGCCGGCTGGGCCCGGCTCGTCGCCGCCTGGCTGGGCACGTTCGGCCCCGGCACCGAGGACGACGTCGTCTGGTGGCTGGGGGCGACCAAGGGCGTCGTACGGCGCGCGCTCGCCGACGTCGGAGCGGTGCAGGTCGCGCTCGAGGACGGACGTCCCGCCTGGGTGGCCGCCGACGACCCGCTGCTGGACGGGGCGCTCGCGACGGCAGAGCCGTGGGCCGCGCTGCTGCCGGTGCTCGACCCGACCGTCATGGGTTGGAAGGAGCGGGACTTCTACCTCGGGGGACACCGCGCGGCGATCTTCGACCGCAACGGCAACGCCGGCACGACGGCGTGGTGGGACGGCCGCGTCGTCGGGTGCTGGGTGCAGGACCCCGAGGGCGTGGTGGAGGTGCGGCCGCTCGAGCCGCTCGGCGCCGACGCCGCGGCCGCACTCCGGGTCGAGGCCGCGCGGCTGACCGCGTGGCTGGACGGCACCCGCGTCGGCACCGTCTACCCGTCGGCGGCGATGCGGCAGGAGGCGGCGGACTGTCCGTACCCTGTCCTCCGTGCGTGACCAGCCCGAGCAGCAAGCCCCGCCCGTCCAGCGGCTCCGCATCCGCTACACCAAGCGCGGCCGGCTCCGCTTCACCAGCCACCGCGACTTCAGCCGCGCGTTCGAGCGGGCGGTGTTCCGGGCGCGGATCCCGATGGCCTACTCGTCGGGCTTCAACCCGCACCCCCGCATCTCCTACGCCAACGCGGCCCCGACGGGCTCGGCGAGCGAGGCGGAGTACCTCGAGATCGCCCTCGCCGCCGTCGTCGACCCCGCCGAGGTCCACGCCCTCCTCGACGAGGCACTGCCCGACGGCCTCGACGTCGTCGAGGTCGTGGAGTCGCCCGGCGGGTCCCTCGCCGACCTGCTCCAGGCCAGCCACTGGCGCATCGAGACCACGACCCCGCGGGCGGAGCTCGAGGCCGGCGTCGCCGCCTTCCTCGCGGCGGGCGAGGTGCTCGTCGAGCGGATGACGAAGAAGGGCGTCCGCTCCTTCGACTGCCGTGCCGCCGTCGTGCGCCTGGTGGTTGTCGAGGACGCCGCCGGTACGCCGCAGCTCGACCTCGTGCTGCGGCACGGCGTGCCCGCGGTGAGGCCCGACGACGTGCTCACCGGCCTGCGCGCCACGAGCGGTGTCGAGCCCGGCGAGTCGCCCCGGCTGACGCGGCTGGCGCAGGGTCCGTTCGACGAGGGGTCGGCCGTGGTCGGCGACCCGCTCGCCCCCGCCGTCGGCTGAGGAACCGGTCTCCGGCAGCGGCGTGTGCGATACTCGCGGACGGTGAGCGTGCTCGGTCGCGCCGCCGCGACGTGGCTCGGAGGTCGGTGACAGCGGCCCCGCGTCAGCGACCGCGGCAGCACGACGACCGCCCGCCGCGCACCGCCACCGGCGGTGCGACGACAGGCTTTGCGCCCGCGCAGGGGGAGACCCCGGCTGCGGCGTACCGACTCGCCCTGCGCTCGCCGTGGGGCCGACAGGAGCACCGTGCTCGACGAGAACCCGACCGACCAGCCCAGCGAGACCACGGCCGCCGAGGCCCCGGCGCCCCGCAAGCGGGCCCCGCGCAAGACCGCGGCGAAGAAGACGGCGGCCGCCGAGCCCGCCGCCGAGCCCGCCGCCGAGCCCGCCGGCACGCAGGGCGACCCGGTCGCCGACGAGGCCGCGGCCCCGGCGCCGGCGCCGGCGAAGAAGACCACCCGCAAGCGCGCGGCGAAGAAGACCGCCCCCGCCGCGCCCGCCGCCGAGCCTGCTGCCGAGCCGATCGGCACGCAGGGCGACCCGGTCGCCGACGAGGCCGCGGCCCCGGCGCCGGCGCCGGCGCCGGCGAAGAAGACCACCCGCAAGCGCGCGGCGAAGAAGACCACCCCGGCTGCTCCGGCCGAGCCCGCCGTCGAGACTGTCGTCGAACCGGCCCCGGAGGCCGCTGCCGAGCCCGTCGCCGACGAGGCCCCGGCGCCCGCCAAGAAGACCACCCGCAAGCGCGCGGCGAAGAAGACCGCGCCGGCTGCTCCGGCCGAGCCCGCCGTGGAGCCCGTCGTGGAGCCCGTCGTCGAGACCGCCGCCGAGCCCGTCGCTGCGCCCGCGAAGAAGGCCGCGGCCAAGCGGTCCGCGGCGAAGAAGACCACCGCGAAGAAGGCTGCGGCCACGAAGACGGCCCCGCCGGCCGAGGCCGCGACGGTCGCCGCCGACGCTCCCGTCGACCTGCCGAGCGAGCCCGAGACCCCGGCGGGCGGCGCGGTCGCCGTACCGCTGTTCCAGGCGCCCGAGCCGACCCCCGCTCCCCGTCGCCGCACCCGCAAGGCCGCCGCGCCGGCACCCGCCGTCGAGGCGGAGGAGCCGACCGAGGAGACCCCGGGCGACGAGGAGGAGGGGACCGAGGTCGCCGCCGACGTCGTCGAGGCCCCGGAGGCCGAGGCTCCGGAGACCGCCGAGGACACCGCGGACAGCGACGACACCGACACCGACAGCGAGAGCGACACCGACACCGACACCGACAGCGAGACCGACGGCGACGACGACTCCGAGTCGTCGGGCGCCGGTCGTCGTCGCCGCCGTCGGGGCGGCCGGCGCCGTCGCCGGGGCGGCAACGGCGGAAACGGCGACAGCGACGACGACGCCGAGTCGTCGGCCGGCGAGGACGCCGAGACCTCCACCGACGACGCCTCGGACGACGCGACCGACGCGCAGGGGGAGGGCGGCGAGCGTCGCCCCAACCGCGGCGGCCGCGGCCGGGGTCGGGGCCCCAAGCAGGACGACGCGTCCGACAAGGGCGACGAGTCCGGCGACGACGCCGAGGACGCGACTGACGCCACCGACGCCGACGCCGAGGGCGAGGAGGGCGGCGGCTCGTCGTCGCGTCGCCGTCGCCGCCGTCGCCGCTCG